>NZ_CP121464.1:5105157-5410314 GCF_029690045.1 Janthinobacterium rivuli
CCACACGGCGCAACCTGGAGTTGACGGAAACCATCCGCGGCCAGGAATCGCCGACCTTGTTCTCCCTGCTGGATCATTGCCGCACGGCCATGGGTTCGCGCATGCTGCGCCACTGGCTGCACCATGCGCGGCGCGACCAGAAGGTGGCGCGCGCGCGCCATGAAGCCATCGCCGCGCTGGCGCAAAGCGAAGCGGCCGGTCCGCTCGCCGCCACCCTGGCGCAAGTGCCCGATATCGAACGCATCACCACGCGCATCGCGCTGCTGTCGGCGCGTCCGCGCGATCTGGCCGCCCTGCGCGACGGCTTGCTGCAACTGCCGGCCCTGCGCGGCGACGTCGTCCGTTGTTATGGTCCTGGCCAGGGCGGCGAAACGGGCTTGCTGGCCGCCATCCACGCGGCCCTGGCCACACCAACGGCCTGCCTGGACTTGCTGGTGCGCGCCGTGGCGCAGGAACCGGCCGCGATGGTGCGCGACGGCGGCGTGTTTGCCACCGGTTTTGACGCGGAACTGGACGAATTGCGCGCGCTGTCGGAAAACGCGGGCCAGTTCCTGCTCGACCTGGAAACGCGCGAACGCGCGCGCACGGGCATCGCCAATTTGCGCGTGGAATACAACAAGGTGCACGGCTTCTATATTGAAGTCACGCACGGCCAGACGGACAAGGTGCCGGACGACTACCGCCGCCGCCAGACCCTGAAAAATGCCGAGCGCTACATTACGCCGGAATTGAAGGTCTTCGAAGACAAGGCCCTGTCGGCGCAAGACAAGGCGCTGGTACGCGAAAAGATGCTGTACGACCTGCTGCTGGCCGACCTGGCGCCGCACATCGGCACCTTGCAGACCATTTCGCAGGGCCTGGCCCAGCTCGACACCCTGAATGCGCTGACGGAACACGCTCAGCAGCACAACTGGGCCGCGCCGCAACTGGTCGACGAGCCGTGCATCAACATCGTCGAAGGCCGCCACCCCGTGGTGGAAAAGCAGATCGAGCGCTTCATCGCCAACGACTGCCGCTTCGTCAACGAACGCCGTTTGCTGTTGATTACCGGTCCGAACATGGGCGGTAAATCGACCTTCATGCGCCAGGTGGCCCTGATCACCTTGCTGGCCTACGTGGGCAGCTACGTGCCGGCCGCGTCCGCCACCATCGGCCCCATCGACCGCATCTTCACGCGCATCGGCGCCACCGACGACCTGGCGGGCGGACGCTCGACCTTCATGGTGGAAATGACGGAATCGGCGGCGATTTTGAACGGCGCCACCGAGCACTCGCTGGTGCTGATGGATGAAGTGGGCCGCGGCACCTCGACCTTCGACGGCCTGGCCCTGGCGTGGGCCATCGCCCGCCACCTGATCGATACCAGCCGCAGCTTCACCCTGTTCGCCACGCACTACTTTGAGCTGACGCAACTGCCGGACAGCCACCCGAGCGCCGCCAACGTGCATTTGTCCGCCGTCGAACACAAGGACAGCATCGTCTTCCTGCACGCCGTGCAGGCCGGTCCCGCTTCGCAAAGCTATGGCTTGCAGGTGGCGCAACTGGCTGGCGTGCCGCAGCCCGTGATCAAGGCTGCGCGCAAGCATCTGGCGCGCCTGGAAGCGCAGGCGCTCGACGCCACGCCGCAGCGCGACCTGTTCGCCGCGCCGGCAAGCGATCCATATGCGCAAGAGGAAGAAGAGGAAGCGGCGCCGCTGGCCGCGCTGAATGCGGCGCAACAAGCCTTGCTCGACGCCATCGCCGACCTCGATCCCGATGCGCTGACGCCACGCGATGCGCTGGAGCAGTTGTACCAGTTGAAACGGCTGGCCGCCGCATGACCTGCCGGCGCAGCGCGATACGCCTGCTGGCCGCCGGCTTGCTGGCTGCCAGCCTGCCGTGGCAAGCGGCGCTGGCCGTCCAAAGCGATCAGGCCGGCTTCGAGTTTGCCGTGCTGGGCCATTCCTTCAACGCGGGGCCGGACGACGGCCCCCTGAAAAAAGCCATCGCCGACACCAGTGCCTTCAATGCGTCGTTCGTCGTGGCCACCGGCATCAAGGCCGCCAGCGAATCGTGCAGCGACAAACTGTATGGCCAGCGCAAGGATTTGCTGGACGCCAGCGCCCCCCCGCTGATCGTCTCGCTGTCGGCCAGCGACTGGGCCAACTGCCGCAATTCGCGCGGCAGGGTCAACGCCATCGAACGCCTGAACCGCCTGCGCGACGTGTATTTCGCTGACGACCAGAGCCTGGGCCAGCGCAAGCTGACCCTGTCGCGATTATCATCGACGGCGAAGTTCCGCAGCTATGCGGAAAACGCCCACTGGGAATACGGCGGCGTGCTGTTTGCCACCGTCAACCTGCCCGCCAACAACAACCATTTCTTGCCGGAAGCGGGACGCAACAGCGAATTCGAAGACCGCCTGGTCGCCAACCGTTCCTGGCTGCAGCGCCTGTTCGCCATGGCGCAACGCAAGCAGCTCGACGGCATCGTGCTGTTTTCCGATGGCGACGTGGGCGCGCTCGATGAAGACGACAATTCGCTGCTGCCCAGCTTCAGCTCGAAACAGGATGGCTTTGCCGGACCGCGCAAGCAGATCCGCACCCTGGCGAAAAAATTCAGCGGCAAGGTGCTATTGGTCGATACGCAGCGTACTGGCGACGCGGATGGCAAGGAAGGAAAAAGTAAAAAGGCCGCAGCCAAAACAGGCGGGCCGAAAATCAGCTGGAAAGGCAATCTGGGTCACGTCAGCATCGACAACGACTGGTCCGCCATCGCCGTACGGCCCGGCAAGACGCCATTCTTTGAGGTGCGTCAACGCGCCACCCGCCCGTCTGCGCAGGCGCGCGCCAAGGCGTCAACGCTGCGCCGCTAATAACAGCGGCACAAACGAACAGGCCGGCATATAGCCGGCCTGGAACAAGCGGTATTAATGGATCGGATGCGTGCGGAAGTGATCGCCTTCGTCGCCTTCATCTTCATCATCACCATGGTCATGGCCGTGTGCGCCATGCACGTGGCCATGGGCGATTTCTTCTTCGGTGGCTTCGCGCACGTCAGCGACGGTCAGCGAGAAGCGCAGCGCGATGCCGGCCAGAGGATGGTTACCATCCAGCACGACCTTGTCGTCGGCGATGTCGGTGACCGTGAAGATCATCGCTTCTTCGTCCGGCGAATCGCTTTCCGGCATGCCTTCGAACTGCATGCCCACTTCCAGCGGCTCAGGCAGGCGATTGCGTGGCTCGACCTTCACCAGGGCTGGATCGTATTCACCGAAAGCATCATCCGGTTCGATCTGGATCGTGTTGGAATAGCCAACTTCCTTGCCGTCGAGCTCTTCTTCGATCTTTGGCAGGGTGTTTTCATAATCACCGTGCAGGTAGACCATCGGCTGGCGGCCGTCTTCGATCAGATTGTCTTGCGCGTCTGACAGTTTGTAGTTGACAGTCACGACCGTATTTTTGGCAATCTTCATTATGCTTCCTTTCATTGTATAAGCTGGCAAATTATACCTTCACGCCGCCAACGGCAGGCGCATTCCTGCATTTCCGGTTGTTATAATGGGCGCATGAAAACATTAACTCTCCTCGGCGATATCACGCCGGCGCAATTCCTGCGCGACTACTGGCATAAAAAACCCTTGTTGATCCGTCAAGCCGTGCCTGGCTTCAAGGCGCTGTTCGATTTCAAGGCCCTGGCCGAACTGGCTACCCTCGACCATGTCGAATCGCGCCTGGTCAGCCATGCGGATGGCCACTGGAACATGCAGCAAGGTCCACTGACCAGCCTGCCCTCGCTGAAACAGAAGGAATGGACCCTGCTGGTGCAGGGCGCCAACCTGCACAGCGCCAAGGCCGACGCCCTGCTGCGCCAGTTCCGTTTCCTGCCGGACGCGCGCCTGGACGACCTGATGGTCAGCTTCGCCACCGATGGCGGCGGCGTGGGTCCGCATTTCGATTCCTATGACGTGTTCCTGCTGCAAGGCCAGGGCAAGCGCCACTGGCGCATCGGCGCGCAGAAAGACCTGAGCCTGATCGACGGCTTGCCGCTGAAAATCCTCAGCAACTTCACGCCCGACGAAGAATTCACGCTGGAACCGGGCGACATGCTGTATTTGCCGCCCCACTACGCGCACGACGGCGTGGCCATCGGCGATTGCCAGACGTATTCGATCGGCTTCCGCTCGCCGACGTTCCAGGAACTGGGCGAAGCTTTCCTGCAATTCATGGCCGACTCGATCGACTTGCCGGGTATCTATAGCGATCCGGACCTGAAAGCGTCGGGCAAGCCGGCGGAAATCCCCCGCGAAATGCTCAGCACTATCGCGGAAGAAATGAACAAGGTGCGCTTCACGGAAGAAGACGTGACCATTTTCCTCGGCGAACACCTGTCGGAACCCAAGCACAATGTGTTTTTCACGCCGCTGTCCAAGCCGCTGACGGTGGGCCGCTTCGCGGATGCCGCACAGAAAAAGGGTGTCGTGTTGTCGCGCAAGACGCTGATGCTGTATCGTGGCAAGAATGTCTTCATCAATGGCGAATCGTTTGCCATTGGCAAGGCCGACAAAACGGCCCTGGAAACCCTGGCCAACGAACGCGCCCTCGATGGCGCCGCCGTGGCCCAGGCTTCCGATGACGTGATGGATGCCTTATATACGTGGTATCAGGATGGCTGGATCGAACTGGCTTGAATGGGTGCGGTGTAGCAAAAGTGGTATTACAGCAGGTGGAATATCAGCATCTGAGCTAGCGCAATAAAACATATTATTTTTATATCGTTTTGTCGCGCTTTCGCAAATCGCTTACACTTGCTTGCAATTTGCTTCGGCAAATATTGCGATATCACAAAATAGTTGCGAATTTGCCTCTTGCTCCTATTGCGACGCACCAAAAATCGCTATAATATTCGGTTAGGAAGTTTCCGTTGTCTGGCAGGCACCACCTGGTACGAAAAGCCTTCGAAGACGACCTAACGAGCGATAATTACCGGTAATTATTCATCGCAACAATATTGATTTATTTTTTGAAATAATTAAGGAAAACAAATGAAAAAATCCCTGCTGATCGCCTCCCTGATGGTTGTTGCTCTGGCTGCTTGCAGCAAAAAAGAAGAAGCTCCTGCACCAGCACCAGTAGTTGAAACCCCAGCACCAGCACCAGCAGTTGAAGCTGCTCCAGCTGCTGCTGCTGACGCTGCTGCTTCGGCCGCTACCGACGCTGCTGCTGCTGCTTCGGCTGCCGCTTCGGCCGCTACCGACGCTGCTTCGGCTGCTTCGGCTGCTGCATCGGCTGCTAAGTAATTTAGCACCCTGCACTAAAGAAAGCCGACCCTCGGGTCGGCTTTTTTGCGTCTGGCGTTTTGTCCGCAGGATATGACGCCGGACGCAGGCAATAAAAAAGGCTGACCCGGTTTGCACCGGGCCAGCCTTTTTAATGCGCGGCAGGTTTTCAAACCTGCCGCTGTCACACCACTTATTTCAGCTGCTCGTTCAGCAAGCCCAAGATCTTCTCGGCCACTGGCGAGACGTCCGGCTGGCCTTCGTTGCTGAGGATGCTGACCAGGCTGGTCGAGCCATTGCCGGCCTTGACGAGGACGCGGTAGCGCTGCGCTTCCTTGTCCTTGTCCGAGGACGAGCCCCAGCTGAACAGTTTCGAGAAGAAACCATCTTTCTTGACCGCGTCCGGATCGACGTAACGCACGAAATACGTGCCTTGCGTGCGGTCGCGGTCTTCCACAGTGAAGCCAACGCGGTCCAGCGCCAGGCCGACACGGCGCCAGGCGCGGTCGAAACCTTCATCGACTTCGATGGCGCGCGCCGGCGTGGCGGCGTCGCCCACCAGCTTGGCGTGCAGCGGCTGCACGATGGCGCCGTCGACGGCCGTCTTCGCTTGCGCTTCGTCGCTGGCTGCGCCCAGGCGCGTCATCAGCTTGGCCAGGAATTGCGCTTCCAGGCCAGGATCGTTGGGACGCGCGGTCCAGGTGGTAGTTTCCTTGTCGCGGCCCGTGACGACCTCTTCCACGCCACGGTGGCTGATGTAGATCTCGGTCGAGCCATCGGCCAGACGCTCCACACGGGTGCGGAATTTGTCTTTTTCACCGGTCGAGTACATCGAATCGAAAGCCTTGCCGATGGTATTGCGGATAAAGTCTTGCGGCAGCTTGGCGCGGTTTTCGTTCCACTCGGTTTCCATGATGCCAGCCGTTGGCTGGTCGATGGCGACGGTAAAGCCCGAATCTTCCCAGAATTGCTTGAGTTGCGGCCACAGCACTTCAGGCGATTGCTTGACGACCAGCCAGCGCTGGTTGCCCGCGCGCTCGACCTTCACGCCGCCGGCCGTGACGGGCACGACACCGACTACGCCGTCGGCGCCCACGATGACGGGCGCGCCGGCCGTGGCGTTGCGCTGCGCGTTATAGCCGGAAGCCGTGGCCACGCCGTTTTTCGAATCCGGCAAGGAGTAACGGTTGTCCTGCTGCAATTGCGTCAGGTCAGGCGGCACGTCCAGGGTGCTGGCTTTCTTGACCGACTTGTAGTCGACCTTGTCGCCGCCAACTACCGAACTGATCATGCCGCAGCCCGCGAGGCTGGCTGCGACGGCGCCGATGACGATGCCGCGGACGGCGATGGTGGCAGGCGCCGATGGGGTTTTCTTGCAATTAGTCATGTCGTAACTGGATAAGAAGCTAAGTAGCAGCTGGAATCAGGGAAGGTCCGGACTGGTCAAGCCCGGGCTTGAAGTTCGGCTTAAGACAGAATGCCCGCATCGCGCAAGGCATCGCGCACGGTGGCATGGCAATTTTCAGCCAGCGGCACCAGCGGCAAGCGTATGCCGGCTGGCATCAGGCCCATTTCGGCCAGCGCCCATTTGACGGGCACCGGGTTGGGCTCGACAAACAATTTCTGGTGCAAGGGGAAAACCTTGTTATTGATGGCGATCGCCGTGGCGCGCTCGCCCGCCATCGCTGCGACGCACAGTTCGTGCATGGCGCGCGGCGCGACGTTGGCCGTCACGGAAATGTTGCCGTGGCCGCCGCAGAACATCAGCGCCATGGCCGTCGGATCATCGCCCGAGTACACGGCGAAGTCGGCTGGCACGAGGCGCAGCAGGTCGATGCCACGGCCGATATTGCCGGTCGCATCTTTCACGCCGACGATATTCGGGATGGCGGACAGGCGTACGATGGTTTCGTTGCTCATGTCGGCAACCGTGCGGCCCGGCACGTTGTACAGGATGACGGGGATGTCGACGGCTTCGGCGATGGCCTTGAAGTGCTGGTACATGCCTTCCTGGGTAGGACGGTTGTAGTACGGCACCACTTGCAAGACAGCATCGGCGCCCGCTTCTTTCGCATAGCGCGTCAGTTTGATGGCCTCGGCCGTGGAGTTGCCACCGGCGCCGGCGATGATAGGAATGCGTCCCTTGGCATGTTCGACGGTCAACTTGATCAGTTCGCAGTGTTCTTCCACGCTGACTGTTGCCGATTCGCCCGTCGTGCCAACGATGACGATGCTGTCCGTACCCTCGGCGATATGCCAGTCGATCAGCTTGCGCAGACCTGGAAAGTCCAGACTGCCGTCAGCGTGCATCGGGGTGACGATTGCTACAATGCTGCCCTTGATCATAGTAAGTTTATAGCGCCGATAAATAAAACAACGATTGTAGCGGATAGCCCGCGCCTGTGGTGCATTCTGACATAGTATGGCCGCTCAAAACGTCGGCAGCAGCGCTGCCAACCGTGGAAAATCCGGCCGGACGGCGCAAATTCGTTGCACCAGAGCAGCTTTTGGCTGTTCCACGCGCCCATCCTCATACGCTACCACACGCAAGCCCTGCTGCACCGCCCAGCTCAGCATTTCGCCTTCCTTCAGCAGGAATTTCGGATTCGACGGCTTGCCAAACTGCTCATTACCCTCGGCAAACGTTTCATACAGCAGCACGCCATCGGGCGCCAGGCTGGCAACCATGGCTTCCAGCAGCGGCCGGTGCAGATAATTGGTGACGACGATGCCGGCAAAACGGCCGGGTGCGAAGGGCCAGACGGCGCCCGGCGCTTCCAGGTCCACCAGCGAGGTGGTGATGCCCGTGCCGGCCGCCTTTTCCAGCATTTCCGGATCATGGTCGAGCGCGATCACGGGGTGGCCCAGGCTCACCAGGTGGCGCGCATGGCGGCCGGCGCCGCAGGCCAGGTCCAGCACTTCGCCACCGGGAATCAGGGGCGCCCAGCGGCGCAGCCAGCCGGAAATCGCTTCGGTTTCTATTGTTGGTTCAGTTACTTGCATCGGTACTTCCATCAATTATTTGCGTACTTCCAGTTGCGGGCATCAAGTCAATAGCGCCGTCAGGGGCGTGACCAGGGTGACAAAAATGCCGATGACAAATTCGATCGCCGCCAGCAAGGCACGGTTCAATACGCCCGTGTACATCAGCAGCACCAGGGCGCCAAACACATACAGGCTGTAGCGCTCGATGCTGGCGTAAGGGCGCGCCAGCTGCATCGGCAGCAAGCCCGTCATGATGCGTCCGCCATCGAGGGGTGGCACGGGGATCAGGTTAAACACGAACATGGCCGCATTCACGCTGACGCCGGCGCCCGCCATCTTGCGGAAAAACATGCCCATTTCCGTCGGCGGCATAACGCTGAGCACGACAAAGGCGATCATCCAGCCGAAGCCCATGACGAAATTGGCGCCAGGACCGGCAAACGCCACCCAGGCCATCTGCTTCTTCGGATTGCGCAAGCGGCTGAAATCGACGGGCACCGGCTTGGCATAGCCGAACGGCACCTGGATCGTGAAATACAGCATCAGGGGCAGCAGGATCGTGCCGAAAGGATCGATATGCCGGATGGGATTGAGGCTCAGCCTGCCCTCGTTCGAGGCCGTGGGATCGCCGAAATAGCGGGCCGCGTAGCCGTGCGCCGCCTCATGCAGGGAAATGGCAAACAGCACCGGCACCAGGTACACCGCAATGGTCTGGACTATCGTATTGAAATCGCTCATGACCGCGATTCTACCAGAGGCGTCCCAGGCACTTTCTTATGTTGCCATTAAAGATAGGTAAATCCGGTGCCCTGCGCCAGCCACTACAAACCCAGCACGGCCGGGTCGCCGCGTCCCACACGCACCACTTCCGGCTCCGGCCCCGTCAGGTCGATCACGGTACTGGGGCCATGCGCGCAGACACCGCCATCGATGATCAGGTCGACCAGTTTTTCCAGCCGCTCGCGGATGGTGTCGGCATCCGTCAGGCTGTCTTCGTCGCCGGGCAGGGTCAGGGTGGCGCCCAGCAGCGGCTGGCCCAGCTCTTCCAGCAGGCATTGCACGATGCGGTGCTGCGGCACGCGCAGGCCGATGGTCTTGCGCGAAGGATGGCTGAGGCGGCGCGGCACTTCCTTGGTCGCTTCCAGGATGAAGGTATAGGCGCCGGGCGTGGCGGCCTTGAGCAGGCGGAACTGGCGGTTGTCGACCCTGGCGTACACGCCCAGCTCGCTCAAGTCGCGGCACAGCAAAGTCAGATGGTGCTTTTCATCCACGCCACGGATGCGGCGCAGGCGCTCGACGGCGCCCTTGTCGTCGAGCTGGCATACCAGCGCGTAGCAAGAATCCGTGGGCAAGGCCACGACGCCGCCGGACTGGATGATCTGCGCCGCCTGCTTGATCAGGCGCAATTGCGGATTGTCAGGGTGAATATGAAAGAATTGACTCATGTGTAAGCGTTCTGGCGAACCAGCTTGTTAAGTTAGCATTATTGTACGCCGCGTAGCGCGGCGATGCGTTGTTCGAGTGGCGGATGGGTGGCGAACAGTGCGCCCCAGCCGCCATTGCCGCCGCTGATGCCCAGCGCCTGCATCGATTGCGGCAGCTCGCCCGGCGGCACGCCGCCCAGGCGGGCGAGCGCGTGCATCATCGGCGTCGGGCTGCCCAGCAGCTTGGCGGAACCGGCATCGGCGCGGAATTCGCGCTGGCGCGAGAACCAGGCCACGATGATGGAAGCGAGCAAGCCGAAGATCACTTCGCACACCATCACGGTCACAAAGTAACCGATGCCGCGCCCGCCGCCTTCACGATTGTTATTTTTCAACAGCACATTGTCGACGAAGAATCCCACGACGCGGGCCATGAAGACGACGAAGGTATTCACCACGCCCTGGATCAGGGTCAAGGTGACCATGTCGCCATTCGCCACGTGGGCGATTTCATGGCCCAGCACGGCTTCGACTTCATCGCGGTTCATGCTTTGCAGCAAGCCAGTGGAGACGGCCACCAGCGCCGAATTTTTAAAGGCGCCCGTGGCGAACGCATTCGCGTCGCCTTCGTACACGGCCACTTCCGGCATGCCGATGCCGGCCCGCTCGGACAGCGCGCGCACGGTATTGACCAGCCACAATTCCGTCGACGAGGTCGGGTTGTCGATCACGCGCGCGCCCGTGCTCCACTTGGCCATCGGTTTGCTGATCAACAAGGAAAAGATCGACCCCGTGAAACCGACCACCAGCGAAAACACCAGCAGGCTGCCCAGGTTCAGGGTGCTGCCGCGCGCCGGATTGCCCACGCCCAGCAAACTGAGCACGAGCGACAGCACCAGCATCACGGCCAGGTTGGTTGCAATAAACAAGACGATACGTTTCATGGGCGTTGGCTCCAGATGACACAGGAATAACTAAAAGATAAATGCGGGCACGTACATTTTCAAGCCCGCGCCGCAGGCGCAGGCCAGCCGCGCCCTAGAACCAGTCGTGCCAGATGGGCGTGACGTTGGCAGGTAAAGGCGGCAGCATGGCAAAATCCACGCGCGACTCGCCTGGCGCATGGAAATCCGTGCCGCGCGAAGCGAGGAAGCCGTAGGCGTTGGCCAGTTGCGCGTATTCCGGATACTGGTCCGGGCTGTGGCTACCCGTGACGACTTCGATGGCCACGCCGCCGAGCTGCTTGAACTCATCAAACAGCACGCCTTGCGCCATGTCGCTGAAGCGGTAGCGGCCCGGATGGGCGATGACAGCCACGCCGCCCGCGCCGCGTATCCAGCCCACCGCTTCGGCCAGGGTGGCCCAACGGTGTTCGACGTAGCCGGGCTTGCCTTCCGACAGGTATTTCTTGAACACGTCAGGGATGTTCGCGCATTTGCCCATTTCCACGATGTAGCGGGCAAAGTGCGTGCGCGACATCAGGTCCGGGTTGCCGACGAATTTCAAGGCCCCTTCATAGGCGTCGGGGATGCCGGCCAGATCGAGCTGGCGGGCGATTTCGCGGCCACGCGCATCGCGCCCGGAACGCGTCTGGTGCAAGCCCTGCACGAGACCGGGATTGTTTTCATCGACTTGCAAGCCCACGATGTGCACGGTTTCGCCGGCCCAGGTAATGGAAATTTCCACGCCAGCCACGAAACGCATGCCCAGGTCCAGCGCGGCCGTGCGCGCGGCGGCCACGCCGGACACTTCATCGTGGTCCGTCAGCGCCCACACGTCGACGCCAGCCTTGCGCGCGTGCGCGGCCACGGCGGCGGGTGACAGCACGCCGTCGGAGATATTCGAATGACAATGCAGGTCGACTTTAAGCATGTGAAAACAATACCCTGCACGGGCTCAGCATGGAAGAAGTTTTCATTGTACGCTGCTTGTCCAATCGCGCTGCAGCGTTCCCGACACATATCGGGCCAAAAATCAGGCCAAAAATGCTTCCACCAGCCGTGCCAGTGCCTGCGGCTGGTCATGGTGCAGCATGTGGCCCGCGTCCAGCATCATCTCGCAGCGCACATCCTTGATACAGGCCAAACGCCGGTCGATTTCAATGCGCGCCTGCTCCTTGGGGCCCATCCATTGCCACATATTCGTATCATCGGCCTCCACCCACAGCACGGGCGCCGTGATGCGGCGCCAGCACGCCATCACTTCTTCCACCTGGTACAGGATGGGATTGACACGCTTGTGCTGCGGGTCGCCCATGATGTCCCACTCGCCCGCCTCGTTCTGCGCCGACCAGTGTTCGGCGAGGAAGGCCGCGCGCTCGTCCGGCAGGCGCGGGTTGGTCTTTTGCAGGCGCTCGGCCACGGCCTTTTGCGTGGGATAGCTGCGCATGGCGGGCGGCTCGCGCAATTCGTCCAGCCACTTGGCGTAGCGGCCCGGCGCCTGCTCCGGCTTGCTTGCCATCATGCCGAAGCCTTCCAGGTTGATGAAGCGGCTGATGCGCTCGGGCCGCACGCCTGCGTACAGGCCGGCCACGTTGGCGCCCATGCTGTGGCCCAGCAGATTGACGGGTGCGTCCGGCGAATAGTGCAGCAGCATGGCGTCCAGATCGGCCAGGTAATCGGGAAACCAGTAGGTGTCCGATTGCGTGTAGTCGCTGAGGCCAAAGCCGCGCCAGTCGGGCGCGATCACGTGCCAGTCGCCTTGCAACTCGTCGACGACGAACTGGAACGAGGCGGCCACGTCCATCCAGCCATGCACCATGAACACGATGGGCGCCCCTTCGCGGCCCCAGTGCCGTACATGCGTGCGGGCGCCGCGGATGTTGATGAATTCGGAACGGGAAAGTTTCATGGGTTTCATCTCATTGCCTGCCTTGAAAGTGGCGCGAATGGCGCCACATGCTGTGTCTGTAGATAGTGCGGGCATAAAAGTACGACCGTTCGATAATTATACCGGATTGACGCCCGACGCTCGGACTTGCCCTGCAACAGCGTAAAATAGCGCAAAACTTCCGCGTCCGGCCGTGCCCGGCGCTTCCACCACCGCCACAGGCTAACGATGACACTCTACCAATTGGGCGCCGATGCGCCGCAGATTGATGCTTCCGCTTTTGTTGCCGACACGGCCAATGTGATCGGCAAGGTGACCCTGGAAGCGAATACGTCCGTATGGTTCGGTGCCACGATTCGCGGCGACAACGAACGCATCACCGTGGGCGCCAACAGCAATGTGCAGGAAGGCGCCGTGCTGCATACGGATCCGGGCTATCCGCTGGACATCGGATCGAACGTCACTATTGGCCACCAGGCAATGTTGCATGGCTGCACGATCGGCGATGGCGCCCTGATCGGCATCCAGGCCGTGATCCTGAATGGCGCGAAGATCGGCAAGAACTGCCTCGTCGGCGCGGGTGCGCTGGTCACGGAAGGCAAGGAATTTCCCGACAATATGCTGATCATCGGCTCACCGGCGAAAGCCGTGCGGGCCCTGACGGCAGACGATATCACCAGGCTACAAGGCAACGCCGTAAACTATGTGCAACGCGGCCAGCTATTTAATACGCAACTCAAGAAGATTGGATAAGAGAATGACGACTGAAACCACGGGCGCGGTCAGCGCAGCCGTTAGCGGCCAGGATACCCTGCAAAAATTTATTTTCGACAACGCCGCCGTGCGCGGCCAGTTCATCGACGTCTCCGGCACTTGGCAGGAAGTGGTGGCGCGCCACGCCTACCCGACGGCTGTGAAAAAAGTGCTGGGCGAAATGGTGGCCGCCGCCGCCCTGCTGTCGGCCAACCTGAAATTCAACGGCTCCATCATCATGCAAATCCATGGTGACGGTCCCGTGCGCCTGATGGTGGTCGAGTGCGACTCCGACCTGCGCCTGCGCGCCACGGCCAAGCTGGACCCGGACGCCGCCATCCCCGACGTGGCCACCGTGCCGCAATTGCTCAACGCCACCGGCAAGGGCCGCTTCATCATCACCCTGGACCCGGCCGACAAGGTGCCAGGCCAGCAACCGTACCAGGGCATCGTGCCGCTGGACGGCGACGACATGGCGACCGTGATCGAAAACTACATGTTGCGCTCGGAACAGCTCGATACGCGTCTGTGGCTGGCCACGGACGACACCGTCTCGCGCGGCCTGCTGCTGCAAAAGCTGCCCCACCATGGCGGCAAGGCCGAAGCGACGCCCGTGTCGGAAGAAGACGCGCTCGACACGTGGAACCGCGCCGTGATGCTGGCGTCGACCCTGAAAGAGGCGGAAATCCTGTCGACCGATATCGACACCCTGATGCAGCGTTTGTTCTGGGAAGAAACGATCCGCGTCTTCGACCCGCTGCACCCGAGCTTCCATTGCAGTTGCACGCGTGAAAAAGTGGGCAATATGCTCAAGATGCTGGGCGAGGAAGAAGTCAACAGCACCCTGGAAGAAGTGGGACAAGTGGGCGTGAACTGCGATTTCTGCGGCCAGCACTACGAATTCGACAAGGTCGATTGCGCGCAGCTGTTCGTCACGGATGCGCCAGCGGAAGTGTTGATTCCACCCGCAGCCAGCATTAACTAATTGTAATATTCTTCGCGCCGCCCTTGAGGTGGCGCTTTTGTTTCCGCTGTCATCCTCCCGTCATCAGTTCGTCATCAGCCCGTCATGCGCCGCCGTTACGCTGCGCAGCTTGTATTCCTCCCAATACTTTCCACAGGCTGATAATGACCACCCACTTGACGCTGGCCCTGCGCCGCCATTCCTTCCACGTTTTGCTGGGCGCTTGCGCCGCAGGCTTGAGTTTGCCTGCCCTGGCGCAAACGGCCGTCGCCGCCGCCGTGGCTTCGGCCACTACCGACATGGCCGCCGCCGCTGATGACGGCGCACCGATGACCACCGTGGAAATTTCGTCGCGCAAGACGCGTTCTTCCGTCGCCCTGAGCAAGAATGAAATCCAGAAAATCCTGCCCGGCACGAATCCACTGAAAGCCCTGCAAACCCTGCCAGGCGTCAGCTTCCAGACGGCCGATCCATGGGGCAACAACGAGCAGAACTTGTCGCTGTTCGTGCATGGCTTTTCCGGCCAGCAACTCGGTTACACCATGGATGGCGTGCCGCTGGGCGACCAGCAGTACGGCAACTACAACGGCCTGTCGCCGCAGCGCGCCGTGATCAGCGAAAACGTGCGCAGCGTCGTGCTGTCGTCGGGTGCGGGCGACCTGGCCACGGCCTCGACCAGCAACCTGGGCGGCACCATCGAAACCTATTCCAGCGACCCGCTGGCCACGCAGGGCGCCAGCGTGCAGCAAACCGTGGGCAGCCACCGCACCTCGCGCACGTTTGCCCGCTATGACACGGGCGCCTTCGGCGACGGCAGCAGCGCCTATTTTTCCATCCTGCACCACGAAGCGCGCGCCTGGGACTTCGACGCGCGCCAGGGCGGCGACCAGTTCAACGCCAAGTACGTCAACCGCAGCGAAGCGGGCAAGCTGACCCTGTTCTTCAATTACTCGGACAAGATCGAACCGAACGAAGACAGCACCGTGCACGTGGCCGGCGAAACGAGCGCGCCGTACACGCGTCCCTTCCTGTACCCGGACTTCAAGGCGGCCCTCAATTACCTGTCGCCAACGGGCGCCACGCCTGCTGCGGACGGCAACAATTACCGCAATTACTACAGCGATGCGCAGCGCACCGATTACCTGGCCTACGCCAAGTTCGACGCCAACTTGTCCGATGGCATGACGTGGGCTAACCAGGTGTATTACCACAAGGATGACGGCGCGGGCGTGGTGGCCGGCCCCATCGGCGTGGCCGGCTTGCCTGGCCTGTTCAGCGTGTACTACCCGAAACAGAATTTGAAGCAAGTCTTCGGCAACTCGGGCTACGCCGTGCGCACGACGGAATACGACATCAAGCGCGGCGGCTTCCTTTCCACCCTGCGCAAGGAAATCGGCGAACACCAGCTGGAAGCGGGCCTGTGGCTGGAACAGAACCGCTCGTCCGCCTACCGCCGCTGGTATGCGCTGGACGTCAACAACCCGACCTCGCCGTATGACCGCCCCAGCAATCCTTTGATCACGCAGTACGGCAGCGAGATCGACAACAAGGTGGTGCAGCTGCACTTGCAGGATGAATGGCGTATCCGCCCCGATATCGCCCTGCAGGCCGGCTTCAAGTCCAGCCTGCAATTTGCCGATGGCCAATTCCCCGTGCAGCCGGCCAAGGGCGCCATTTCCGGCGGTTCGACGGCCTTGCCGGTCGGCACCATCAACACGAAAAAATGGTTCCTGCCGCAAGTGGGCGCGCGCTGGGATTTCACGCCGCAGGACCAGTTGTATTTCAACATACAGAAAAACATGCGCCAGTTCGTCACCTATGGCGGTGGCGGCGCCTCGCCGTGGAGCTTGTCGAGCCAGGCCGCGTTCGACCTGTTCAAGCGCGATGCCAAGCCGGAAACGGCACTCACCTATGAAGTGGGCGTGCGCGGCAGCCACGCCTTGAACCTGGGCGCCATCACGGCCATCGATGGCCAGGTCAACGTCTACCACGTCGATTTCAGCAACCGTTTGCTGCAGATCAGCCCAACCCCCGTGATTTCCTCCATCATTGGCGGCAACCCCGTGCTGGCCAACGTGGGCAGCGTGCGCACGGACGGCATCGATATCGCGGGCACCGTCCACTTCGGCAACAATTTCTCGTTCTACAATGCGCTGTCGTACAACCGCTCGCAGTACGCGGACAATTACAACAATGGCGCCGCGCTGGTACTGACGGCGGGCAAGAACGTGCCGGGCTCGCCGGAATGGCTGAACAAGTTTGTTGCTTCCGCGACGTTTGGCGATATCGAAGTGCAACTGACGGGAGACTATGTGGGCAAACGCTACGCGACGTACACCAACGATTTATCGGTCCCCAGCTACTTCCTGATGGGCCTGGGCGTGTCGGGCAAGCTGCCGGCCATGGCCAGCTGGCTGAAAAACCCGCGCTGGCGTGTCAACGTCAGCAACCTGGCCAACCGCGAAGGCTCGCTGAACGTGGTGGTCGGCGCGGCCGACAAGACTTATAACACCTTCCCGATTGCCCCGCGCCAGGGCTTCCTCACCTTGACGGCGGATTTCTGATGCGCACATCAATCTTGCCGCAACGGCATTTTTCGCGCCGCAGCTTCGTCCAGGCTGCCGCCGGCGGCCTGGCCCTGGCGGCAGCACCCGGCTTTGCGGCCGGCCTGCTGACTGCGCCACCGGCGCGTCCGCTGGTCTTCGCCCACCGCGGCGCCAGCGCCCTGCGCCCCGAGCATACATTGGCGTCCTACGCCAAGGCCATCCTCGACGGCGCCGACTACGTGGAGCCGGACCTGGTCGCCACGCGCGACGGCATCCTCGTGGCGCGCCATGAAAGCAATCTGATCGACACCACCGACGTGGCGCGCCGGCCCGAGTTTGCGAGCCGGCGCGGCAAGAAGATGGTCGACGGCGAATGGCACGAAGGCTGGTTCGTCGACGACTTCACCCTGGCGGAACTGAAAACCCTGCGCGCCATCGAACGGCTGCCGAAAGTGCGCACCGGCAACACCTTGTACGATGGACAATTCCAGATCCCGACGTGGGAAGAAATCATCGATTTTGTTGCAGCGCAATCTGCCGCCAGCGGACGCATCATCGGCCTCGTGCCGGAGCTGAAAAGCTCGACCTACTTCCGCGATGCGGGCCTGGCGCTGGAAGACCGTTTCCTCTCGACCATGCTGGCGCACGAATACACGCGCCGCGCGCCGATCGAAATCCAGTCCTTCGAAGTAGCGAATTTGAAGTATTTGCGCGAGAAGCTGGGACGGCGCGCCAACGTGCGCCTGATGCAGTTGGTGGTGGGAGGCGATGTGCGCCCGATGGACGTGGCCAAGGCAGGCGGCAAGCTGACCTTCGGGCAGATGACGACGCCAGCCGGCCTGCGCGACATCGCTGCCTACGCGGACGTGGTGGCGCCGCCCACGCGAGCAATCATCGCGCTGGGCGCCGACCAGCGCCTGGCCAAGCCCTCGTCCATCGTCGACGATGCGCACCAGGCGGGCTTGCTCTTGCACACGTGGACCTTCCGCCCGGAAAACCGCTTCCTGGCGGCCGACTTCCGCGACGGCAATGGCGAAAATGCGCGCAACGAGGCTGGTTCCGTGGCGGAAATGCGGCGCTACATCGAGACGGGACTCGACGGTTTTTTCAGCGACGATCCGGGTTTGGGACGCATCGCCGCAGGATAAACCGCAGGATAAACATTTAGTAACAAATTCATTTTCAGGGCGTGGCCAATGGCTACGCCCTTATTATGCGTTTCTTGAATTTCTGAAATTGGAATTTGAAATTGGACGCATATCGCAAACTCCATTATTGTGCAATGCAACAACAGACCATTCATGGAGGGCATATGTCCACTTTTACCAACACCTACAGCAACGACAACGACAACTACTTCAGCAACCTGGGCCGCGCCACGCGCGCCTTCCTCGGCGCCCTGCTCGCTTCCAAGCCATACAGCGAACTGGCACAGAAGGAAGTCATCGCCACGAACACCAGCACCAGCAACGTCGAAGAACAGCGCTATGTGCGCCCAAGCAAGCGCGACATCGCCCTGCTGAACTCGGAAGCGGCCCGTTACGAAAACCTGATGCCGAATCTGGCTTCGGAACTGCGTTTTCTGGCGTCGCGCGGATAAAAAACACTGAAAGGATTTTTATATGATATTTCTCGAAACCGCACTGATCGCTGTCGCCGTCGTGGTCACCAGCATCCATTTTTATCTGATCTCGACCGGCAAGGCCCGTTTCTGATCAGCAAGCAGCAAGGCAGCAGCACGCCGCGCCATGCGGCCAATCGTGTGCAGCAGTACAAGGTAACAAAGTAGTCATGTGACAGGTCAGCCTGGCAATCGGTCCAGGCTGGCAAGCGGGAAGTAGTTGGTAGTCAGTACTCAGTGTGGCGCAGCGGCGTCCACCGGCGTTTCCAGCAGTGGCGGGGTTTGTCCCTTGCGCACGATCTGCACGAAAATCTCATTCTGTTTGACCATGCCCAGCTCGTAGCGGGCACGCTCTTCGACGGCGCCCGTCCCATCTTTCAGGTCGCGCACTTCGGATTCGAGCTTGGCGTTGCGCGCCTTCAATTCCATATTCTTTTTATTCGCCACCGCCACTTGGGCTTCCATGTCGGCAACACGCAGCCAGCCGCCTTTGCCCAGCCAGAGGGGAAATTGAATCAACAGCAGCAGGGCTGCCAGGGCGAGCGTAATCAGGCGCATGGGGTATTCAGTTAACAAACCGGCCGGATATCTCCGGCCGGCCAGTGGGTTTTACATCAGCTTACTTCAGATTATAGAACGCATCGCGGCCAGGGTAGCTGGCGATGTCGCCCAGGTCTTCCTCAATACGCAGCAGCTGGTTGTACTTGGCCATGCGGTCCGAACGCGACATCGAGCCGGTCTTGATCTGCAGGGCGTTCGTGGCAACGGCGATATCGGCGATGGTCGAATCTTCCGTTTCGCCCGAGCGGTGCGAAATGACGGCCGTGTAGCCGGCGCGCTTGGCCATTTCGATGGCGGCGAAGGTTTCCGTCAGGGTGCCGATCTGGTTGATCTTGATCAGGATCGAGTTGGCGATGCCTTTCGAGATGCCTTCTTTCAGGATCTTGGTGTTGGTGACATACAGGTCGTCGCCGACCAGTTGCACTTTCTTGCCCAGTTCCGCCGTCAGAATCGCCCAGCCGTCCCAGTCGCCTTCATGCATCGCGTCTTCGATCGAGATGATCGGGTACTTGTCGCACCAGGTCGCCAGCAGGTTGGTGAACTCGGTAGCGCTCAGGCTCAGGCCTTCGCCTTCCATTTCGTACTTGCCGTTCTTGTAGAACTCGGACGCGGCGCAATCGAGGCCGATGGCGATCTGCGTGCCTGGCTCGTAGCCCGCTTCTTCGATGGCCTGGATGATCAGCTTGATGGCTTCTTCATGGTTGGCCAGCGATGGCGCGAAACCGCCTTCGTCGCCCACGTTGGTGTTCAGGCCCTTCTTGTGCAGGATCTTTTTCAGCGTGTGGAACACTTCCGCGCCGTAGCGGACGGCTTCCTTGAACGACGGGGCGCCCACGGGAATGATCATGAATTCCTGGATGTCCAGGTTGTTGTCGGCGTGTGCGCCGCCGTTGATGACGTTCATCATCGGCACTGGCATCTGCATGGCGCCCGAACCGCCGAAATAGCGGTACAGCGGCAAGCCCGCTTCTTCGGCGGCAGCCTTGGCAACGGCCATCGAGACGGCCAGGATGGCGTTGGCGCCCAGGCGCGATTTGTTTTCCGTGCCGTCCAGGTCGATCAGGGTACGGTCCAGGAAAGCCTGTTCATTGGCGTCCAGGCCCATGATGGCTTCGGAGATTTCGGTATTGATGTTTTCGCATGCTTGCAGCACGCCCTTGCCGAAGTAGCGCTTGGCGTCGCCATCGCGCAATTCCACGGCTTCGCGCGAACCGGTCGAGGCACCCGACGGCACAGCCGCACGGCCCATCACGCCCGATTCCAGCAACACATCGCATTCGACGGTCGGGTTACCGCGCGAGTCCAGGATTTCGCGACCGATAATATCAACAATAGCACTCATGTCATTCTCCAAAGTTAAGCTTAACAGGGGGCTGCACACTGCGTTCTGATGCGCAATTGCACAAAGGGGGCAAAGAAACTCCCGGCGGGAACGATCTGGCCGGGAGCTGTCTTACGGGTAATACTGTCGCGATCGACCGCGTTATTCCGCAGCGGCGTTGGCTTCTTTGTGCGCCAGCGCTGCCTTGATGAACGAGGTAAACAACGGATGGCCGGTGCGTGGCGTCGACTTGAACTCAGGATGGTATTGCACGCCCATATACCATGGGTGGGCATTTTCACCCGTGCGTGGCAATTCCATGATTTCGCACAAGTCTTCGCTCGGCGTGCGGGCCGACACGATCAGGCCAGCCGTTTCGACACGGGCCAGGTAGTGATTATTGGCTTCGTAGCGATGACGGTGACGCTCGGTCACCACGCTGCCGTAGATCTCGGCGGCGAGGGTGCCCGGATTGACGGCGCAGGTCTGCGCGCCCAGGCGCATGGTACCGCCCAGGTCCGAGTTTTCATCGCGCAACTCGACTTTACCATCGTGGTTTTGCCACTCATTGATCAGTGCAACGACAGGTTGATCCGTATCAAGGTCGAACTCGGTCGAATTCGCGTTCGGCATGCCTGCCTTGTTGCGCGCGTATTCGATCAGGGCCACTTGCATGCCCAGGCAGATGCCCAGGTAAGGGATCTTGTTTTCACGGGCGAACTGGGCCGCCTTGATCTTGCCTTCCACGCCGCGCTTGCCGAAGCCGCCCGGTACCAGGATGGCATCGTACTTGCCCAGGTTCTCGCAACCGGTCGTTTCGATTTCTTCCGAATCGATGTACTCGATGTTGACGCGGCTTTCCGTGTGGATGCCGGCGTGGCGCAGCGCTTCGATCAGCGACTTGTACGACTCGGTCAGCTCGACATACTTGCCGACCATGCCGACGGTCACTTCCGCCTTCGGATGCTCCATCGTGTAGATCAGCTTGCTCCAGATCGACAGGTCGGCCGGTGCCGGATCGAGGTCCAGCGCGTCGCAGATGATCTTGTCGAGGCCCTGGTCGTGCAGCATTTGCGGCACTTTGTAGATGGTGTCGACGTCCCACACGGAAATGACGGCCTGCTCTTCGATATTCGAGAACAGCGAGATTTTCGCGCGTTCGTCTTCCGGGATGGCGCGGTCGGCGCGGCACAGCAGCGCATTCGGCATGATGCCGATTTCGCGCAGCTTTTGCACCGAGTGCTGGGTCGGCTTGGTTTTCAGTTCACCGGCCGAGGCGATGTAAGGCACCAGGGTCAGGTGGACGAAAGCCGTGTTCTTGCGGCCGGCGCGCAGGCTCAGCTGACGCGCCGCTTCCAGGAATGGCAGGGATTCGATATCGCCGACGGTGCCGCCGATTTCGCACAGGGCCACGTCGTAGCCTTCGGCGCCACGGCGGATGTAATCCTGGATTTCATTGGTGATATGCGGAATCACCTGCACGGTCTTGCCCAGATATTCGCCCCGGCGTTCCTTGCGGATCACCGATTCATAGATCTGGCCAGTGGTGAAGTTATTCACCTTTTTCATGCGAGTGGAAATGAAGCGCTCGTAGTGACCGAGGTCGAGGTCGGTTTCGGCCCCGTCATCGGTGACGAATACTTCACCGTGTTGCATAGGGCTCATCGTGCCAGGATCGACGTTGATATACGGGTCGAGCTTGAGCATGGTGACTTTAAGGCCGCGCGATTCGAGGATCGCGGCGAGGGAGGCGGCGGCAATCCCTTTTCCAAGGGAAGACACAACGCCACCAGTGACGAAGACAAATTTGGTCATTGCAGATGGTGCCGAACGGCACGTGCGGGAAATTGAAATTATACACTAAAGCCCGCCTGCGTCGCTCCCCGCGCGCGGAAATTTGCGGCAAATACCGACTATCCCTCCCCCTCCTGCTGTCTACACACAACAAACGCGCGATGAGAAGAATTGAAACATTTCCCATTCCATATTTTGTGTGGGCGAGCGAACAGACCCTGCCGCACCCTGGCGGCAGACTGGCATTTTCAACAGGAGGTCCATCATGAGCTACGAAGAACGCGACGCCTACGGCATGTATGTCAACCGCGGCCACAAAGGTCCCGGCCCGGAACTGATGGGTGCCGACACCCTGATCGGCGACCATGTGCACAACGCCAAGGATGAACATCTGGGCGAAATCAAGGAAATCATGATCGACATGCGCAGCGGCAAAATCGCCTATGCCGTCATGTCGCACGGCGGTGTCTTCACCATCGGCGAAAAGCTGTTCGCCGTGCCGTGGGAAGCGCTGCTGCTCGACACCGTCAACAAGCGCTTCACCCTCAACGTCGACAAGGAACGCATTGAAAATGCGCCCGGCTTCGATACGGATAACTGGCCGAACATGGCCGATACCACGTGGGTGAACTCCATTCACAGCTATTATGGAACGACACCACGCGAGTATTAATTCACACCAAGCGCAGGGCCGGGGTCGTACCCTGAGGGTACGACCCCAGTATTTGCACTTGGGTTTGACTAGAACCGGTACTCCAGCCCCGCTACATACGTCCTGCCCCGCGCCGTGCTCAGCGGCGTGTTGTCCTGCGACTGGGACGGCATCGAGTTCAAACGGTTCAGCGCTTCCGAGAAATCCTTGTTCATGGCGTTTTGCACGGACAGGCGCAGGAACAGATTTTTCGTCACCTGCCAGCTCGCATACAAGTCGATCACGGCCGGGATCTTCGGATTGTCGGCCTTGAGCACTTCGCCCGTCGCTTCATCGGCTTCATTGTCCGGCGACAGGCGGCGGTTCGAGCCTGTGTGCTTGAGGATGGCGCCCACTTCCAGCTTGTTGTCCAGCAAGCGCGTGCCTACGTCGAGGTTGTAGTACACGCTGGGCAGCTCGCTGATGTCGGCCGCGCCAAACCAGGCGCTGGCGATCGACGTGGGCTGGCGCGTCGTTTCGCGCGTGTACGACAGGCGCGCATAGGCAGGCCCCAGCTGATATTGCGCTTCCAGTTCCCAGCCGCGCGAGTACACGGGCGTGGCCGAGTTGATGTAGATATACATGTTCGTCATGTAGTCATCCACATTCTGCCAGTCGTTGGCCAGCACTTCCGCGATATTGCACTTGCGGCCGCGGTCGCACACGAGGAAGGACTGGCTGGTGATATAGCCGTCGATCTTGCTCTTGAAATACAGGGCCTTGAAGTTCAGCACGTCATTCTTGCTCAGCAAGCCATGCAAGCTGGAATTGAAACCCAGCTGGTAGGTCGTCGCTTTCTCGCCCTTCAGGAAAGGATTCATCGAGGCCCCGCCGTCATTCGAGAAAAACACCTCCTGCGGATTCGGCCCGCGCATGGTGCGCTCGGCGCTGGCGAATGGCTGGAACCACGGCGTCACTTGCGCGGAAACGAGCAGCGAAGGATTGATGCCGTGCTCCTTGAGCGCAATATTGCTCGCCCCTTGCGGGAAACACTGCACGCGCGGGTCGCAGGCGGGCTTGTAGCCGGTCAAATCAAAGTGCGTGGTGTTGAGACCCGCATTGACCTGAACAATGCCGCGGTTGTATTGCAGGCCCGCATACAGGCTGCTGATCTTTTGCACGCCCTCGGGGCCAAACGTATTGTTTTCAATCGATTGCTGGTTCGCGTCCGGATTGTCCGGATCATCGACCAGGCTTTCCACGTGCTTGCTGTACTTATTGCGCATCAGTTTGCCGCCGACGGTCACCAGCGCGTCGCCACCGGCCAGTTTGAAACTGCTGGTGTTGTTGATGTCGATGGCGTCGGCGCGGTTGGCCGCATTCGTGTTGATGAAATTGGTCAGCGCCTCGGGCATGTATTTCTGATTGCCGCGGCTGCTGCTGGCCACCACATTGAGGTCGATCAATTCCGAAAACGGCGTGTAGTGATATTTCACGTAGTAGTCATTGCTCTGGATATCGCGGCGCGTAAACGTATTGCGGTAATCGCGCGCCGACAGTTCCAGCGCATGGAAGTCGCTCAATTTGAGATCCAGCTTCAGCAGTTGCGATTTGGGTTTCTGCTTGTAATAGCGGTTGTAGCCGAAACCGAATTCCTCGCTGTTGACGCCCTTGGCATTCTTGTAGTTGTTGCCGATCACGCTAGCGCTGGTGGCGGCCATGAAGCCCACGCTGCCGCCATCGAAGGCGGGGTTTTTCATGGCCACAGCCAGCATGGCGCTGCGTCCCACGCCGTTATTGCCGGTCGACATCTTCGTACGCGCTCCCGTTTTTTCACCGGAGAAGACGACGTCATCGACGCCGATGGTGCGGAAATTGGCGCTGCCGGCCAGCGCATTGACGCCGTCGCCACCGACGACATTGCCGCGCGACACATCCACGCCGATGATGAAGTTCGGGTCGATCAGGGCGCCGAACTGGCTGCTGGGCACACCGCCGTGCGACACGGACGACGGCGCGCTGCCATAGTAATTCTGGCTCACGCCATCGACCATCATGTTGACACGCCCCAGGCCCGACAGGCCGCGGATGTTGACGCTGACGGCGCCCTGCGCCGGGTCGATCTGGGTAAACGTGCCCGGCATGCTGCGCACGATCTGGTCGACGCTCTGCAAGCGCGTATCGGCGCCGCGCGCACTGACGGCGCCCGGTTTTTCCAGCGCCTGCTGTTCCACGGGAACCGTTTCACCCGATACATTCAGCGGCGAAAATTCCACCTTGCCACTGTCTTGCGCCTGTTGCGCCCATGCCTGCTGCGCCAGCAAAGCCATGCAGATGCCCACGGCCTGCATCATTGTCTTGATATGCATACACCCTCGATTTGTTATGTGATTGAAAAATTCAGCTGGCGCCGTGACCGTTCCCGGCATCGAGCTTGAACGACACGGGCAAGGTGACCGTCACCGTGCCCAGTCGCAATACGCTGGCGGGCGGCGCCGGCAGCGGCTGCGCGCGCTCAAGCACTTGCAAGGCTTCGCGGTCAAGCAGCACCGTGCCCGACGAGGTGACCAGTTCGCTGGCCAACAGCTTGCCGTCGCGGTCCACCTGGAAGCGCACCCAGGCGGCGCCAGCCTTGTTGCGCTGGCGCGCGTCGCCCGGATAGCGCTTGAAGTGCGCCAGATGGCCGAGCACCCGGCTTTGCCAGCTGGCCGGCGCCGCGCTGGCGGGCGGCGTATCGCTGTCGAACGGCGCCGCCTGCGGACCGCGCACGGGGCTTGGCGCCGGTGTGGCGCTGCTGCTGGCCTGCGCGGGCACGGCAGCTTCCTTCGCGGCATCCTTGCCGGGATCGGGCGACGGACTGGTTTCTGCCTTCGCCTCTTTTTCCGCCGCGACGATGTCCGGCGCGGCGGCACGCGCCAGCACCGGCAAGGCTTCCTGCCGGACTGCACTCTTGGGCGGCCGGGCGGCGCTGGACGCGGCCGACTGGCGCGCGCCCACGGCATGCGCCACCCGCGTTTCCGGCGACATCGCTTGCGCGGCAAAGACCAGCATCACGCTGGCCGCCGGGTTGGCGGGCGCCACGGTGACGGGTTGCCAGCTGGTCCACAGCAGCAGCGCCAACGCGGCGGCCGCCACCAGCGACGTGGCGATGCCCCAGTTCAATACAGGGCGCGGATTCACCCGCCCTCCCGGCCCACCAGGCCCACTTTCAGATAGCCGGCCTGGCGCAGGGCGTCCATGACGCCCAGCACGTCTTCATATGTCGCTTGCTTGTCGGCCTGGAAAAACAGCGTGCGCTGGCGGTCGCCGCCCGTCTGCGCGTCGAGCAGGCTGCCCAGCTGCTCGCGCGCCACGGGCAATTCGCCCAGGTACAGGCTGTGGTCGGCTTTCAGGGAAACGAACAGCGGTTTTTCGGGACGCGGTTCGGGCTTGGCCGTGGCGGCCGGCAAGTCGATTTTCAGGTCGACGGTGGCCAGCGGCGAGACCACCATGAAAATGATCAACAGCACCAGCATCACGTCGATGAAGGGCGTGACATTGATCTCGCTCAACTCCGGCATGTCGGCCGTGTCGTCGTCCGACGAAGGAAACAGGGACGCCATGGCTCAGGCCTGCTGACGCATGTCGAGGTCGCGGCTCAGCATCAGCAGCACTTGCGCGGAAGCGGCGCGCAGCTGCGCCTTGTACTGGTTGATGCCGCGGCTGAGCACGTTGTAGATGACGACGGCGGGTATCGCCGCCACCAAGCCCAGGGCGGTGGCCAGCAAGGCTTCCGCAATGCCGGGCGCGACTGTCGCCAGATTCGTGCTCTGGCTGACGGCGATGCCGATAAAACTGTTCATGATGCCCCACACGGTGCCGAACAGGCCGACGAACGGCGCCACGGCGCCGATGCTGGCCAGCAGGCCGATGCCTTGCGTCATGCTGCGTACATTGTGCGCGATCCACTGCTCCTGACGAAAGCCAGCCCGCTCCTTCAGGGCCGCCGCCGGTGCATTGGCGTGCGACAACTTCAGTTCCTGCTGCACGTCGCCGAGCAGCTGCTGCGCCAGCATGGACGCCCCGCTCTTTGCTGCCGCGTCCGGCAAGGAGATCGCCGTCTTCAGCACAGCGACGGCTTGCGCAGCCGCGCGCCTGGCTTGCAGCAAACTGGCGCCTTTCACCAGCAAGACCACCCAGGTAGCCAGCGCGGCGCCCAGCAAGCCGATGAGCACGCTTTTGACGACCTGGTCGGCGGCGAAAAACATGCCCAGCGGCGACATGTCATGCGGCAAGGTGGACGCTTGCGCGGTGGCGTGACAGAAGGAAAGAACGGCACCGCAGCTGGCGGCTTTAAGACAAGAGATACGCATGAGAACTTTGACAGGTAACAGGCATGGCTGCGCCAACGGCGCGCACGCGCATGCAAAAAAATCGGACGGACTACCTGGCTGCTGCGGGGGAGCTTGCTGGGGGAGAATGCCAGGCAGAACGCCCGGCGGACATACAAGGAATTACTTGGCGCTGGCGACGGCAGGCACAACAACCGGCGTGAACCAGACGAAATCGGCCTGCGGCGCCAGCACCGTGGCGCCCTGCTGCGCCAGCACCAGCACCAGCGGCGCCGCACCACCCGTCAAGTCCTGCACGTGCAGCGGCACGCCCAGGTCCTTGTGCGCATGGTAGGCGCCGGCGATCAGCACGGCCGGCGCGGGCGCGGCCAGCAGGCGCTCGGCCATGCGGCGGTCGCGCTGCTGCTGCACCGACAGCATGGCGGCCAGGCGCGACTCGTCGATCTGGTTGTCGTGCATGACGCGGATGATGTCCTTCAATTTGTCATGCACCTTGGCATCGTTGGCCAGGTTCGAGTGCTTGCCCTGCACGGCCGGCTTGTCGATAAACAGTTGCTTGATTTCGCTGCGGTCCAGGTTGGCCGACCAGACGGGATACGGCGCGCGCATCACGGTCATGACCAGGTCGCCATACTGCTCCCACTTCCAGTTACGCTGCCACGCCAGCAGCTCGGCCACGTGCTCTGGGCGCACGACGGGATCCGTCTGCAGCCACGGCTTGACCTTGTCCACCTTGGCTTGCTGGTCCGGATTCAGCATTTCCAGCAGCACGCTGCCTTGCGGACGCTGGCCCTGCAGTTGCTGCAACAGCCATTGCTCGATCTGGTGATGGCTGAGCTGGTCATGCTGCTCGCCGACGATGACCCGCGGCGCGGCGGCCAGCTGGGCCAGCAATTGTTCGGCGCTCAGGCGCTGGCCGCTGCGCAGGTCGACGATCTCGCCCAACTGGCGCACATCTTGCGCAGTAGCGGGCGCGGCGGCGGTCGCGCCGGATCCGTTGACGGGTGCGACGCTGCTGCAAGCGCTCAGGGCCAGTACGCAGGCGGGCAGGACGGCGGCGAAGGACAGGGGGAATCTCATGGGCATGGCCTTTCGGGTGGAAGCACGCATTGCAAAATAACTACTGGCGGGCATTTTAATGGAAATGATTCTCATTTACAACCAATGCACGGCACGCCATGAAAATTTTTTACAACTGGCAAAAATCAACGCTGGCGCCCGGCGCCCCCGATCTGTGCATGAGGACGTGCCTTCAGCAAAGGAACGGAAGCGGCCAATTCGGACCGATCCAGGAAAAAAGCACGGTTATCAGCAAGTTTCCCGATCATAAAATCAATAAAAGTCCTCACCCGCAGTGACTGTTCCGCTCGATGCCCGTAATAGATATAGATGGCGCCGCACTCGCTGACATGCTGCATGAGCAAAGGCACAAGCCGGCCGCTGCGGATATGTGGCATGGCCTCGAAACTACCTAGTTGTCCAATACCAAGACCCGATAACACAGCCTGTGTCTCCATCGCGGTGTCATTCACGCAAATGACTGCCGGGATGTCCCGATGCACAATCTCGTCGCCGATCTGAAACTGCCATTGCGCAACCTTGCCTGTATTTGCCCACCGATAGCCGGTGCAGCTGTGCTGGCTCAGTTCGTCTATCGTTTGAGGTGCGCCGTGGCGTTGGATGTAGTCTGGCGATGCGCAAACGATCAACTGGATGGGCATGAGCCGCCGCGCAATCGCCCCTGCCGAAGGCGGCGGCCCTCCCCGGAAACCCACATCGGCGCGTCCGCTCACCAGGTCGGTGAACTGGTCATCGAGCTGGATGTCGAGCTGCACTTTGGGATTATGCTGCTGAAATAATTCAAAAAATTGCCAAAGCACCGAAAGCCCCAGCGACCGGGGAGCGTTGATGCGCAATATCCCGTTGACCTCTTCCTTGGACCGGCGCGCTTCGTCGAGGGACGACGACAGTATGGCAAGTGCCGGTTTCACGCTATCGAACAAGCGCTGGCCCTCTTCCGTCAAACTCAGCTTGCGCGTGGTCCGATGGAACAGGCGCACGCCAAGTGATTTTTCCAGCTGGATCACCGACTGGCTGGCCGCCTGTGGCGAAATGCCCTGGTCAATGGCCGCGCGCCGCAGACTGCCCAGCGTTGCCGTGCGGACGAAGATGGTAATGGCGCGGATATCATTCATGGAGCGATGATGATTAGCAAGTTTTAGTTGATTATCATTCTAGCATTTGACCACTAGTTCATGCTAATTTTTGCTTTTATCATTCGCCCTTTAAACACCTCGGGAGCAGAATGATGAATAACGTTCAACAGCATGAATTCAAGCGCGTCTGGTTGATCACCGGTGCATCAAGAGGCATCGGCGCATTGATTGCAGAGGCGGCACTGGCGGACGGCAATGCGGTGGTCGCAACCGGGCGTAACGTCGCCGCGATCGTCGAGCGGCTTGGCAGCTGCGCCGCGTTGTTGCCGCTTGCGCTCGACGTGACGAATGAGGAACAAACCAGGCAGGGTGTGCGCGTTGCGCTGGAACATTTTGGGCGTATTGACGTGCTCGTCAATAATGCGGGCTTCGGTCTGCTGGCTGCCGTGGAAGAGTCTGGCGATGCGGATGTGCGACGGATGTTTGACACGAATGTCTTCGGCTTGCTGAACGTGACGCGCGCCGTGCTGCCGGCAATGCGCGCGCAGCGTTCCGGTCACGTGATCAATATTTCATCGATAGGCGGCTATCAGGCTGCGGCAGGATTCGGGGTGTATTCATCGACAAAATTTGCCGTCGAAGGCATCACCGAGGCCATGCATACCGAGCTCAAGCCGCTGGGCATTCACGCCACTGTCGTCGAGCCAGGCTATTTCCGCACCGATTTCTTGGATGCATCGTCGCTGCTCGTAGCGCCCGATGAAATTGGCGATTACGCGGCGACTTCAGGCGCCGTGCGCAAACAGGCGTTGGCGCTGAACCACAATCAGCCCGGTGATCCCCAAAAATTGGCGGCCGCCATGCTCCGCCTTGCAGACGCGCCCCATCCACCACTGCGTCTTCCCATGGGCACAGACACGCTGGCTGCGATTGCCGAAAAAAACGCCTTTGTGGCACAGGAAATGGATATGTGGCGCGACCTCTCCGCATCTACGGATTTTCCCGCCTGACAGAGCTTGACCGGGGTGGGCCATGCCTGAATTTTCCCATATGGACAATTCGCGGGCTACTCCGTACCTGATTCTTGAAACCACCTTGATATATCGCGTACGCAGGCGAGGAATAAAGCATGAGCACATCTGATTCTGTTGTCAAAGTTTTCCACCATCACCTACGGCGGATGTCCGGACGCGATCCGCACGAACCACACCGCGTCGCATCGTCCCTGGAATTGTTATTCGACCTGACTTTCGTCACATGCTTTGCGTTTGCCGCCGCCCAGTTCGCACACGCGCTCGCGGCAGGCCATTACGCCAGCGCGCTCATCGGGTTTGGCTTCGCCAGCCTCTGCATCTGCTGGGCCTGGTTCAATTTCACGTGGTTTGCATCCGCCTACGACACTGACGACTGGATTTTCCGCATCACCACAATGGTACAGATGACGGGCGTGCTGGTGCTGGCGGTAGGCTTGCCGCGCCTGTTCTCTTCCCTCGAACACGGCCAGCAGCTGGATAATTCGGTGATGGTACTCGGCTACGTGATCATGCGCGTGGCGCTGATATTTCAATGGTTGCGGGCAGCGAGGCAAGACCTCGCGCGGCGCCGCGCGTGCCTCACCTATGCCGCCGCCATTGCGATTGCCCAGATAGGCTGGATAGCGATTATTCTTTTCCCTTTCTCGATGGACGTGACCATGACCCTGGCTGCCCTCTGGTTTCTCATCGAGTTTGCCGGCCCCGTGCTGGCGGAGCGCAAGGATGGCGGTACGCCCTGGCACGCGGAGCACATTGCCGAACGCTACAGCCTGTTCGCCATCCTTGCCTTGGGTGAAGGACTGGTCGGTACGGTCGCGACCTTGTCTGCCGAAATGGAGCACCAGGGCTGGACGCTGGAAACGGCACTCGCTTGCATTGCAGGCGTCGGGCTGACCTTTGGCATGTGGTGGGTGTACTCCATTCTACCGTCGGCGCATGTGCTGCACGTGCATCGCTCACGCGCTTTCATCTGGAGCTATGGGCAGATATTGATCATTGCATCTATTGTGGCAACGGGCGCGGGTCTTGACGTCGCGGCGAACCTGATTGAAAACAAGGCCCATATCGGCACACTCCCGGCCCTGCTCGCCACCGCGATTCCCGTGACCATTTTTCTCGCCTTGATTTATGCGCTCCACTATTTTCTTGTGCGCCGCTACGATCAACTGCATCTATGGCTTCTGCTCGCAACAGCTGCCGTCATCGCGACGGCGATCATGGCGGCGATCTTTGGCGCGAATATCGTTGAATGCCTCGGCATTCTGCTCTTTGCACCGGTCATCACGGTCGTCGGCTATGAGGTACTGGGACATCGTCACCAGGGTGACATGCTCACGTCCCACTAGTGGCAGGGTCGCCGGCAGGCAAGCCCGATCAGCGCGGCTGATGCGAGAGTCCACCGATAAAATCCCCGGGCGCGGGGTAGAATAAAAAAAACGGAGGACTCGCGTGAATCAAACTGACCAGTTGGCGGTACTGAAAAAACCGCTGCCCGCATCCCTTGCTGCCGTACTTTCCCTGATCTTTGCCGACCGCTTTTCCATGACGCAAGCCATGCGTGCACACCATGGCCGCGACGAGTCGAGCTATCCGCCCATGCTGCCGGACGCCGTCATCTTCGCCCATTCCACCGAGGAAGTGGCGGCCGCCGTCAAGCTGTGCAGCGCACACGACGTGCCCGTCATCGCCTATGGCAGCGGCACCTCGCTTGAAGGCCACGTGCTGGCCTTGCATGGCGGCGTGACGATTGATCTGTCGCAAATGCACCAGATGGTGGCAGTGCATAGTGAAGACTTGACGGCCACCGTGCAGGCTGGCGTGACGCGCAAGCAACTGAACGAAGAAATCCGCGACACGGGCCTGTTTTTCCCCATCGACCCCGGCGCCAATGCCTCGCTGGGCGGCATGGCCGCCACGCGTGCCTCGGGCACGAACGCCGTGCGCTACGGCACCATGCGCGAAAACGTGCTGGCCCTGACGGTGGTGACGGCCGATGGGCGCATCATCAAGACGGGGACCAGGGCGAAAAAATCGTCGGCCGGCTACGACCTGACGCGCTTGTTCGTCGGCAGCGAAGGGACGTTGGGCATCATCACGGAAGTGACGGTCAAACTGTATCCGCTGCCGGAAGCGATCTCGGCCGCCGTGTGCTCGTTCCCCGGCACGGGCGAAGCCGTCAGCGCCGTGATCCAGACCATCCAGATGGGTATTCCTGTGGCGCGGGTCGAGTTTCTCGATGAAAATGGCGTGAAAGCCATCAATGCCTACGACAAGATGGCGCTGCCGGAGAAACCCTTGTTGCTGTTTGAATTTCACGGCACGCCGGCCAGCGTGGCCGAGCAAGCGCAGCTGGTGCAAGCCATCACGGCGGAACACGGCGCCAGCGATTTCGAATGGGCCAGCCACCCCGAAGACCGCTCGCGCCTGTGGGCCGCGCGCCACAACGCGTATTTCGCGCTACTGCAGATGCGCCCCGACAGCCGCGCCATTTCCACCGACTGCTGCGTGCCGATTTCGCGCCTGGCAGAATGCATCCTCGCCACCAAGGCCGATTGCGAAGCGCAGGGCCTCGTCTACGCCATCATCGGCCACGTCGGCGACGGTAATTTCCACGTGCAGATGCTGGTCGATCCCGATGACCCGGCCGACATCGCGCGCGCGGAAAAGGTCAACAGCGACATGGTCACGCGCGCCATCGGCATGGACGGCACCTGCACGGGCGAACACGGCGTGGGCATGCACAAGATGGCCTTCCTCGTGGAAGAACATGGCGAGGGCGCCATCGACACCATGCGCGCCCTGAAACATGCGCTCGATCCGAAGAACATCATGAATCCGGGCAAGATCGTACGCTGGTAATCAGGCCGTCAATTCCATGCGCATCGGCACGAAAGCAATCCCGCCCTCCTCCACCTTCGGCCCCGTGGCGACAAAGCCCAGGCTTTCATACAGGGGCAAGGCATACATCGAGGAGTTGACGGTAAAGGCCGTCACATCGCCTTTGGCCAGCGACGCATCGCGGGCGGCCTGCCACAAACGGCGCGCCATGCCGCGCCGGTGCAGGGCGCGCGGCACGAACATGTGGAACAGATGCGTGTTGTCGCGCATCGCCACCACGCCGGCCAGTGCGCCGTCGATATACGCGAGCTGATACGCGTAGCGCGACTGCGACAGATAACCTTCGATGGCCGGCTGGCGGCAATGTTCGATGAACTTTTCCGCCCCCGCGCCGTCCGGGTGCAGGGTCAAAAAGGGCATCAGGTCGTCGATCAGGGCGACGATGGCGGGCGCGTCGGCGACGAGGGCGGGACGCAGTATCGGTTCTGGCAAAGTAGTCATATAACAATCATGCCACCACCTGGATAATGTTGACAAGCATCAACAGAAATCCCGGCTGCTGGTGCGCAAGCGTCCCAGCAAATGCGACATGTCGACCAGGCGCTTGGCCACCAGGTTGCGCACGATACCCTCGCGCTGCCACACGCCGTACACGCCCAGCAGCGGCGCGCTCAGCACTTCGCGCCGCTGGCTTTCCACCAGGTCGGGCCAGACGATGACGTTGACGGTGCCCGTCTCGTCTTCCAGTGTCATGAAGATCACGCCCTTGGCCGTGCCCGGACGCTGGCGCACGGTGACGATGCCGCAGGCGCGTGCCAGCTGGCCATCCGTGTAGCTGGCCAGCGCGGACGCGGGCAGGAAACGCTGCTCCAGCAATTGCCTGCGCAGCAGCGCCAGCGGGTGGCGACCCAAAGTCAGGCCTTGCGCGCGGTAATCGCTGACGATGCTCTCGCCTTCCGTCGGTGCGGCCAACACGGGCAAGTCTTCCTCTTGCGTGGTGACGCGCAGCAAATCCCTGTCGGGCACGGCGCCGGCCGCCTGCCATAAGGCCTCGCGCCGGTGGCCGGCCAGCGCGTGCAGGGCGTTGCCGGCTGCCAAGACCTGCAAGTCATGGCGGTCCAGGCCGCCACGCCGGGCCAGGTCGGCCACGTCGACAAAGGCGGTAATGGCGCGCGCATCCTCGATGCGCAGAGCCGCCTCGGCGCGCATGCCGAACAGGCTGTTCAAGCCCAGGCGCACGGCGGGCGCGGCGCCCTGCCCGTCTTCCAATGCCGCTTCCCAGCCGCTGACGGCCACGTCGACGGGCAGCACGTGCACGCCATGCCGGCGACCATCCTGCACCAGTTGCGAGGGACTGTAAAAGCCCATCGGCTGGCTGTTGAGCAAGGCGCACAGAAAGGCGGCAGGTTCGTGGCATTTCAGCCAGGAACTGGCGTACGTCAGCAGGGCGAAACTGGCCGCGTGCGACTCGGGAAAACCGTATTCGCCAAAGCCCTCGATCTGGCTGAAGATGGCCTCGGCAAACTTTTTCTCATAGCCATTGTCCACCATGGCATCGACGATGCGGTCATGGTAATTGTTCATGCCGCCCTTGCGTTTCCAGGCCGCCATGGCGCGCCGCAACTGGTCCGCCTCGCCGGGCGTGAAATCGGCGGCGATGATGGCCACCTGCATCACTTGCTCCTGAAAAATCGGAATACCCAGGGTGCGTCCCAGCGCCTTTTCCAGACCCTTCGGATAGTCGACCGGTTCTTTCTGCTGGCGCCGCTGCAGATACGGATGCACCATGCCGCCCTGGATGGGGCCGGGACGCACCAGCGCCACCTCGATGACGAGGTCGTAGAATTCACGGGGGCGCAACCGGGGCAGCATGCTCATCTGGGCGCGCGACTCGATCTGGAACACGCCGATGGTGTCGGCCTGGCACATCATGTCGTAGGTGGCGGGGTCTTCGGCGGGAATATCCTGCAGGCGGAATTCCTCGCCGCGCCGCGCCCCCACCAGCTCCAGGGCGCGGCGCAGGGCCGACAGCATGCCCAGCGCCAGCACGTCGACCTTCATCAGGCCCAGCTCCTCGAGGTCATTCTTGTCCCACTCGATGACGCTGCGCTCGGCCATGCTGGCGTTTTCAATCGGCACCAGACGAGAAAGCTTACCCTGCGCAATCACAAAGCCGCCCGGATGCTGCGACAGGTGGCGGGGAAAGCCCAGCAGTTGCTGCGCCAGGCCGGCCCACTGCTGCGATAGTTCCGCCTCCGGGTCGAGCCCGCATTCGGCCAGGCGCTCCAGCAGATCGCGCTTGCCATCGAACCAGCGATGCGCCTTGGCCACTTTTTCCACGATGGCCAGGTCGATCCCCAGCGCACGGCCGCTGTCGCGCAAGGCGCTTTTCGGCCGGTAGCTGATCACCACGGCCGCCAGCGCGGCCCGCTCGCGCCCATATTTTCCGTAGATATATTGAATCACCTCCTCGCGCCGCTGGTGCTCGAAATCGACGTCGATGTCGGGTGGCTCGTTGCGTTCGCGCGACATGAAGCGCCCGACCAGCGAGTTGCCGCGTGCCGGGTCCACTTCCGTGATGTGCAGGCAATAGCAGACGGCCGAATTGGCGGCCGAGCCCCTGCCCTGGCACAGGATATTTTGCGAGCGGGCAAAGCGCACGATGTCGTACACGGTCAAAAAGTAGGCTTCATACGACAGCTCGGCGATCAGTTCCAGTTCCTGCTCGATCTGCTCCTGAACGTTGGCCGGAATACCCAGCGGAAAGCGGCTGCGCGCGCCCGCATACGTTTCTTCGCGCAGATAGGTCGCCGGCGTGTGGCCGTGCGGCACCAGCTCGACTGGATAGTCATAGCGCAGGCTGTCGAGGGAAAATGTGCACTTCTTGGCGATGCGCACGGTTTCCGCCAGCGCCTGCGGCGGATACACATTGGCCAGGCGCAGGCGCGCGCGCAGATGCTGCTCCGCATTTTGCGCCAGCGCATAGCCGCACTCGCCCACGGGTTTACCCACGCGTATCGCGCACAGGGTGTCGAGCAGGGGCTTGCGCGAACGCACGTGCATGCACACGTGACCGACGGCCACCACGGCCAAGCCCTGCGCCTGCGCCGCCTCCTGCACGGCGCCGCGGTGCGCGTCATCCTGCGCCCGCTGCAGCAGGTTCAGGCCGATCCAGCTGCGCTCGCCGCCAAAGGTAGCCGCCATCCACGCCCCCTGTGCGCGCACGGTTTCCGGCTGGGCCGGATAGCTGGGCAGCAAGATCATCAGGCAGCCGGGCAGCCCCTGCAAATGGGCAAACTCGGCCGAGGGCGCGGCGAAATCATCAGGCGTCAGCAAATAGCGCCCCTTGGCCGCCCGCGTGCGCGCCATGGTGATCAGTTCCGACAAATTGCCATAACCGTCGTTGTCCCGCACCAGCGCCAGCAGGGACAGGGCCGGACTGCCGTCGGCCTGCGTCAAATGAAAATGCGCGCCGATGATCAGCGGAAAACCGGCCCGCTTGGCCGTCGCATGCGCGCGCACGACACCCGCCAGCGAGCACTCGTCGGTAATGGCCAGCCCCTTGTAGCCAAGCTGGACGGCGCGCGCCACCAGCTCTTCCGCATGCGAGGCCCCATGCAGGAAGCTGAAATTGCTCAGGCAGTACAACTCAGCATACTCGGGTAAGACGGCGCCCCACATGATCTACCTCAATACTGTATATAAACACAGTATATTATACTCATCTGGAATACGGCTTCTCGGTTATGCTGGTGTTTTACCTTGCGCATCGCCCGCCATGATCGTCCATCTCTTGAAATGTTTCGGCGCCGCACCCGGTGGCGGCAATGCGGCGCTGGTCGTGGAAAACGACGACAGCAGCGAAACGGCGCGCCAGCAATTCGCCCGCGAGCGCCAGGTCAGCGCCTGCGTCTTCATCGACCGGCAGGCGGACGGCGCGGAGGGATGCCTCGTGCTCGACTATTTTTATCCGCACACGCGCAGCCCCCTGTGCCTGCACGCCACCCTGGCGGCCGCGCATGTGCTGCTGACGGCGCCTGGCGCGCCAGCAACCCTGACGGTCACCACGGCCATGCGCGGGCAAGCCTTGCAGCTGGTGTACAACGCAGCCGGTCTGTTCATCGGCCTGGCGCCGCAGCCGGCACCGTCCGTCATGCTGGAAAAATATGTGCCGTCCGAACTGATGGGCCAGCACATGCACTTGCTGTCGCCGCCCGTCATCGCCTCCGTCGGCAGCCCGAAACTGCTGCTGGAAGTGGCCGACCGCACCACCCTGCGCGCGCTGCGGCCGAACCTGGAACTGATCGCCGACTGGAGCGCTTTACATCAAATCAATGGCTGCTATGCGTATTGCCGCACGGGCGAGCACGAGTACGAGGGCCGCAACTTCAACCACCTCGACCCGGCGCTGGAAGACAGCGCCACGGGCGTGGCGGCGGGCGCGCTGTCAGCACATTTGCAACAGTCGCTGCGCCTGCATCAGGGCCACGTGACGCAGCAACCTTGTCTGATCCAGGTGCAATACAGCACGCAAGCAATCTGGGTGGGCGGCATGGTGCAACGCAGCACCTGAACGGGGCATGCTGCACCAGTACAAGGCAAGCCAGGCAGCGGCGAAAAGATAATCAACCAGGAAACAACAGTTACTACAAATTTGTAATAACAAAACAAAGTATCGCTGGTGAATGATGAAATGATGGCACTAGAATCAAGTCACGAATCTTGCTCATCAGCCACTTGGAGATACTGCGTGCCGACCCTCACCACCTTGCGTAAAGCAGTCCTCATCAGCCTGTACGGCAGCGCCGCCATGGCCGCCTTCAGTCCCGCCGCCATGGCGCAGAGCAACGACCCTGCGGCCACGGACGGCCCCGTGCAAACGGTCAGCGTGGTCGGCTCGCGCCGCGTCGCCAGTTCCGCCACCGATACCATGGTGCCGGTCGATATCATTCCGATTTCCAAGGTCGCCGAGCAAGGCGGCCAGTTCGACCTGGCGCAATCGCTGCAATACATTTCTCCCTCGTTTAATTCCACGCGCCAGTCGGGCGCCGACGGGGCCGACCTGATCGATTCGGCCGCCCTGCGCGGCCTCGGTTCCGACCAGACCCTCGTGCTGGTGAACGGCAAACGGCGCCATACGACGGCCCTCGTCAACCTGTTCGGCGCGCGCAACCGCGGCAATACGGGCACGGACATGAATGCGATTCCCTTGCTGGCGATCAAGAACGTGCAAGTGCTGCGCGACGGCGCCGCCGCGCAGTACGGCTCGGACGCCATCGCTGGCGTGATCGACATCGAACTGAAAAAAAGCCTGGGCTGTGAAGCCGTGGCCGGCTACAGCCAGTATTCGGAAGGCGACGGCAAGAATTATATGACCTCGGCCTACTGCGGCATTGCGCTGGGCGACAAGGGCACGATCGCCATCACGGGCGAATACCTGGACCGGGGCCGCTCGAACCGGGCCGACGCGGACAGCATGCGCATCATCGGCGACACCAAATCCGAAAACAAAACCCTGTACGTGAATGGCGACTACGCCACCAGCGGCACGGGCAAGCTGTACTTCACGGCCGGCGCGCAGACGCGCGATGCCTCGAGCGCCGCGTTTGGCCGCGACGGCATCGGCAGCGTTGACGTCCCTGCCCGCAATTCGGCCGCCATGTACCCCGATGGTTTCGTGCCTTTCATTAACGGCAAGATCGACGACCAGTACGCCACCATCGGCCACCGCAGCCAGATCGGCGAATGGCATGCGGACTTTTCGCAAACCTATGGCTACAACAAGATGCGCTACGACGTCAGCCATACCCTGAACGCCTCGATCGCCAATCTCGACCTGATGAACGGCGGCAAGGGCGTCAGCGCCAGCAGCTTTGATGCGGGTGGCTTTTCGTTCCAGCAACTGACCAGCAACGCCGACTTCAGCCGCTACTACGACACGGTGATGCGCGGCATGAACGTGGCCTTCGGCGCCGAATACCGCAGCGAGGAATACAAGATCATGGCCGGCGAACCGGGCTCCTACAGCGACGTCGACGGCGTGGGCGTGGGCGGCAATGGCCGCAGCCAGGGCTTTCCCGGTTTCCAGCCCAGCGATGTGACGAAAGCCAAACGCCACAGCATCGCCGCGTATGGCGACGTGGAACTGGACTGGACGGAGCGCCTGAAAACCCAGGCGGCTTTGCGCTATGAAAAATTTAGCGACTTCGGTGCCACCGTGACGGGCAAGCTGGCCGCCAGCTATAAAGTGGCGCCGAACGTGCTGCTGCGCGGCTCGGCCAGCACGGGTTTCCGCGCGCCATCGTTGCAGCAAGTGTATTTCTCGTCCACCTTTACCGACTTCGTCGGCGGCGTGGCCACCGACGTGGTGCTGGCGCCGAATGGCGGCGCCGTCGCCAACGCGGCCGGCATTCCCAAGTTGAAAGAGGAAAAATCCACCAGCTTTACGTTCGGCGCCACCTGGACGCCGACGCAAGCCATTTCCGTGACGGCCGACTTGTACAACATCAAGATCAAGGACCGCATCGTGCTGTCGGGCCGTTTCAATGCCGGCAATTACCCGGACCTGGGGGCACGCCTGGCCCAGCTGGGCGTGACGGAGGCGCAATTTTTCGTCAATTCCGTCGACACGCGCACGCGCGGGCTGGACCTGACGGCTTCGCACAAGGGAGAATTGGCCAGCAACCGCCTGAACACCTTCCTGGCCTTGAACTTGAGCAAAACGGAAGTGACGAAAGTCAAGACGCCCGCCTCGCTGACGGGCTTCGAGGATGTCCTGCTGTCCGAGCGCGAACGCCTGTTCATCGAACAGGGCGGCCCGCGCGCGAAAGCCACCCTGGGCTTCGACTACATCACGGGCAAGCTGGAGTCCGACTTGCGCGTCATCTACTTTGGCCCGCAAACCCTGGGCACCTTCAGCGGCACGGCCAATGGCGTGCCGAACGCCCGCTACGCGGCCAAGACCTCGGCCGACCTGAGCTTTACTTACAGCATCAGCAAGAACACCAAGCTGACCTTTGGCGGCAACAACATCTTCAACGTCAAGCCCACCACGCAAAACGCGGGCGAGACGGATAACGGTTTCAAATACGACAGCGTGCAGTTCGGCCTGAACGGCGCCTCGTATTTTGGCCGGCTGTGGGTGAAGTTCTGATCACCGTATCCGCATAAAAAAACAGCGGCTGCGCCAGCATGGGCAGCCGCTGTTTTTCATGCTGGCGTCCATACACTCACGTCCAGTCTGGATTGTCGCTTGATTTGAAATGATGAAACAGCGACTCGTAAGGCCAGCCGTCCTCGGCCACGACACTGCAATCGGTGGCGCGTACGCAGTCATGCAGCAATTTGACTGGATCAGCAATAACAGGAACAGGTAATGTATCCAATATCCGTTTCCTGGCAGCAGAAAATTCGGCATATTCGTCTACGTAGTCCTGCTCGCTGAACCGAGCGGCCTGTCGCATCTCTTTCAAGTTGCCACCCTCTGAAAATTTGAGCAGGTCGCGCCAGTAAGGCAGCGCCAGCATCATGGCAATCAACTCCGTGAGATTGGTGGCGATACAGCCCGCCTGCCCCTCGGATGTAACATACAGGACAGGGCGTCGTTCGACCTCGCCATCACCGTACGCCAGAAAAACGCCACCGCTGCTTTCACCGGCCAGTACCATGAAAGGATGTTCTGGCTGCAGCGTGATCCAGGAGCTGTCCCGAGCGGCGCGGCCAAGGTCAAAATCGCAATGCGATGCGAGCTCGTCCATCACAGTTTGCGATTCTTGTATATCAGCAAGAATAATCATAATAGAGAAACAACCTTCAGTGCGATAGGTGAAAAGCCATGGACTATCCGCTTGCTTCGTAGGGGAACGTGCCCCCTTGGCCCGCCCCAGCGGCTCCCGGCCAGCACAGCCGCAGTGAACAATGTTTGCCCTGCGGCAGAAAGCACGGATAATAGCGCCTAACTCATAAGCACTGTATTGGATTACCTCATGGAAATTAAAGTCAACTTTCTCGACAAGCTGCGTCTCGAAGCCAAGTTCGACGATTTTACGGTCATCGCCGACCAGCCCATCCGCTACAAGGGCGATGGCTCGGCGCCCGGCCCGTTCGATTACTTTTTGGCATCATCGGCACTGTGCGCGGCCTACTTCGTGAAGTTGTATTGCGATACGCGCAATATTTCCACCGAAAACATCCGCCTGTCGCAAAACAATATCGTCGATCCGGAAAACCGTTACCAGCAGATTTTCAAGATCCAGGTCGAGTTGCCGGCCGATATTTCGGCCAAGGACCGCCAGGGCATCCTGCGCTCGATCGACCGTTGCACGGTGAAAAAAGTGGTGCAAACGGGCCCCGAGTTCGTCATTGAAGAGGTGGAGAACCTGGACGCCGACGCCCAGGCCTTGCTGGCCCTGAATCCGGCCCCTGGCGCGAATACTTATATCGTCGGCAAGGATTTGCCGCTGGAACAGACCATCGCCAATATGTCGGGCCTGCTGGCGGGCCTGGGCATCAAGATTGAAATCGCCTCGTGGCGCAACATCATTCCGAACGTGTGGTCGCTGCATATCCGCGACGCGCATTCGCCCATGTGTTTCACCAACGGCAAGGGCGCGACCAAGGAAAGCGCGCTGGCGTCGGCCCTGGGCGAGTATATCGAGCGCCTCAGCAACAACCATTTCTACGCCGGATCGTTCTGGGGCGAGGACATCGCCAACGCGCCATTCGTCCACTACCCGAACGAGCGCTGGTTCAAGCCGGGCCGCAAGGATGCGTTGCCGAAAGAGATACTCGATGAGTATTGCCTCGACATCTACAATCCCGATGGCGAACTGCGCGGCTCGCACCTGATCGATACCAACTCCGGCAATACGGAGCGCGGCATCTGCTCGCTGCCGTATGTGCGCCACTCCGATGGCGAGGTCGTGTACTTCCCCTCGAACCTGATCGAAAACCTGTACGTCAGCAATGGCATGAGCGCCGGCAATACCCTGGTCGAAGCGCAGGTGCAATGTCTGTCGGAAATTTTCGAGCGGGCCGTCAAGCGCGAAATCCTCGAAGGCGAAATCGCCCTGCCCGACGTGCCGCAGGACGTGCTGGCGAAATACCCGGGCATTCTGGCCGGCATCCAAGGACTGGAAGAACAGGGTTTCCCCGTGCTGGTCAAGGATGCGTCGCTGGGCGGCGTGTATCCGGTGATGTGCGTCACCCTGATGAACCCGCGCACGGGCGGCGTGTTCGCCTCGTTCGGCGCGCACCCGAGCCTGGAAGTGGCGCTCGAGCGCAGCCTGACGGAATTGCTGCAGGGCCGCAGCTTTGAGGGCCTCAACGACTTGCCGCAGCCGACCTTTGCCAGCGAAGCCGTCACCGAGCCAAACAACTTCGTCGAACACTTCATCGATTCGAGCGGCATCGTCTCGTGGCGCTTCTTCAGCGCCAAGGCCGATTACGATTTTGTCGAGTGGGATTTTTCCGGCCACGGCGAGAACTCCAATGCCGAGGAAGCGGCAACCCTGTTCGGCATCCTCGCCGGCATGGGCAAAGAAGTCTACACGGCCGAGTATGACCAGCTGGGCGCCACGGCCTGCCGCATCCTCGTGCCCGGCTATTCGGAGGTGTATCCGGTCGAAGATCTGATCTGGGACAACACCAACAAGGCGCTGCTGTTCCGCGCAGACATCCTGAACCTGCATAAACTGGACGATGCCAGTCTGGAAGACTTGCTCGACCGCCTGGAAAACAGCGAGCTCGACGAGTACGGCGACATCGCCACCCTGATCGGCATCGAGTTTGACGAAAATACGGTCTGGGGCCAGCTGACGACGCTGGAACTGAAGCTGCTGATCCATCTGGTTCTGCAGCAGTTCGAGGAAGCGAAAGAGCTGGTGGAAACCTTCCTGCAGTACAACGACAACACGCTCGAACGCAAACTGTTCTATCAAGCCTTGAACGTGGTGCTGGAAGTGGAACTCGATGACGAGCTCGAGCTGGACGATTACGTCGTCAATTTCCGCCGCATGTTTGGCAACGAACGGATGGACGCGGTGCTGGGCTCGGTGGACGGCAGCGTGCGCTTCTTCGGCCTGACCCCGACCAGCATGCAACTGGAAGGCCTCGACAGGCACCAGCGCCTGATCGACAGCTTCAAGAAGTTGCATGCGGCGCGCGCCAAGGCGGCGGCCACAACCCGTTAAAGTCACGCGCACGGGCCGGCGCGGCAGCTCGGCAGGAACAGTTGCGTCAGCTCCAGCAGAAACGGCAGGAGTAAAACCGTGCGCATCGCTCAATTGGCCCGGACTACGGCTTTGAGCGGGCTCGCCCCGGCCGAAATCGACTCCTGCCTGCGAATTGGCAAACCCGAGGCTGAATAAATCCCTTGCTGCGAACTTTCTCCAGATTGCGATGACAAACCCATATCGCAATGAGAAACGGAGCATACCCATGGATAAGCAACTGAGCGACATCGCCACCGCCCCGCTGACGGCATCGGCCTTGCCGCCGCCAGCTCGTTTGACAGCCGAGTTAGGGGCCCAGCTGCAAGAAACAATACTGGAAATCGCGGCCCGAACCGAACTGGCACGTTACCGCTGGCTCGACCGCGGCGTCGCGCCAGCAGGCTACATCAAGGGCATGGCCATGGCATTTGCCAAGGCATACCTGAACTGGAGCAAGGGCGATACCATTGCCGTGACCATGGCCGCAGCCGCACATGGCAACGACGACAACGATGCGCTGGACTGGTATGACGAGCAATTCGCGGCCCTGGGCATGCAGAATGACAAGGATGGCGCCGATACCCTGCGGCATCTGTATGTCCTCCTGACGGGCCTGGGCATGCGCGAAAGTTCTGGCCGCTATTGCGAAGGCCGCGACAGGAGTGCCCGCAATATGGCGGCAGACACGGCGGAGGCGGGGCTGTTCCAATCCAGCTATAACCTGATAGGACACTCGGCCCTGATGCGCCAGCTATTCGCCTCGTATGCGAACTCCACGGAACTGCTATCGGTCTTCCGGGAAGGCGTGCATTGCAAGCCTGACGAGCTGGAAAATCATGGTACGGAAAAGGCTGGCCTGGCATTCCAGCAACTCTCCAAGTCCTGTCCCGCCTTCGCCGTCGAACTGGCGGCGCTCGGGCTTCGGCTCAGGCGCCGCCTATGGGGCCCCATCAACCGCAGAACCGTGGAACTGCGCGCCGAATGCGACTCGATGCTGTTGCAGGTACAGCATGCGGTGAAGCAGTCCATGCAATAGAGGCGGGCAGCGGCCAACATGGGCGCATCCGATCAGCCGCCCGCCAGCGCCGCGATCTCTTTCTGCATGTTGTCTATCGCCCGCGCGTTGTACTGGTCGGCAAAATACGCATCCCCAAACAGCTGGCCCGCCTGCGCCTTGGCGCTCAGGTGCTGCAGAGCCAGGCCCCGCTGCTCGTTGAAGCGCACGGGGTCCACGTGCGCGTATTCGCGGACGATGGCTTGCGTATAGGCTTGATACACTTCTTCATCTTGCCCCAGGATGGCCAGGTCGGCGCTGAGCATGGCGTCCTTCAGCGCGTGGCTGATGCCGGGTCCCTGGAAGTGGTCGGTGGCGCGTATCAGTTGCGCCACATCAAGGTTGTCGCCCGCATCGAGGCCGCTGGCCAGCCACAGCTGGGCACTCGCCTCTTCGCTCGAATACAGGGCATCGTCGTCGTGGCTGTAGACGGCGTCGTGGAACCAGAACGCTTTCTTGACCAGCGCGCTGTCGCGCTTGGGCGCAAAGGTATTGTCGGCCCACACGCGGATCTCGGACAGGCCGTGCACCAGGTGGTCGAGGTTGTGATAGTGGCGATCCGCGCCGCCATACGCCTGCGGGCCCGTCAGGTGCGCGAACCAGTGGTCCGCCAGCGCGATGTCCGCTGGCGAGGCGGTGGCATAGTTCCACAGCGCTTCCCACTCCTTGCGCAGGCAGTCGAGTATCCACGCCTGGTAGGCGGGACCAGGGACGAATTTCTTCATGGTCCAGTTCCAGCCCACGGGGCCTTCCAACGCCTTGACGAAGCTGGAGCTGACGGAACCGAGGTCGCGCGGCGGCATGACGAAAATCGTCTTGGCGCCCTGCAGTACGTCCACATTCGTTTGCTGAATCAGGTTTTCATAGTCAAAATCGGCCGTCGTGCGGATGCCGCGGATCAGGTAGTCGCAGCCATGCTTTTTCGCCGCGCGCGCCGTGTAGTCGCCCTTGACGATGACCACCTGCACATTGTCCCAGCCGCATTCGCGCGCGCTCTGCTCGATGATGCGCTTGCGGTCTTCGGCGGGGAATTGCGGCTTCTTGGCGGGGTTTTGCGACAGGAACACGATCACCTCGTCGGCGAGCGAACGCGCTTCGCCGATCACCCACATGTGGCCGTTGGTGATGGGGTCGAGGGTGCCTGAAAAGCCGATCTTCTGCATGCTGCGCTCCGTTTGCTTGATTGCTTATTGCGCAGACAATATATGCCAGCGGCGCGCGCGTCAATGCAACATGCCAAAGATCATGATCAAAATATTATTTTTTCACGGCTTGCGGGAATTCCACGCGCACGCACAGGCCGCCCAGGCGCTCGGATTTATCCAGCACCAGGCGCGCGCCATGGCGCTCGGCGATGGCCTTGATGATGGCCAGCCCCAGGCCGCTGCCGTTGGCGTCCGTGCCGGGCACGCGGTAGAAGCGGCTGAAGACGCGCTCGCGCTCTTCGGGCGGGATGCCGGGGCCGTTATCTTCCACCGACAAGGTCACGCCGACGGGGCTGGCGCGCAGGTCGATATCGACCGTGCCGCCCTGCGGCGTGTACTTGATGGCGTTGTCGACCAGGTTGCGCAGCATGATGTTGAGCGCATCGGCCTGGCCCGCCACCTTGGCCGCATCCATGTGGTGCAGGCCAAGGTCGATCTTGCGCGCCTGCGCGATGCCGGCCATGTCGCCCAGCGCCCGCTTGACGACATCGTTCAAGTCCACCGCCTGCAGCTGGTCGCCGCTGGCGGCACTGGCTTCCTGGCGTGCCAGCACCAGCAGCTGCTCGACCAGGCGCGTGGCCCGCTCGATGCCGGCGCTCACGCGGCTGATCGCCAGGCTGCGCTTTTCTTCCGATTCGGCCCGTTCCAGGCTCAATACCTGCAATTTGAGGGCAGCCAGCGGCGTGCGCAATTCATGCGCGGCGTCGGCGACAAAGTGCTGCTGCGCGTCGAACGCCGTTTTCACGCGCCCGAACAACAGGTTCAGTTCATGCACCAGCGGACGCACTTCGTCGGGCAAGCCCGCTTCCGAGACGGGAGATAAATCGTCCGCCTGGCGCGCCGCCACCTGCTTGCGCACGCGCGAGACGGGCGCCAGCGAACCGCTGACGACCCACCAGACGACGAGCATCAATATCGGCGCCATCAGGGCAATCGGCCCCACCGTGCGCAGCGCCAGGCTACCGGCCATGCGCTTGCGCACGGCCATGTCCTGGGCGATCTGCACGGTCTGGGAACTGGTTTGCACGGAGAAGATGCGGTAAGTCGTGCCGTTCGCCTTTACATTCGAAAAGCCCAGCACGGCGCGCTGCGGCAGTTCCGCGCGCGTGATCGAACGGAACACCTGCACGCCGTCCGGCGTCCACACCTGCACCACCATGTCGTTGTTGACGGGGTCGGCAGGCAAGGCTTGCGCATGGTTGGCCAGCGGCGCGCCGGAACGCAGCGACAGGGCCATCTGCTGCATGTGATAATCAAAAATCTGGTCGGCGTCGTACAGGGCGCTGCGGTAGGCGATCGACGCCTGCGCCAGCGCCGCCATGATGATGGCCGCCAGCAAAAACCACAGCAGGCGGCCGCGCAGCGAATGCGTCACCGTGACCTTCATCCTCATGCCTTGGGCACCATGTAGCCGAGGCCGCGCACGTTCTGGATCAAGTCGCTGCCCAGCTTCTTGCGCAAGCCGTGGATATACACTTCCACGGCGTTGCTGTTGACTTCATCCTTCCAGCTGTACAGTTTTTCCTCCAGCTGCGCCCGCGACAGCACGATGCCGGGACGGGCGATCAGCGCTTCCAGCACGGCCCATTCGCGCGCCGACAGGTTGACGGGATGGCCCTCGGCGATCACTTCGCGCGTCAGCGGATTGATGGACACGCCCTGGTGTTCAAAGATCGGCTCCGGCCGCCCCGAGGCGCGCCGCAACAGGGCGCGTATGCGCGCCAGCAATTCGTCGAGGTCATACGGTTTGAGCACATAATCGTCGGCGCCCGCGTCGAGGCCCGCGATGCGCTGCTCGACGGCGTCGCGCGCCGTGGCCACGAGGACCGGCGTATCTAGCTTGCGCAAACGCATCGAGCGCAGCACGTCGAGGCCATCCTTGCGCGGCAAGCCCAGGTCCAGCAATACCAGGTCATAGGTCTGCGTCTGCAGGGCCGTATCGGCCATGTCGCCATCCTTGACCCAGTCCACCGCGTAATGCTCGGCGCGCAGCAAATCGAGCACCACTTCGCCGATCATCGTATCGTCTTCTACCAGCAATAAGCGCATGGCTGCTCCTTGTTCAATTTTTCACCCCAAAGGCGAAAAACCGGGGTCGAACCCTGAGGGTTCGACCCCAGTATTTGCCCTTGGGTTTGCTTCTTCATTAACCTAAACGTACGGGAATAAAAATCTTGTCCGGTCCCCGCTGTATCAGCAAGGCGACCGACTTGGCGGATTTTTCCACCACGTCGCGCACCTGCTCGACGGTATTGACGGGACGGCCGTTCACCGACAATAACACGTCGCCCGGCTGCACTCCGGCATTCGCCGCAGCACCGCCCGCGTCTTCCACCAGCAGGCCGGCGCTGATGCCGGCCTCGCGTTTTTCATCCGATTGTAACGGACGCAGGGCCAGGCCCAGCTTTACCTTGCCGGCGGCGCTGTCGCTCTTCGCCACTTCGGCCACCTTGTCGGCCGCATTGCCCAGGGTTGCCGTCAGGCTGACGATCTTGCCGTCACGCCAGACATCCATGCTGATCTTGTCGCCGGGCAAGGACGTGCCCACCAGCGCCGGCAAGTCGGCCGAGCCGATGATGCGCTGGCCATTCACCTTGCGCACCACGTCGCCCGATTTCAGGCCCGCCTTGTCGGCCGGGCTGCCCCGCTCCACGTTGGCGACCAGCGCGCCTTCCGGCGTGGCCAGCTTGAACGAGTCGGCAAAGCCCTGGTTGACTTCCTGCACCGTCACGCCCAGCTTGGCATGGCTGGCCTTGCCCGTGGCGACGATCTGGTCCTTGATGCGGCCCGCCAAGTCGATCGGAATAGCGAAGGACAAGCCCTGGAAGCCGCCCGTCTGGCTGTATATCTGCGAATTGATGCCCACCACTTCGCCGCGCGTGTTGAACAGCGGGCCGCCCGAGTTGCCGGGGTTGACCGCCACATCCGTCTGGATGAAGGGCACATTGCTGTCGTCCGGCAGGGAACGGCCCTTGGCGCTGACCACGCCGGCCGTCACCGTGCTGTCGAAGCCGTATGGCGAACCGATGGCCAGCACCCACTCGCCCACTTTCAGGTCGCTGGAATGGCCGAGCGGCACGATGGGCAGGTTGTTGGCGTCGATTTTCAATACTGCGATGTCCGTCTTCGGATCCGTACCCAGCACCTTGGCGCGGAATTCGCGGCGGTCGTTGAGCTTGACGGTCACTTCGCGCGCATCGCGCACCACGTGGGCGTTCGTCATGATGATGCCGTCGGGGCTGACGATGAAGCCGGAGCCGAGGCCGTGCGTGGGCACGTCGCGGCCGCCGCGCTGCCCGCCTTGCGGACCCTGGAAGCGGCGGAAGAATTCGAAGAAGGGATCGTTGCCGAAATCGTCATTGCCAGCCTGGGCCGAGGGGTCGTAGGCCACCTTGGTGCTGCCCGTGACGCTGATATTGACGACGGCCGGGCTGTTGCGCGAAGCGATCTGACTAAAGTCGGGCAAGGCCACCAGTGGCGCGCTGGCTGCAGGTGCCACTGCGGCAGCCACGGGGGCGCCTGGGGCAGCGGCAGCGGCGGCGGCATTCGCGCCAGCATTGTTCTGATGCACCACCATGGCGCCACCGGCGCCCAGCACACCGATCGCGGCCAGCGCGGCTACGGTGCGTTTGATTTTCAGGGATGCGGTATTCTTTTGCTGTTCCATGAATTGCTCCTCATTCAATGAGATTTTGATGTATGCAATAGTGGGCCACGAGTCTTAGGCGGTGCTTAACATTTTTCCATTTGGAAACAGGCATTTGCGCCTTTAAGCAGGGTTTAATCTTGCCTGCCGCACGCATGTCGCATGGCGATCAAGGAGGACCCGAACGGGCTCCGGACGTGACACTGGCCGGATCAACCGGCCAGTATTTTACTGCATGGAAAGAGACTGCCTGGGCACCGGAGGGGCGCCGGGGTCGGCTCAGATCAGCTCAGATCAGGCTGCCTGGCGCTGTTCCAGCACGCTGACGGTATCGCCGCCGCTGCCGATTTCGATCTTGCGCGGTTTCAGCGCTTCCGGCACTTCACGCACCAGGTCGATGGTCAGCATGCCGTTTTCAAACGTGGCGCCCGTGACTTTCACGTGGTTGGCCAGCTGGAAACGCTGTTCGAAATCGCGGGCAGCGATGCCGCGGTGCAAGAACGTGCGCTCGACGCCATCTTTCTGCTTGCGGCCCGTGACGTGCAGGGAGTCGCGTTCGGTGATGATGTCGATCTCTTCGCGCGAGAAGCCGGCCAAGGCCATCACGATGCGGTATTTATCTTCCGACACCAGTTCGATGTTGTATGGCGGATAGCTCGGTTGCGCATCGGCGCGCTGTTCGTTGAGCAGCTGTGCCAGGCGGTCAAAGCCAATGGCGGAACGATACAGGGGAGCAAGGTCAAAAGTACGCATGATAAATATCCTTTTCAAATGAAGCGATAAGAGGGGCGGACCTCACCATGAGCATCCGCTTGCTACCAATCTAAGGACGATCAAGCGGCCTTCAAGGCCTTGAAATTGGCGAAAAGCGCCCCAGACCTCGCGAAATTTGTAAGAAATTTTTACAAGCTCCCTGCAAGGGGATTTTGCATGGCACCCCCCATGCGGGGCCGGCTTTTGGTGTATGCTGGCGGCATGAATAATGACACCGACATCCAGCTCAGCGGCCCCTTCAAGGCCACCGACGGCTCCGGCCGTGCCCACGACATCAAGGCCATCCGCATCTTCGACGAAGGCTACGGCATCATCGACGTCTACGTCGATTTCGCCGCCCCGCTCGAAGCGGGCGCCTACAAGGACAAGACCCTGGTCGACCACATCCTGGCCCGCCTGCGCAGCCTCGGCTACGTGGGCCCCGACTTCGGCCATGGCGACCTGGGCTTGCAAGACAAGAAACTGATCGTTCTGGAAGCGCCCGAGGAATTCTCGGCCTTTGCCGTGAGCAAGGGCTGGAAGGATCTTTCGGCCGAGTTTGACGAAGACTGATCCTTTACCTTTTCAGCCAAAACGCCGCGTCTGTATTTGCAGAGGCGGCTTTTTTTTAGCTAAAAAAGTAATTCAATGCACAGGAAGGCAATACTAGTACAGTAGAATCACCAGGCATTCTTGTAATATTCAAATTCTTGAAGGAGCCTGGCTATTTCATCAGAAAATACACAGTCCGTGACAGCATTTCGCCATCAAGCTGTCGCTGATCGCCAGGTTGACGAGCTCATCGGCATAATCAAAGGCGTACTTGCAGATAACGTGGTCACGCAAGGCGAAGTGGAGTTTCTGTTAGCTTGGATGGAAGCCAATCGTAAAGTGGCATTGCTCTGGCCAGCCAAAGCCTTGTATCCACGTCTGGCTGCTGCGCTTTCTGAGGGCGCCATGCAATCAAACGATGCCACGGAAATACTCATCCTATTGAGAAACACCATCGGTAGCACAGTTATTCCAGACACACATGATCCCTCGGCGCAACCGAGTACACGTTTGCCGATAAACAACAATTCTCCCGTCACATTCAAAGGGAAATATTTCTGTTTCACAGGAACATTTCAGTCTGGTACACGCTCGTGGTGTCAAGCACAAATCGAGCAACGTGGCGGCATCTGCCTGAATGGGATCACCAAAAAACTCAATTATCTAGTGGTTGGTGTCACCGGCAATGAGAACTGGCTGCATTCGACGCATGGCAGAAAAATAGAAAAAGCGATTGCATATCAGGAGTCAGGTTGCGAACTCACCATTCTGAGCGAAGAGCATTGGTATAGCCACTTGCACAACGTAGAATCTGCTGTAAGTGTGTCAGAGGGCATTACAGTCGCCACAACTGTAAATACAATCGCCATTGCAAATGACATCATCCCCATCATTACGGGGGAGGGAAAGTTCGGCATCGAGGTGGCAGGAGTATTTACGCATCAGGAACAAATAGCCAGAAGCATCATTACCTATGGTGAAGAGTTTGCCAGCAATAGCTTACCCGCCCTTCTGCGCCGGCATCCCGATGGTGCGATATCGGTAGAAATGTCCGGCAGTATCACTGGTTACCTGTCCAAGTACATTGCCCGCGATTTTCACGCCGCACTCGTCGCTGGCGACCTGAACGAATACTCAGTATTTGAATGCTGTGCCCGCATCCTATTACACAATGGCTTGTATCAGATATGGCTGGACCTGCCTGAAGATGAATAAAAGGCAGCCAACCATTAATCATGCATGGAGGTAAAACAACCTCATGCCTTAAACCTCGCAGTCATCAGCCATCGATTGCTTGCGTTAAATAGCGCGCACTCCACGCGGCGATGACGTTGGCGACGTAGGCCGCGTCATCGCGCCCCGTCAACAGATGGTCGGCGTCGTCGAGCGAAACGAAGCTTTTGGGGTGCTTGGCCGCCGTAAAGATATCCATCGCATTCGACAGGCTGACCGTCGTGTCGTTCGGCGCGTGCATCACCAGCAGGGCTCGGCGCAGGCCGGCGATGTGCTCCTTTAAACTGTGGCTGCCCGCGTCGTCGACAAATTGCTGGCGGATGCGGAAAGGCCGCCCTTCCAGCTGCACCAGCGCTTCGCCCTCGGCGGCGATTTTTTCCAGGTGGTCGCTGAACATGCGCGTCACGTAGGCGGGCGTGCTCGGCGCGGCCAGGGTGGCGATGGCGGTCGCTTCCGGCACTTGCGACGCGGCGGCCAGCACGGCGGCGCCGCCCAGGCTATGGCCGATCAGCAATTGCGGCGCGGCGTGCCTGGCCCGCAAAAAGTCGGCGGCGGCGACCAGGTCGTCCACGTTCGACGAGAAATTCGTGGCGGCGAACTCGCCCTCGCTGGCGCCCAGTCCCGTGAAGTCGAAGCGCAGCACGGCGATGCCGTGTTCCGTCAAGCCTTGCGCGATGCGCCGCGCGGCCAGCACGTCCTTGCCGCAAGTAAAACAGTGGGCGAACAGCGCGTAGGCGCGGATGGCGCCGTCGGGCGCATCGAGGCGCGCCGCCAGCACATGGCCATGCGCACCGGGAAAATCTTGCCGGGTGGATTTCATTGTCTCAGATCAAAGCTGCCGCGCAGGGCGGCCGATGGCGCATTGTAGCGCCGTCCGGCCACGGCTGTTTTAGCCACGCGATGGGATGTCGACACCCTTGATGACGGCAGGCCGGGCCAGGAAAACATCCAGCACGCGCTGCACGTTCGGGAAATTGCCAAAACCGACGAGGTCGCCTGCGCCATAGAAACCCACCAGGCAGCGCACCCACGGGAAGATGGCGATGTCGGCAATCGTGTACTGCTCGCCCATGATCCAGTCGCGGCCCTGCAGGCGCTGCTCGAGCACGCCCAGCAGGCGCTTGGCTTCGCCAAGATAGCGCTCGAGCGGACGCTTGTCTTCGTAGTCCTTGCCGGCGAATTTGTGGAAGAAGCCCACCTGGCCAAACATGGGGCCGATACCGCCCATCTGGAACATCAGCCATTGGATCGTTTCATAGCGCAGGCCCGCGTCCTGCGGGATGAACTTGCCCGTCTTTTCTGCCAGGTACAGCAGGATGGCGCCCGACTCGAACAGGGCCAGCGGTTTGCCATCGGGACCGTCCGGGTCGAGGATGGCGGGAATCTTGTTGTTCGGATTGAGGGACAGGAAGGCGGGCGACAGCTGGTCGTTCTGCTCGAAGCTGACCAGGTGCGGCTCGTACGCCAGGCCCAGCTCTTCCAGCAGGATGGAAACCTTGATGCCGTTCGGCGTGGGCAGCGAATACAGCTGCAGGCGCTCGGGATGCAGTGCAGGCCATTTTTGGGTAATGGGGAAGTCGGAAAGTTGGGACATAGAAATCCTTATTGAAGTGGTTGACGCGGCGCAAGCAAGTATAGCCAAGCATGGCAATTTCAGCAGGACAGCGCATTTAGCCAAACAAGCCATGCAAAAACCAGCGCGGCGCGGCGTCTTCCGCGCTGCCGGCGATGCGTTCGCGGTAGACCCAGTAATGGGCGTGGTCGAGGCCTTCGGCAATAAAATAATCGCGCGCCTGCGACTGGCCCCACCAGCCCGCTTCGATGCGCTCGGCAACGGACACCATTTTCAGGGGCGAGCCATAAAACGGCCGGTGCTCGCGCATCAAGAGGGCGATGGGCTGGGCCAGCAGCCAGCCGGGACGGGGCATGCCGGGCAAGCCGGGCGGCAAGTCGGGCACCGTGTTCCTGCCGCCTGGCTTGGCCGGCAGCGGCAGCCACTGGTTGGCCGCTTCGGGGCGGTAATCGGCGCGCGGCGCGGCCTGCAAGACATTGTCGCTCCCCAGGCGCGCCACCAGCAATTCCAGCAAGCGCTGGCGCTCCTGCGGCGTGCCGCCCGGCTCGGGGAACAGGCTGTCGCTGGGCGGCGCCATCGGCTGCACCTGCAGCGCTTCCAGGGTCAGGCCGATCACGGGCGCCTCCAGCGCCAGCTGCGCCAGGCGCTCCTTGAGCAAGCGCACCAGGTGCTCGTCGCGCCAGACGGCCTCGCCCAGCGCCAGGTCGATGACGGTGGGCGGGCGCGCCACCCTGCCCCGCTCGTGCGCCAGCAGCAGCTGTATGCGTTCGACGGCGAATTGCCGCGCGCATAGCCAGCCCGTCATTTGCTGCAGCAGGCGGCGCGCGCCGAACAGCAGCGCGTCGGCCTGCTCCACGCGGTCGAACAATTCCAGGCTGGCGCGGAACGTGGGCGGCGCCTCAATCCACACGAACAGTTCCGTGCTGTGGCCATGCGCGTCGTCGAGCATGGCCAGCAAAGCCCCGCCGCAGCGGCGCTGCAAGCCGGGCCGGGGCAAGTGGCGCAGCTGCCCCAGGGTGCGGCAACCGATGCCCTCAAACCAGTCCAGGTAAGGGCGCGCGGGCGGCAGCAGAGCGCACGGCAGGCGGTCGAGGCGGCGGGTGAGGCTTTCCATGCCAAGCACGCGGCGCCGGCGCGTGCCGGCGCGCGCCAGCAGCCAGGCGCCGCGCGCCGTGGGAGCGCACGACAGCTGGGCCGTGTAGCCAAGCGCGCGCAAGCTGGCCGCGATCTGCCGGCACAGGGCGCGCACGCCGCCAAACAGGCGCAGGCTGGCGCCCGCGTCGACGAGCAGGGTCGCTTCCTCGCCCTGCGCCACCAGCGGCGAATATTGCAGCAGCGCCAGCGCCACCGCTTGCAAGGCTTGCGCTTCCAGTTCAAGCGAGCGCTCGTGCAGGCGCGCCTGCGGCGCCAGCATCAACGCACCGGCGCGGCGCATGCCCGGCTTGATGCCGGCGGCCAGCGCCAGCGGCGACACGGCCATCACTTGCTCCTGCTCCAGCACTACGCCCAGATGGTCAGCCGACCAGCGCGGGCAAAACACTTCGAGCGGGAGCCGGGGCAGGCACAGGCCGATCCAGAGTCGCATGGCGTGGCAATAATGAAGGTGGTTGCAGGGGCAGGAACAGGGGCGCGTCGCGCTGCGGTCCCCGGCGCTTGATGAAGCCGATCTCGATGCCGCCGGCGGCCGGGCGCACGGACAGGCGCAGCGGCGCCGGCGACGCATCCTGCGCGCCGTGCAGCGGGCGCAGCATGCAAAACAGGGTGTTGCCGCCTTGCGCGGCCAGGTGCAGGCGGCGCAGGCTGTCGGCGCGCACGTGCTGCTGCCAGAACAGCAAGGCGCCGCAACTGCCGCTGCGCAAGATATTTTCAGCCGCCCACAGGGCATCCTTGCTGCTGGCGCTTTTGAGCCACAGCAGCTGCGACGGCGCCAGTCCCTGCGCGGCCAGGGCCAGCGCCTGCGGCGGATGGGGCGGCTGCAGCAGCACGATGGGCAAGCCCTGCAGTTGCGCCAGCGCGGGCGCCAGCAGGCGCAATTCGCCGCTGCCCGGCTGCTGCACCAGCAGGTCGATGAGACTGCCGCTGGGCCAGCCGCCGCCGGGCAGCTGCGCGGACAGGGCGGCAAAGCCCGTGTCCAGGCAGCGCGTGGCGCCCTGCCCCAGCTGCGATGCGCGCCATAAAGACGGGTGCAAGGCTTCCGGCGAGGCCATCAATTGAGAATGTTGCATCATTGAATAGATAGATGAATACTGTATGCATATACAGTACTATCCAGCCCCGTTTTTGGCAAGGTTTATCTCACTGCCGCAACCGCAGGGGCCGCTCCGCCATGTCCGAAAAACCCCGTTTTTGGCATCGATTGCTGTACCATAAGCACTCTCCTTACCGCTCGGCAATGCACCGGGCGGCTTCCTCCGTCCATAAGGAAACGCATTTGACCACCATCCAAATCATCAGCGCCATCGTCTTCGGCCTTGCGCTCATCCACACTTTTGCCGCCAAGTCGTTTGAAACCTTGTCGCGGCGCCATCCCCGCCATGCGGGCCTGCTGCATTTGCTGGGCGAAGTGGAAGTCGTGTTCGGCTTCTGGGCCTTCATCCTGATCATCATCATGGCCTTTGTCTCGGGCAGCGATGCGGCCATCGAGTATGCCGAGTCGCGCCATTACACGGAGCCGCTGTTCGTCTTTGTCGTCATGGTCGTGGCCGCCTCGCGCCCCGTGCTCGACGCCGTGCAGCGCCTGTTGAAAAGCGTGGCGCGCGTGATGCCGCTGCGCACGGAACTGGCCCTCGTCTGGCTGGGCCTGGCGCTCGTGCCCTTGACGGGCTCATTGATCACGGAACCGGCCGCCATGACCCTGGCGGCGCTGATGCTGGCGCCGCAAATCTTTCGCCCGGGCATTCCTGAATGGCTGAAATACGGCGCCTTGGGCGTGCTGTTCGTCAACGTTTCCATCGGCGGCACCCTCACTTCGTACGCGGCGCCGCCCGTGCTGATGGTGGCCACCACGTGGAACTGGGACAGCGCCTACATGGCCAGCCATTTCGGCTGGAAGGCCGCCATCGCCGTGCTCGTCAACGCCACGGGCGTGAGCATCCTGCTGCGCAAATACCTGCACAGCAACACTTCCGACATCAAGCCGAAAGCGGGCGAGGTGGAAGCGCCGAAAGTACCGCTGGCCGTCAGCCTGGTGCACATGATCGTGCTGGCCGGCGTGGTGACCCTGGCGCACCATCCCGTGCTGTTCATCGGCCTGTTCCTGTTCTTCCTCGGCTTCGTGCAGGCGTATGAGCGCTATCAAAGCCCGCTGATCCTCAAGGAAGGCTTGCTGGTCGGCTTCTTCCTGGGCGGCCTGGTGGTACTGGGCGGCATGCAGCAATGGTGGTTGCAGCCCATCGTTTCCAGCCTGAAGCCGCTGGCCCTGTTCTTCGGCGCCCTGGGCTTGACGGCGATTACCGACAATGCGGCCCTCACTTACCTCGGTTCACTGATCGTCGGCATGACGGACGAAGCGAAATACATGCTGATGGCCGGCGCCGTGGCCGGTGGCGGCCTGACCGTCATCGCCAATGCGCCGAACCCGGCCGGCGTGGCCCTGCTGCGCCGCGGTTTCAAGGATGAATCGATCGGCGCCGTCGGCCTGCTGGCCGGCGCCCTGCTGCCAACGGCCGTGTCTGCCGTAGCCTTCCTGGCCCTGTAAGCTGCATCACGGGGCGGCTGCCGGCCGCCCCGTTACCCTTCAGCATCCTTCCTCAGCTACCCTCATACACAAGAAAATGCAGCCGGTCATAGAACAGGCTGTAGGCGTAGTCGAACGTGCCCACGCTGCGAAACCCCTTGTGCAGATACACTTGCAGCGCTTCGCTCTTTTCCCACACCGTCAGGGTGATGCGCGCACAGCCTTTGCGGCTGGCCAGGTCGCGGATTTCATGGAACATTTGCCGGAACAAGCCTTGGCCCCGGTATTTCTCGTCGATGGCCAGGCTGCTGACGAAACAGTCGTCGGCGCGCGCATGCGCGAGCACGAAGGCGTCATACGCATCGTCAAGCGCCTTCATGTCGTCGCGATAATATGACACGGCGCCGCAGGCCTGGAACTCGTCCATCGTCGCGGCCGTGAAGAAGCCAATGAAACGCCCGTCCTCGTCATGCAGGCCGTGGATGTGTTCCAGATACGGGTCGATATTTTGCCGCCGCTGCAATTCGACGAACTGCAGATTGAGTTTGTTGCCGAACGAGCAGTATTCAAGGTAGCTGGTGGCAAACAGCAGTTTCGCCATGCGGTTCTTCGTCTCGTCATCCAGCAGTTCGCCCGGCACCAGCGTGAGCGGCGCATGCGACAGCAAGTCCGCCTGCGCCTCGTCGCCTGGCGGGGGCGCATCGCCGACGGCCGGCATGCGGCTGCCGTGGCGGCCCACCGTCGGGCGCCAGAAATTGCCGGCGGTAATCTGCTGCGAACGGTGGGCCAGCAGGTAGCGGCAAAAGACGGCATTCACGCGGTCCAGCTGCGGGTCGTCCGACAGCACCGAGTAATAGTGAAAATGATCGATGTCGGCCCGCAGCTGGGCCGCATACGCCATGCGCGGCACTTCCTCGATGTCGAACACGTCGACGATGTCGGGCAGGCGCAAAGGGTCATCGAGCCGCCAGTCGATGTCGTCGAGCCGCGCCACGCAGCGCGCATATGCGCGCCGTTCCTCGTCGCTCAAGGGGATGTGCATGTCGGTAATGATATCGTCCAGCAAGCGCATGCCGCGGATGCCGCCCGCCACCGCTTCGCGCGCGCCGTCATACAGCACGCAATAGCGCTGGTAGAACTCGGCATGGCTGAGCAGGGTCACGCCCAGGTTCTGCTTCCATTCCGCATAGAACTGGCCAAACAGCTGCGCCTCGAATTGCGGGCAGGAACGGGGAACCTGCGCATCGATACCCGCATAGGCGAGGTTCACATTGCGCTGGATCACGCGCAGCGCCGCATCGTTCTTCTTGGCGATCAGCATGCCCGTTTCATCGAGAAACAGATTCATCCAGCTGACATGCCGGCGCTCTTCTCCCTCGCCTTCCCTGCCCTGGAAATAATCGGGCACTTCCGGCTTCATCAGGAAAATCGTCGCCGGATTGTGCGGCACCGTATCGACATCCATATACATGCCGCCGTATTCGCACATGATGAGGATGCGGAAATAATCGGACAAGGTGGCGAAGTAGCGCTGCGTATGCAGGGTATCGAGGATGCCGAAGCGGGCCGGCGCGAAATCGAGCGCCAGCGCGCGCAGCGAGTTGATATGCAGGGTCGTGCCGCCGATGGCGTAGCGGCCTATGGTGTAGCGCCCGGCGCCGCCCGTGGGGCTGAAGCGCTCGTCATTGCGCAGCTGCTGCGCATCCCACACCCACAGGATGGAGACGTACGGCGCGCCGCCGTTGTAGCGGACTTCCTCCAGCGCCGCGCCCCACTGCCAGATCGCTTCGGAAGCGATGGCCGGCAAGGGTCCGCCCATCCAGATGCGGTGCAGGTAGCGCTCGTCGTCACCCAGCGCGCGCGTGGGGATGCAGCTGAGCGAGGAACAGCTTGCCGCGTTGAAATGGTTAAAGTTCAGGGCGACGAAGCTGCGCAGGGCCGCGATGCCCGCCTGGTGCTCCACGGCCAGTTGCTCCAGATCGCTGCCAGCGGGCCGGACATCGGCCAGGGTGATGTAATCGAGTTTCAGCCGGTTGATGCGGAACTCGTATTCCAGGTTGAAAATCTTTGCTTGATCGTGTTTCGAGGCCAGGTCATCTATTTTCATGGGCGCACCATTTTCCGCAGGAGAGTGTCAATGAACTTCGCAGGAGGTAAAACAAAGTCGAGAACAGGCGCATCGTTGCGCCTTCAGTGCCGGGCCAGCCGCACCCCGCTTTCCCGGCGCCCCGCCATGCCCCGCGTAAACAGCAGCAGGCAGGCCGTGATGGCCACGATGACGGGAATATTGAGCAGCGCATACGTTTCCAGCGCATAGCCGAAGCGCTGGCACAGCACGTTGTACAGCTGCAGCCAGGCGGACAGATAAATGCAGTACAGCAAGCTCATGGCGGCCGTCGTCAAGGTCATCGACTCCTTGCTGGCCGTGATCGCGCTGCGTATCAGGGCGCCGTTGAACAGGCCGAAGCCGATGGAATAGACAAACATGCAGGCGGCAAACACGTCGACGTGATGGCGGCCCGCGCCGGCGCCCAGCATGCCGGCGGCAGCGATCAGCCCGCCCAGGCGCAGCAGGGAGACGAGCGGAAAATCCTGGCGCAAACGCTGGATGGCGATGCTGCTAAGGACAAAGCCCGACAAGATCACGCATTGCAGGGCGATATACGTGGCGTACGAGGCGCCCATTTCCTGCAGCACGAAAATGGGCGAAAAGCCGATCCAGGCCGTCAGGGGCACGGTGGCCAGCCCGGCCGTGAACATGCCGAACATGAAGCGCCCGTTGCTGAAAATGGCGACATAGCTGCGCACGATGGCGGCCAGGTCCGGGCGCGTGACGGCCGGCGCAGCGCGCGGCATGGTCTTGAACAGGCCCAGCAAGGACAGCAGCGCCAGCAGGCCAGAGAGGAAAAAGACGTAGCGCCAGTCCAGCCGGCTGATGATGGCGCTGCCGAGGATGGGGCCGGCCAGGGGCGCGAGGATGGTGGTGCTCGACAGGATGCTGCTCAGCTTGACGGCGGCCATGTCGTCGAACAGTTCATGGATCATGGCATAGCCGACGAAGATGAAGCAGCAGCCCATGCCCTGGATGAAACGGGCGACGAGAAATTGCTCGATCGAGGCGGTCAATGGCACGGCCAAGGTGGCCAGCAGGAACAAGGTATTGCCGGTCAGCACGAGCTTGCGCTTGCCGATGGTGTTGGCCAGGGGCCCCAGGAAAATCTGCAGGGAACTGCCGCCCAGCAGATACAGGCTCAGGGACAGGGGAACGAATTTTTCCTTTGCCTGGAACTCGCCGACGATGCCCAGCATCGCCGGCATGATCATGTCGTTCGACAAATAAATATTCAGTTCAAAGACGAGGAAAAACGCAAAGAACCACAGCAACTGCTTGGACTTGATGGACATGGCGCGTTCCGTAACGTGGGTGGCTGCCGTCAGTGCGTATCTGCCGTCGGGGCATGGGGCGGCAGACACGGATCACACTGAAAACGTGTACCAATTGTATACCAGTTCGTATTTTTAGCGCCTGTTTTTGTGATTTTTAAATACCGCAGCAATACCACTTTGTAAAATTCATGCTGCTGCGACATTGGGAAATCTGCGCTGGAAAGGGCGCGGCCAGCGTGCCGGCAGGCTGGCCGCGGCCCTGCGGGGAAAGGAAGAACGATGCGTACCAGTGCCCGCGCACCGTTGCGGCGCGCGGCACACTGGCTTACCGGCGGCGGTGGCTGGCGAAGAAATCGAGCAGCATCTTGCTGGCGTCGGGCCTGGCCTTGTCGTTGAATGGCAGGCTGGCGTCGCCGCCGCTCCACGCGTGCTCGAGGTGCTCGACCTGCGCCACGCGCAGCAGCACATCCTTGCCCACCTGATAATCGTGCAGCGCATACGCATGCGCCGGATTACGCCCGCCCGCCGCGCCGCCAGGCAGGCGCTGCGCCGTCACCACGGTATCGAACGGCAAGCGGTTCACGCGCACGCTCTGGCGCACCAGTTGCGTCTGGTTGATGGGGCGCACCACCTTGTCGGCCAACCCTTGCAGCAGGATGGTGGGCAGGCGGGGAAACGCCGGCTGGCGCGCCAGCACTTCATCGATGGCCGCGTCGGCGCGGGCGGCAGCGCCATGCTGCATCACGCCCAGCGCGCCGATCAGGTTATGCCCGGCGCCAAAAACGGGCCCGGAATGCAGGCCCAGCGCCGCGAACAGATGAGGATGGTTCAGGGCCACGATATGCGCCATGCCGGCGCCGGCGGAAATGCCGCAGATATAGATGCGCGCGCGGTCGATCGCATAGCGGGCCGCCACCTGCTCGATGGCGCCGACGATCAGGCGCACGTCGCCGCCCCCCTCCTGCGTCAGCTTGTCGTACCACTTCCAGCAGCGGCGCGCATGCGAACGCAGCGATTGCTGCGGATACAGCACGGCATAGCCCTTGCGTTCGGCCAGGCGGTTCATGCGCGTGCCGTCGGCAAACTGCGTGGCGCTCTGTTCGCAGCCGTGCAGCATCACCAGCAACGGCCGCCCACGGCTGCGCATGGCGGCGCTCGGCGCCTTCTCGGGCAGGTACAGAAAATATGGCAGGCGCCGGCCCGGCAACTGGCCCAGTTCCGGCAACGGCGCATAGTGGGCGGCCAGCCACTTGCCCGGTGGGGGCGCCGTTCGCTTGCGCACGCGCGGGGGCGACAGGGGCGTGGCAAAGGGCGCCAGGGCGGGCACGGCGTCGCTGGCGGACCTGGCGCGCGGCTTGGCGATTGTTTTGGCCTTGGTCTTGGCCACGGCCTTGCTGCGGGGTTTGGCCTTGGGCTTGGGCTTGGCCTTGGCCGGCACGGGGCCGAACAGCACCTTGGCCAGCTTGGTCGCCGTGCGCTGCTGCGCCTTACCGGCGCGCAACAGCCCGCGCAGCCATTTGGTGGCGGGCTTTACCATGGCGCGCGGCGCGCGTGTCGTTGTGGAGCGTACCGCAAGTTCATCCCTCTGCAGCGTTGCATCGTCAGCATGTGCGGCCTCCTCCTTGGAACGCATAGAGTACCGCAATTGGCTGACAGCACCGTACGTTGGCACACCGATAAAAGTGCCACTGGCACTATTGAGGCAGATCAAACGCTACATAGTGCGTATGCTTACTCTGGATGTTCGATCAGCACTTCACACGAGGAGAGAACACCATGAGCTATCTGGACCGCGACATCCTGGGCATGTACCGCAACCACGACGGCCCGGGGCCGGCCCTGATGGGGGCCGATACCCTGATCGGGGACGATGTCTACAATCACGACGACGAGGAACTGGGCGACATCAAGGAAATCATGCTCGACATGCGCACCGGCCAGATCGCCTATGCCGTGCTGTCCTTCGGCGGCATCATGGGCATGGGCGACAAGCTGTTTGCCGTGCCCTGGGAACGCCTGACCCTGGACACCGTCAACAAGCGCTTCCTGCTCAACGTCGACAAAGACCTGCTGAAAGACGCTCCCGGCTTCGACAAGAACAACTGGCCCGACATGGGCAGCGAAGCGTGGAACCAGCAGATGGAAGCGTTCTATGGCAGCAGCACGCGCTACGGCAGCGGCGCCATGGCAGGGGGCCACATGCCCTCCGGCAGCGACCTGCGCAGCGGCGCCAGCCTGCAATCGGGCAGCGAAGGCAGCATGTCCGGCAGTTCCATGAGCGGCAGCCGCGCCGGCACGGGCGGCAGCCAGAGCGACCTGGGTTCGCGCTCATCGCTCAGCGATGATGATGATCTCAACAAGCGCACTTGAGAGATCAGGTGGAACGTAGGTCGGGTAGGATGGATTAGCGGAGCATGTTGCTGCCCATCGTTAGCGTCAAGGCGCCTCTAGAAACCGTAGCGAGCAAGTTCAATATCGCGTTGAGTAGCGCAACCGTACTCTGTACGGGGGCGCCGAGCCGGTGAGCAACGCCGACGCGATAGTGAGCTGCGCAGTAGGTTTATAGAGGTGCCATCACCGTTGCATCGACTCCCATACTTTCTGCAGGCGCTTGGCCGACACCGGCATCGGCGTCCGCAACTCCTGCGCAAACAGCGACACGCGCAGCTCTTCGAGCATCCAGCGGAAGTCGACGAGTTTCGGATCCGTGTTCTTGCCGGCCTGGCGGTCCTTGGCCTGGCGCAGATACGGCGCGGCGGCCGATTGCCACTCGGCCATCAACTTGGTGTCGCGCGTGGGGTCGGCGCGCAGCTTTTCCAGGCGCACATTGATCGCCTTCAGATAGCGGGGGAAATGCGCCAGCTGCGTGTACTCGTTTTCCGTCAGGAAGCGTTTATGCACGAGGCCCTGCAGCTGCGACTGGATATCGGTGGCCGCCGCTGCAGGAATATTCTGCAGACGCTTCGGCAAGCCGTGGAATTCCGTCAGCACTTGCGACAGCAAACGGGCGATTTCATTCACCAGCAGAACCAACCGCGACTTGCCCTCCGCCTGGCGCTTGGCGAATGAAGCGGCGTCCAGCGGCAGCGGATCTTGCAGGCAGGCGATGTCGAGCGCCTTGTTGATGATTTGCTCGCGCAACTCTTCCTGCGAACCGAGAGCCATGAATTGCATGCCCATCTGCTGCAAACCCGGAATGCTTTTCTCGACGTATTTGATCTGCTCCTTCATTTGCAGCGCGAACAATCGGCGCAAACCGATTTTATGCGTGCGGGCGGCCACGGTCGGGTCGTCAAACACTTCCAGGTCGCAATGCGTGCCCTTGTCGACCAGCGCGGGGAAGCCGATCAGGGTCAGCTTGCCCTGCACGATTTCCAGCAACTCCGGCAATTCGCCGAAGGTCCAAGCCGTCAAGCCCATGTGCTGCGAGACGGTGGCATTGCCTGACGCCGGTGCGGCCGCAGCGGCTGCGCCCTTGACCGGCGCGCCGCCCTTGCCTGCCGCCGCGTTGGCGCCCTGCGCTTGCGCTTGCAGCCGCGACGCCACTTGCGCGCCCGCCACCTTCGCACCGGGCGTGCCCGTGCCCGACACGCCTGACACTTCGGCCAGTTTCTGGAAACTCTGGCGCGCCTGGCCGCCGAATTCCGCTTGCAGAGTGGCCAGGTTGCGGCCCATGTCCAGCTGGCGGCCATGCTCGTCGATCACCTTGAAATTCATGAAGTGATGGGCAGGCAGGGTTTCCGGCTTGAAGTCCGTCGTCAGCACATTGATCGTGATCTGCGTGCGGATGTCGAGGATGATGGCGTCGATCAGGTCACCGCGGCCAAACACGCCCGCTGCATGCACGCGCTCGCAAAATTTCGCTGCGTAATCGGGCAGCGGCACACAATGGCGGCGCAGCTTTTGCGGCAACGATTTTAATAGCAGATGCACTTTTTCCTTCAGCATGCCCGGCACCAGCCATTCGCAGCGTTCGCGCGGCAACTGGTTCAGCGCATACAGCGGCACGGCCAAGGTCACGCCATCGCGCACGCTGCCCGGCTCGAAGTGATAGGTCAGGCCCATTTCCAGGCCCGTCACGGACATGGTTTTCGGGAACAGGTCCGTCGTCACGCCAGCCGCCTCGTGGCGCATCAGCTCTTCGCGATTCAGATACAGCAGCTTCGGATTGTCGCGCGTCGCCTCTTTATGCCATTTCTCGAAACCGGCGCCATTGCACACGTCCGCCGGCAGCAGCTTGTCGTAGAAGGCGGCGATCAGTTCATCGTCAACCAGCACGTCCAGGCGGCGCGATTTATGTTCAAGGTTTTCAATATCCTTGATCAGTTTATGGTTGTGCGCAAAGAACGGCGCGCGCGTGTCGAAGTCGCCGCCAACGAGCGCGTCGCGGATGAAGATTTCGCGCGCTTCCGGCAAGTTGAAATTGCCGTAGTTGATGCGGCGCTGGCTGTACACCACCAGGCCATATAAGGTCGCCCGTTCGGACGCCGTCACCTGCGCCGAGCGTTTTTCCCAGCGCGGCTCGCCCCACGATTTCTTCAGCAAATGCTCGCCGACCTTCTCCAGCCATTCGGGCTGAATTTGCGCCACGCAGCGCGCGTACAGCCGCGTCGTGTCGACCAGTTCGGCCGCCATGATCCACTTGCCCGGCTTTTTCAGCAGCGAGGAACCGGGCCAGATATGGAACTTGATGCCGCGCGCGCCCAGATACCCGGCACCCGGCTCGTCCTCGCCCTTGAAGCCGATATTGCCCAGCAAGCCGGTCAGCAAGGCCATGTGCAGATTGTCGTAGGTGGCCGGCGCTTCGTTCAGGCGCCAGCCCTGTTCCTTGACGATGGTCAGCAGCTGCGAATGCACGTCGCGCCATTCGCGCAAGCGCATCTGCGACAGGAAATTCGTGCGGCAATTGTCTTGCAACTGGCGGTTGGTTTTCTTGTGCTCGATGGCCGATTCGAACCAGCGCCAGATTTTCAGGTAACTCAAAAATTCCGATTTTTCATCGGCGAATTTCTTGTGCGCCTCGTCGGCCGCCTGCTGGTGTTCCATCGGGCGGTCGCGCGGATCTTGCACGGACAGGGCCGAGGCGACGATCAGCACTTCCGTCAGACACGCGTTATCGAGCGCGGCCAGGATCATGCGGCCCACGCGCGGGTCGAGCGGCAGCTTGGCCAGCTTGTTGCCCAGCGGCGTGAGTTTGTTGACCTCGTCGACGGCACCGAGTTCCTGCAGCAATTGGTAACCGTCGGCGATCGCGCGCGCCAGCGGCGGCTCGATGAAGGGGAAGGTTTCCACGTCCGTCAGGTGCAGGGATTTCATGCGCAGGATGACGGCCGCCAGCGAGGAACGCAGGATTTCCGGTTCCGTGAATTTCGGGCGCAGCAGATAATCCTGCTCTTCGTACAGGCGGATGCAGACGCCATCGGCCACGCGGCCGCAACGGCCGGCGCGCTGGTTGGCGGCCGACTGGGCAATCGGCTCGACCTGTAATTGCTCCACTTTATTGCGGTAGCTGTAGCGTTTCACCCGCGCCAGGCCAGCATCGACCACGTAGCGGATGCCGGGCACGGTCAGCGAGGTTTCCGCCACGTTGGTGGCCAGCACGATGCGGCGCGCATTGCTGGTTTTAAACACGCGCTCCTGCTCCTCGGCCGACAAGCGGGCGAACAGCGGCAAAATTTCCACGTGCGGCGGATGGTGCTTGCGCAGCGCTTCGGCGCAGTCGCGGATCTCGCGCTCGCCCGGCAAGAACACCAGCACGTCGCCCGAGCCGATGCGGCACAGTTCTTCCACGCCATCGACGACGGCATCCATCAGGTCGCGCTTTTCGCGCGCAGCTACACGTACATTCGCCGTCCGCTGGCCAGGTTTGTCGGGGTTGGCGGCACCGGGCATGGCCACCTGTTCCCGTTCCACGGGACGGTAGCGCACTTCCACCTGGTACAGACGGCCCGACACTTCGATCACGGGCGCCGGTTTTTCCGGCGTGCCGAAATGGCGCGAGAAGCGTTCCGCATCGATGGTGGCCGACGTGATGATGATTTTCAGATCGGGCCGGCGCGGCAGCAATTGCTTCAGATAGCCGAGCAGAAAGTCGATGTTCAGGCTGCGTTCGTGCGCTTCATCGATGATGATGGTGTCGTAGTTTTTCAACAACGGGTCGGTCTGCGTCTCGGCCAGCAAGATACCGTCCGTCATCAGCTTGACGGACGCGCCACGGCTCAGGGTGTCGGTAAAGCGCACCTTGAAACCCACCGTTTCGCCCAGCGGTGTGCCCAGTTCCTGCGCAATGCGCTTGGCCGTCGACGAGGCGGCGATACGCCGCGGCTGCGTGTGGCCGATCATGCCCTTCTGTCCCCGTCCCAGCTCCAGGCAAATCTTCGGCAACTGGGTCGTCTTGCCGGAACCCGTCTCGCCCGAAACGATGATGACCTGGTTTTCCGTCAATGCCTTGGCGATTTCGGCGCGCCGGCCCGAGACGGGCAAGTCTTCCGGATACGTAATCGGCGGCAGCGGATTGCGGAAAGCCTTTTCCGCTTCGCGCGCGGCGCGGGCTGCGTCGCGGCTTTCACGGCTTTCCTGCCCCTCGCGCGGCGGGCGCGCGGCCTGAGGCTTGCCCTGTGCCGATCGCTGCTGCTGTTGCTGTTTCTGTTGTTCCGCGCGCGGCGGCTGCTGCCTTTGCTGGCTCACGGGCGGGCGCTGGCGGCCCTGCGCAGGCGTGGCGGCAGGCGTGGCAACATCCCCGCTGGCGGGCACATTTGCAACGTTGGAAGGAGGGGAAGACTTATTGCTGGCTGAAGACATTGTTTTTTACAGGTATTTTAAGCGCGCACATCGCGCAGCGAATTATAATGCGCTTAATGGAAAACCCTACCCAATTCGTCCAATGGCTGCGCTCCGTCGCGCCCTACATCCACGCCTTTCGCGGCAAGACCTTCGTGGTCGCCTTCCCCGGTGAACTCGTCAGCGCCGGGGCGCTGCAGGTGCTGGCCCATGATTTATCCCTGCTGCATGCGCTGGACATCAATGTCACTGTTGTCTACGGCTCGCGGCCGCAGGTGGCGGAACAGCTGGCCCTGCGTAACGTCGAAGGCCGCTTCCACAACGGCGTGCGCATTACCGACATCGCCGCGCTGGAATGCGCGAAGGAAGCCGCCGGCGAGCTGCGCCTCGATATCGAGGCCGCGTTCAGCCAGGGCTTGCCGAACACGCCCATGTCGCATGCGGCCATCCGTATCATTTCCGGCAACTTCATCACGGCGCGCCCGCTGGGCGTGATCGATGGCGTGGACCTGGAACTGACGGGCATCACACGCAAGGTCGACGCCGAAACCATCCATTCCATCCTCGGTTCGGACGGCCTGGTGCTGCTCTCGCCGCTGGGCTTCTCGCCTACCGGTGAAGCGTTCAACCTGACCATGGAAGACGTGGCGTGCAGCGCCGCCATCGCCCTGCACGCGGATAAACTGATTTTCATTACCGAAACGCCGATGATGGAAGACGCGACGGGCGTGGAAATCCGCGAACTGTCGTCGCACCAGGCCGAAGCCGTGCTGATGGCGGGCTTTCTGCCCGACGCGACGGCGTTTTACTTGAAACATTGCGTCAAGGCATGCCACAACGGCGTCGAGCGCTCGCACATCGTACCGTTCTCGATGGATGGTTCGGCGCTGCTGGAATTGTTTACCCATGATGGCGTGGGCACCATGATCAGCCATGAAAACCTGGAAAGTTTGCGTCAGGCTACCATCGAAGACGTGGGCGGCATCATCAAACTGATCGAACCGCTGGAAGCGGACGGCACTTTGGTCAAGCGGGGCCGCGAGCTGATCGAGCGGGAAATCGATTATTTCTCCGTCATCGAGCACGATGGCGTGATCTTCGGCTGCGCCGCCCTGTACCCGTTCCCTGCGCAAAAGATGGCGGAAATGGCATGTTTGACCGTCAACCCGGAAGTGCAAGCCCAGGGCGACGGCGAACGCATCCTGAAACACATGGAAAACCGCGCGCGCGCCGCCGGCCTGAACAAACTGTTCGTGCTGACCACGCGCACCTCGCACTGGTTCAAGAAGCGCGGTTTCGTGCCGGCCACCGTCGACGATTTGCCGAAGGACCGCCAGCATATGTATAACTGGCAGCGTAAATCGCAAGTATTGATCAAGACCCTGTAAAACTGAAAAAGCCCGGCATGCCGGGCTTTTTTACATTGGAACCGTTATTTGATATTCAACGGCGCAAACGATTTGACCAGGTCATCGAGCGCCTTCAGTTGCGCCAGGAATGGTTCCAGCTGGTCCAGCGGCAAGGCGCTGGGGCCGTCGCAGCGGGCGTTGTCCGGGTCAGGATGGGCTTCCAGGAACAGGCCGGCGATGCCGACGGCCAGGCCGGCGCGGGCCAGGTCCGCCACTTGCTGGCGGCGGCCACCCGATGCGGCGCCACCGGGGTCGCGCTGCTGCAGGGCGTGCGTGACGTCGAAGATGATGGGCAGGTCGTCGCAGGTTTTCTTCATGACGCCAAAGCCCAGCATGTCGACCACCAGGTTGTCGTAGCCGAGGCAGGTGCCGCGGTCGCACAGGATCAGTTGATCGTTGCCCGCTTCCTTGAATTTTTCGACGATATTGGCCATCTGCCCAGGACTGAGGAATTGCGGCTTCTTGATGTTGATGACTTTACCGGTTTTCGCCAGGGCCACGACGAGGTCCGTCTGGCGCGCGAGGAAGGCGGGCAATTGCAGCACGTCGACCACTTCGGCCACTTGCTGCGCCTGCCATGGCTCATGCACGTCGGTAATCACGGGCACGCCGAACGCCGCCTTGACGTCCTGGAAGATGCGCATGCCTTCTTCCAGGCCCGGACCGCGGTAGGAATGGATCGACGAGCGGTTGGCCTTGTCGAAGCTGGCCTTGAACACATAGGGAATGCCCAGTTTTTGCGTCACGCGCACATATTCTTCGCAGGCGCGCATGGCCAGATCGCGCGATTCGAGCACGTTGATGCCGCCAAACAGCGCGAAGCTGCCTGTATTGCTGACGTCGATGCCATGGACTTTCACTGAGGTCATAGGGATTCCATATTGGTTAATTGTTACTACTTGCTTGGAAGAGGCGCAGCCAGCGGCTGGCGCGATAAGGCATCTTACTAGCTGGGGCGGCGCAGATCAAATTTGATCCAGCGCAAGGGCGCGGCAAACGGCGTGTCGCCAGGCCGCGACGGCCCCGCGAGGGCAGGCGCAAAGTGCCTTATAATCACGCTTTATCTCTACACTGATTCAGGAGCACAGATGGCCCGCACGATCCACTGCATCAAACTCAACAAGGAAGCCGAAGGACTGGATTTCCCGCCGTACCCGGGCGAACTGGGCAAGAAGATTTACGAATCGGTGTCGAAGGAAGCGTGGGCTGCCTGGCTCAAGCACCAGACCATGCTGGTCAATGAGAACCGTTTGAACCTGGCCGACGCGCGCGCCCGCAAATACCTGGCCACGCAGATGGAAAAGCATTTCTTCGGCGATGGCGCCGATGCGGCCATGGGTTACGTTCCCCCTACCGAGTAAGTTTCAAGCATGCCCGTGACCACGTCACGGGCAGTTTCACGCCCGCCCCCGCCGTTTCACGGCACTGCCTCCCCGTTTCGTCGCACACCGCTCGCCGCCCACGCCGCCGGCTGGCACAGTACGTCCATCGACAACCTCACTCCAAGGCGGACACCATGTTGCAGCAAATCTTCAGCCACACTCCCCTCTACGTCTGGGCCATCCTGGGCTTTCTCGTCTATCGGGGCGTGCTGGCCAGCCGGGCGCGCGAAGTGACCTTGCGCAAGCTGTGCATCATTCCCCTCGTCATGCTGGCCCTGTCGCTGAGCGGCGTGCATGGCAGTTTCGGCTTCGATGGCGTGGCGCCGTTCGCCTGGACCGCCGGCGCGCTGGCCGGCGCGGCGCTGGCATGGACGCTGGCCGATGCGCGCAAGATCGTCGCCATTCCCGCACGGGCCAGCGTGCGGCGTCCCGGCAGCTGGGTGCCGTTGATCCTGATGATGAGCATCTTCTGCATGAAATATGCGGTCGCCGTGACCGTGGCCATCGCCCCGGCCTATGCCCATGCGCCCGGCTTCAGCGTGCCCGTCTGCCTCGCCTATGGCTGCTTCAGCGGCATCTTCCTCGGCGGCTTGCTGCGCACCGTGGCCGTGTACCGGGCTGTGCAAAGTGAAGGCTGGGGTCAGACCCGGCGGGTCTGACCCCGGATTTCTGCTGCGTATCAGTATGCCAAAGTACGCACGCCTTCCGGCATGCCCAGCAGGCAGATATTGGCGCCGCGCACGGCGAACAGGCCGACGGCGATGACGCCGACGATCTGGTTGATCTGCTGTTCCAGCGCCACCGGGTCGGCAATTTTCAAGCCCAGCACGTCGATGATTTCGCCGCCGTTGTCGGTAATGAACGCTTCCGTGCTGCCGGCCTTCAGGCGCAAACGGGGCGTGCCGCCCAGCGCGGCCAGCTGGCGCGAGACGGCGGCGCGGGCCATCGGCACCACTTCCACCGGCAGCGGGAAAGCACCCAGGGTCTCGACGAGCTTGGAGCCGTCGGCGATGCAGACGAACTGTTTCGAGACCGAGGCAACGATCTTTTCACGCGTCAATGCCGCGCCGCCGCCCTTGATCATGGCGCCGCTGGCCGTGATTTCATCGGCGCCATCGATGTAGACGGCGATCGATTCAACATCGTTCAGGTCGAAGACGGGAATGCCATGGCCGGCCAGGCGCGCGGCCGTCGCTTCGGACGACGCGACCGTGCCCTTGATGGTGTCCTTGATCTTGGCCAGTTCATCGATGAAAAAGTTGGCGGTGGAACCGGTGCCGACACCGATGATTTCACCTTCAACTACATAGGCGATGGCGGCGCGGGCTACGGCTTGCTTCAATTCGTCTTGGGTCATGGCATTCAGGCTAAAGTGAGGAATGGCGCTATTTTAACGGATTGCCGGCCCGGCCAGCCGGCCATCATGACCGACGCTGCGACGCGATACAACAGCTAAACGGGAAAACCTTGCCCTAGGGCAATTGCGCACCCAATTACACTCTATGCCCTCTAAAATATGCGAAAATGAAACGATACACCGATATGACGTTTCAGGAATAGCACATGACTCACAGTAAACAGGTACTTGTTGTCGATGACAGCCGGGTTTCACGTTTGATGTCGCATCAGTTCATCCTCAGCAAACATGCCGACTGGCAAGTGCTTGAGGCGGCGACGGGTGAGGAAGCCCTGGAAAAGGTCAAGACCGTCACTCCTGTGCTGATACTACTGGATGTCAACATGCCCGGCATGGGCGGCATCGCGGCCGCGGAACAATTGCGCGCGCTGTGCCCGCAGACGCACATCATTCTCGTCACGGCCAATGTGCAGAACGCCACGCGCAACCGCGCCAGCGAACTGGGCGTGGGCTTCATGGAAAAACCGATCACGGAAACACGCATCCACCAGCTGATCGAATCACTGGGACTGTGAGCATGGTCAATCTTTCCGAACTCGAGAACGACGCCCTGGTAGAGATATTCAACATCGGGGTGGGCCATGCGGCGGCGGCCATGAGCGAGATCGTGAATGAAGAAGTCACCATGTCGGTGCCGTCGATCACCTTCCTGAACCGTGCCGACGCGGCCGCCTTGCTGGGCAGCAAGAAGGATGGCGAACGCATCTGCGGCGTCAGCCAGCATTACGATGGCGCCTTCGCCACCGAAGCGATCCTGATGTTTCCCGAAGACAAAAGCCTGGAAATCGTGCGTCTGATGGTGGGCGACGCCATGCCGCTGCAGGAACTGACGGAGATGGAACAGGAAGCGATGAGCGAGATCGGCAACATCATCCTCAACTCCTGCGTGGGCACCCTGGCCAACCTGTTCGACAGCGAACTGCATGGCTCGTTGCCCCTGTACCACGTGGGCACCAGCGCGGAAATCCTGTCCTCGTTCGGCGGCCAGGATGATGAAGCCGTCGTGCTGATGCTGCATATCGATTTCGTGCTGTCCAAGCACCAGATCCACGGTTATGTGGCATTCGTGCTCGACCTGTCCGCCCTGCACGACCTGAAGCAGCAAGTGAGCCGCTACCTGGCCAAGGTGCTGGGACAGGCGTGACGATCATGCCGGATGCCTTGCACCGACTCGCCCTGCTCGAGAGCATACTCGGCGCCGTGAACCTGGGCGCCATCGTGCTCGACGAGCAGCACCGCATCGTGCTGTGGAACCGCTGGATGGCGCGCCACTCGGCCCGCCCGGCCGACGCCGTGCTGGGCCAGGATTTCTTCACCGTCTTTCCGGAAATGCGGCACAAGCGCATCGATTCGGCCATCACTCAGGCACTGCGCGACAATTTCCAGTCGCTGCTGTCGCAAACCCTGCACAAGGCGCCGTTTGCGCTGTACACGCATGGCGCGGCCACGGGCGGCAGCGACGGCGAGGAACGCATGCAGCAAGCCATCGCCGTCACGCCGATCAACCTGCCCGGTTCGCCGCGCCACTGCCTGATCCAGATCAATGACGTCACCATCGCCGTGGGGCGCGAAAAGCTGCTGCGCGAACAAACGATGGTCTTGCGCTCGCAAACCTTTTCCGACGGCTTGACGGGCATCGCCAACCGCCGCCACTTCGACGTGGCGATCGAGAAGGAAATGCGGCGCGCCATGCGCACCAGCAGCCCGCTGTCGCTGCTGATGATCGACATCGACCATTTCAAGGACTACAACGACCATTACGGCCACCAGCAAGGCGATGATTGCCTGATCCGCGTGGCGGCCGAACTGGCCGCCATGCTGCAGCGCCCGACCGACTTGCTGGCCCGCTATGGCGGCGAAGAGTTTGCCGCCATCCTGCCCGACACGGACGCGGCGCAGGCGCTGCGCATGGCCGAGGCGATCCGCCAGCATGCGGCCGACCTGCGCATTCCGCATGCCAAGACGGGCAATGAGGTCAGGCACGTCACGGTCAGCATCGGCATCGCCACGCAACAGCCGCAGCAGCCGCTGGCCATCTCCGCCCTGATCGGCGCCGCCGACCGCGCCCTGTATCTGGCCAAGGGCGCCGGGCGCAACCGCGTGATGGTGCAGCCGCTATAAAAAAAGCAACGCCAGGCAAAGGATTCCTGTAGACATCTTTACGGCGTGTGCGTAGACTCGTTACTGATTGCAGCAACAACAACAAGAATTTATCTGTGGTATCTATCCCTGCGCATGGCCCACCCATGCGGGACATGGCCAGGAGCGCTTGTGAATCTCGATCCTCCCCTCAGATCCGGCTTGCCGGGCGCCGGCATGGATACGACCATGGTGAACGGCATGCGCCTGCTGCTGTCGAGCGCCACCTTGCTGACCCTGTTCATCGACCCCGAAAGCGCCGGCAAGCTGACCAAGATCACCTGGCTGATCTTTTCCGCCTACACCATGCACAGCCTGCTGCTGTATGTGCTGGCCGTCCTGGGCCTTAGCTTGCCGGAAGATATACTGCTGTACTGGCTGGACGTGGCCTGGTATGCGCTGATCGTGTTTTCCACCAGCAGCCACAACAATTTATTCTTCCTGTTTTTTTTCTTTGCCATCCTCACCTCGTCGTTCCAGCGGGGCTTCGAGGAAGGCGCGCGCGTCACCCTGGCCTCGGCCGGCCTGTTTGCCGCCACCGCCCTGTTCGGCGAAACGGATGCGGAACTGTCGCGCCTGCTGCTGCGCACCACCTTCCTGCTGGCGCTCGGCTACATGATCGCCTACTGGGGTGGCTCGGCCATCACCCAGCGCAGCCACCTGGCGCTGCTGCGCGATGTCAGCCAGCTATCCAATCCCCGCTTCGGCGTCGACCAGACCATCACCTCGGTGCTGGAAAAGACCCGCAGTTATTTCAACGGCCGCAGTTGCCTGCTGATCATGCAGGACAAGGGCACGCGGGTCTGGTCGCTGCGCAGCGTGATCCATACGGGCACGGGCGTCGTGCATACGAGTTCGCTCCTCAGCGACGACGCGGCCAGCCCCCTGCTCGCCTTTCCGTACGACAAGATCGCCCTGTACAACCAGCCCGCAGGGCGCTGGCTGCCGTGGACCGGCGGCGCGCGCATGCTCGAACCCGACAGCGGGCGCTGGCTGCGGCATGACGACGCGGCAGGCGCCCGCCTGGCCGAACTGCTCGAAGCGCACGCCTTCATCAGCGCGCCGCTGCCCTTGCGCAATGGCAAAGGCCGTATCTTTGTCGTGTCCGCCACCAGCATGAGCAAGACGGACGCCCTGTTTCTCAGCCATATAGGCGCGCAGGCGTTTCCCGTCATTGAAAACATCGACCTGCTTGACCGCCTGGCGTCGCAGGCGGCCTCGCGCGAGCGCGAAAAGATCGCGCGCGACCTGCATGACACGGCCGTGCAGCCGTATATCGGCCTGCGCCACGGCCTGGCCGCCTTGCGCAACGAAGCCACACCGGGCAACCCGCTGCTGCCCGAACTGGAAAAGCTGATCATCATGTCGGGCCAGGTGATCACCGACCTGCGCAGCTATGCGCGCACGTTCAAGAACGGCCAGGTACAAAGCGAGCCGGAACTGCTGGTCGCGCTGCGCCGCCAGGCCACGCAGATCCGCGAATTCTATGGCATCGACATCGCCCTGCACATCGAAGGCGACCTGCACATCAACGACCGCCTGGCGGCCGAGGTGTTCCAGATCGTCAACGAAGGCATGAGCAATATCCGCAAGCATACGTCGGCGCGCCATGGCGCCGTCAAGCTGACCTGCGTGCAGGGTGCGCTGCACATCAGCATCGACAACGAATGCGCCGCCGCGCACGTCCCCGATTTCCTGCCCGACTCGCTGGCCGAGCGCGCCGCCGCCCTCGGCGGCACGGCACGCGTCACGCATGGCATGCTGGGCAACACTTCCGTACAGATCGAGATCCCCATATGAATGACTTACGCCACATGCCACCGGCCAGCCATGTCATCAGCGTCATGCTGGTGGACGACCACAAGACCATGCTGTGGGGCCTGGAGCGGCTGATCGGCGGCGAGCACTCGGGCATGCGCGTGGTCGCCACGGCGTCCGACAGCACCGAGGCGCTGGAGCAGGCGAAGGCGCTGCAACCGGATGTGATCGTGCTGGACCTGGACCTGGGCGGCATCAGTTCGCTGGCCATCCTGCCCGCGCTGGCGCAGTGCGGCGGCACGCGCGTGCTGGTGCTGACGGCCAGCCACGACCAGGCCGTCCTCGACCAGACGGTACTGAAAGGCGCGCGCGGCATCGTCAGCAAGGACGCGCCGGCGGAGATGGTCCTGAAGGCCATCGAAAAAGTGTACCAGGGCGAGCTGTGGCTGGAACACGCGATGCTGGGACGCATGCTGACGCAGCTGACCCAGCCCGGAGGCGGCTCGGCGCAAGCCATCGCCGTCGCCAGCCTGACCCTCAAGGAAAGAAAGATCATCGCCGCGCTGGTGCACGGCAGCGGCACGCCGGCCAAGCTGCTGGCCGACCAGCTGTTCATCTCCGAACACACCTTGCGCAACCACCTGACGTCGATCTACCGCAAGCTGGGCGTGTACAACCGCCTGGAACTGTACGCCTACGCCACCAAGCACCAGCTGGGCCAGTTGCCGCCCGGCGCCTGACGCCACAGTCCCCCTGCGCGGCCACCGCACGGCCGCGCCCCCTCTCCCCGCCTCCCCCTGCGCCCGCCAGCGGCACGGCCATTGCGTCTGCGCGCCAGACGCAAGCATGACAATTGTCACGAAAAAAACAAGCAGTTCCTCCTCGCAATAAAAGGATGTTCTTCTGATGTAGATCAAGGTGCCGACTTCTATAGTGGATTTACCGGAGTGCAAATCACCGCGCGGCCCACCACGACACGGAGCACAGCATGCGCTTTGACAAGTTTCTTCCGACAGCCCTGATCACCTATTTGCAGGGCAAGGAAAAGGCTGCGTTCTACCGCTATGCCCTGGTGGCGGCCCTCATGGCGGTGGTCTGCATCATCGGACTGCTGGCACTGGGCGAAAGCCCGTGAGAGCACCAGGTCGTAGCAACGCTGCCATGCCGTTTTACCCACCGCTGTACCTTAACCACCACCAGGAGTTGTCATGAACCTCATCAAAAACTTTATCCGCGAAGAAGATGGCGTCACCGCAATCGAATACGGCCTGATCGCTGCCCTGATTGCCGTGGTGATCATCGCCGCCGTCACCATCGTCGGCACGCAGCTGAAAAAGACTTTCAGCACCATCGGCACCAAGCTCACTTCCGCCAATACGGCTGCCGCCTGAACACGGTGCTCCGGGCTGGCACGGCGCCAGCCCGGTTACCGCCAGGTCAACGCCACCGGCCAGTTTCTCGTGCTTACCTATCAGAGGCCCATCGTGAAATCTCTCTTCAGCCGTTTATCCGACGAGTCCGCCGTCACGGCGATCGAGTACGCGCTGCTGGCGAGCCTGATCGCGGCAGTGCTGGTGATCACGATCACCCTGCTCGGTGACCAGGTCCGGCTGCTGTTTGTCTACGTCAAGGACCAGGTGGTCCTGGCCCTGTCATGAATACCCTGCGCGCCTCGCTGCGCACCCACCGCGCCCTGCTGCTGATCGTGCTGCTGTATGCCGCCGCGGCGGCCCTGCTGGCCGGCGGCCTGCCCAGCGCCTCGGACACCCTCAACGTGCTGGCCGGCTTCCTCGTGGCCATCCTCACGGGCCCCGTCTTCATCCTGTGCGGCTACACCATCCACGTCATGGTGGTGAAACGCCCGCACCGCCTGTGCCACTATCTGTACCACGATCTGCGCCACTACCTGAGCAACGAGCGCCTGCTGCACGCGCTGCCGGCCATGCTGCTGATCCCCGTCTTCGCCTCCAGCTTCACCGTCTTCAAGGCCGCCATCCCGCGCCTGCATCCGTACACCTGGGATGCCAGCCTGTCCGCCTGGGACATCGCGCTGCATGGCGGCAAGGCCCCATGGGAAAGGCTGCAGCCGCTGCTGGGCCACCCGCTCGTCACGGGCCTGCTCAACTTCAGCTACCACTTCTGGTTCTTCCTGTTCTACGCCATCCTGTACTGGCTCATCCTCGACACGCGCCGCCCGCTGCTGCGCATGCAGTTCCTGCTCAGCTTTGCGCTGACCTGGATCATCCTGGGCAGTGTCATGGCCGTGCTGTTTGCCTCGGTCGGCCCCTGCTACTACGGCCACCTGCACGCCAGCGACCCGTATGCGCCGCTGATGGCCTACCTGCATGAGGCCAACGGGCACGTGCCCGTCTGGGCCCTGCAGGTGCAGGAGATGCTGTGGCAAGGCTATCAAAGCAAGGGCGCGAACGGCGAACTGGGCATCTCCGCCATGCCCAGCATGCATGTGGCCACGGCCGTGCTGATGGCGATCATGGGCTGGAAAGTGAGCCGCGCCGCAGGCATCTCGCTGACCGCCTTCGCCGTGCTGATCCTGCTCGGTTCCATTCACCTGGGCTGGCACTATGCGCTCGACGGTTATGTGGGTGCGGCCGGCGCGGCGCTGGTGTGGCAGCTGGTGGGACGCCTGCTGGGCAGCCCGGCCGCGGCACCGGCCATGCACATGGCCACGGCGCCCTGCATGGGCAAGGGAGGCCTGACATCATGAACGCCCGCCTGCCCATGCTGCTGTGCCTGGCCGTGCTGGCCAGCCTGCTCGCTGCCGCCCTGTGGCACGACCTGCGCACGCGCCGCATCCCGAACCAGCTGGTGCTGTGGGGCACCTTGGCCGGTCTGGCGCTGAACAGCTTCACGCCGTCCGGCGCCGGCCTGTTCGACGCCTCCTTCGGCGGCCTGGGACTGCTGCAGGCACTGGCCGGCGCCGCTGCCGGACTGGCCCTGCTGCTGCCCATGTACCTGCTGCGCGCCCTGGGCGCCGGCGACGTCAAATTGATGGCCATGTGCGGCGCCTTCCTCGGTCCCGATGCGGTGCTGGAAGCGGCCCTGCTGACCTTCCTGTGCGGCGGCCTGCTGGCCCTGGCCGCCGCGCTGGCAGGGCGCCGCCTGCGCCTGGTGCTGCGCAACACCTACCACATGATGCTGGGCGCGCTGCTGCACAGCCTTGCCGGCGGCGCCGCCACGATCGCCGAACCGCCGCCAGCCACCGGCAAGCTGGCCTACGCCTTCGCCATTGCCAGCGGCACCGCGCTGCAGGTGTTCCTGCAATACCACCATCTGTGGAGCCTGCGCTGAAACGCGCCGCGCCGACCACCAGCCACCACGGGACCGACCATGCACACCCTCGCCACCCTCTGCCACTCGCGCCACGCCAGCCTGTTCACCAGCATCGCCATGGCTTGCCTGTGGGCCTTCTTCGCCAGCGCCCACGTGGTGGGATTCCTGCACAGCGGCGACTGGAGCTATGTGCTGTTCTGCGCCGCCGAAACCCTGGCCGCCCTGTTCTTCATCGTGCGCTCGGCCCCCGTCAGCGTCTCGACCGATGCGGGCGACTGGCTGCTGGCCATCGGCGCCACCTTCGCGCCCTTCCTGCTCTCGCCCGCCGACATGGCCATCTGGCCCGGCGCGCGCTACCTGCTGGCCGTCGGCAGCCTGCTGCAGATCGCCGGCCTGCTGTCGCTGAACCGCAGCTTCGGCCTGGTGGCGGCGCAGCGCGAGATCAAGACGGGCGGCGTCTACCGCATGGTGCGCCATCCGCTGTACGCCAGCTACCTGATTTCCCTGAGCGCTTACCTGCTGACCAACACCTCGCCCGCCAACAGCATCATCTATGTCGCGACGATGAGCATGATGGTGATGCGCCTGCTGCGCGAAGAGCGTTTCCTGTCCACCGACGTGCGCTACCGCGTCTACATGCGCCAGGTGAAGTACCGCCTGCTGCCCTTCATTTTCTGATCACCGGCCACCCGAACGAGGAGTATCCATCATGCCTGACACCTATCCAGAACGCAGCGATGGCGGCGGCATCGAGCCGGCGGCCAGACGCGCGCCACGCACGGTCGAGGAAACGGGATTGCCCTTCCTGTTCCTGGTCGAACTGCTGGTCAAGATACTCTTCCTGCGCGGCCAGATCGGCCTGCCCGCCCTGTCGACGCACGTGAAACTGGGCGCCGGCGTGCTCGAACCGCTGCTCACCTTCATGCGCGCCGAAAAGCTGTGCGAAGCGCGCCGCAACGGCGGCAGCGGCACCGACGCCGACCTGTATTACCTGCTGGGCGACCAGGGCCGCCTGCGCGCCGCCGAGTACATGCGCCGCAATGCCTACAGCGGCCCCGCCCCCGTCACCCTGGCCGACTACAGCAACCAGGTGCTGGCGCAAAGCGTGGCGGACATGCAGGTCACGCGCGACGACGTGCAGCGCGAATTTCGCGACGTGGTGGCCAGTTCGTCCGTGCTCGACCAGCTGGGCGCGGCCATGAACTCGGGGCGCGCCCTGTTCTTCCACGGCCCCGCCGGCAGCGGCAAGAGCTACCTCGCCGAACGCCTGAACGGCCTGCTCAGCGGCGCCATCGCCCTGCCCCATGCCGTGATGGTCGACGGCGAAGTGCTGCCCTTCCTCGACCCCATGCTGCACACCCTGTCGCGCGGCGGCCCCGTGCCATCCGACCCGCGCTGGGTGCGCGCCGAGCGCCCCGCCGTGCTGACGGGCGGCGAGCTGACGCTCGACATGCTGGACCTGCAATTCGACCAGGGCACCCGCTTGTACCAGGCGCCGCCGCACCTGAAGGCCAACAACGGCATCTTCATCATCGACGACCTGGGGCGCCAGCGCTGCTCGCCCGTGGAACTGATGAACCGCTGGATCGTGCCGATGGCGCGGCACATCGATTACCTGTCGCTGCACACGGGCTACAAATTCCCCGTGCCCTTCGACGTCATCGTCGTGTTCTCGTCGAACCTGGCGCCGCAGCACCTGGCCGACGACTCCTTCCTGCGCCGCATCGGCTACAAGATCCACGTGGGACCCCTGAGCGCCTACCACTACCTGGCCGTGTTCCGCAGCACCTGCGCCCAGCTGGGCATCAATTTCGACGAAGCCGCCTACGCCTACCTGCTGCATCTGCACAGCCAGTACCAGCGGCCCTTGCTGGCCTGCTATCCGCGCGACATCCTGGCGCAGGTGTGCGACCAGGCGCGCTATGAAGACCACGCGGCGCAACTGAATCCGGAAGTGCTGCTGTGGGCATGGAAAAACTATTTCGGCAGCGATGACGACCTTGCAAGCACACATAACGGACCGGTAGCGGTCCAGCACAAAGGGGAAGCAAAATGAGAAACGCACGCGCACTGACGATGATGGCCATTGCGGTCATCCTGGCGTTCGCCGCGGTCATCGTGGCCGCGCGCTGGATCAATGCCCAAGCCTCGGGCAACATCAATAAGGTGGCCGTGGCCCAGGTCGACATCAGCCTGGGCGCGCGCCTCACGCCCGACATGGTGCGCATGGTGGACTGGCCATCGAACGCGCTGCCGCCGGGCGCCATCAACGATCCGAAACTGCTGGAAACGCGCGTCACGCGCACCAGCATCCAGCACGGCGAACCTATCATGGAAGGCAAGCTGGCGCCTCCCGGCACGCAAGGCGGCCTGTCGGCCGTCGTCGCCGAAGGCAAGCGCGCCATGACCGTGCGCGTCAACGATGTGGTGGGCGTGGCCGGCTTCGCCCTGCCCGGCAACTTCGTCGACATCCTCGTCAACACCCAGGGCGAAGGGGCGCGCAAGACGCCGGACCGCGATCCGAACATTTCCAAGATCGTGCTCGAACGCATACTCGTGCTGGCCATCGCCCAGGAATCGAGCCGCGACGACACCAAGCCGAAAGTCGTCAACGCCGTGACCCTGGAACTGACCCCGGAGCAGGCTGAAAAACTCGACCTGGCACGCAGCGTGGGCACCCTGTCGCTGGTGCTGCGCAACCAGATCGAGGACAAGCCCGTCAACACGGAAGGCGCCACCAAGAGCACCCTGCTCGATGAAAAAGTCGCCATGGCGGCCCCCGCCGCCATGGTGCAAGCCAAGCCGCTCCCCCGCCGCCGTCCTGCCGCCGCAGCAGCGCCACAGGCCGGTCCAAGGGTCGATGTCATCAAGGGGCTGGAACGCAGCTCCCAACAATTCTAACCTGCACCAGAGGAGCCACGCCATGAGTACATATCGCACAGCAAGCGGCATCCGGGGCCTGCACCTGGCGCTTGCCATCGCCGCCATCGGCGCCCTGGCGCCCCGGGCGCACGCCGAAGCCGCAGCCGCCGCCACGGCCGCCACCGCCGTTGCCGCCGAAACGGGCGCGGTCCGGAGCAACCGCGCCGCCGTCCGTCCCAAGTCCACGCCGCCGCAAAGCGAATCGCGCGCCGGGCGCACCGAGATGGCGCCGCAAATGAGCCTGGCCGAAGGCAAGTCGACCCTGATGCGCCTGCCGTTCGCCGCCAGCCGCATGTCCGTCGGCGACCCGCGCATCGCCGACGTCATCCTGCTCAACCCCAACGAGGTCTACCTGCTGGGACGCTCCGTCGGCACCACCAACCTGATCCTGTGGAACAAGAGCAATGACGCCACCATCATCGACCTGGCCGTCGGCATCGACAGCAGCAGCCTGCAGGCACGCATGGCCGAGCTGCTGCCGAACGAAAAGATCCACGTCACGGTGGCGGGCGACACCTTGATCCTGTCGGGTATGGTCAGCGATGTCGTCAAGGCCGATCAGGCCCTGTCGCTGGCCAACGCCTATGTGCAGCGCAGCAGCCGCAGCGGCGGCGCCTCCTCGGGCGCCGCGCCAGCCGCTGGCGCCGCAGCCGCAGCTCCCGCCGCCGCGCCCGATGCGAATATGCCGCGCGTGATCAACCTGCTGTCGATCGCCGCGCCGCAGCAGGTGATGCTGGAAGTGAAGGTGGCCGAAGTGTCGAAAGTGCTGGTGGATCAGCTGGGCGCCAGCCTGGGCATCAACAAGACCATCGGCAGCTGGTCGTATTCGCTGCTGTCCAGCCTGCTTAGCAACAATCCCAGCGGCTTGAGCGGCGCCAGCAAGAACAACTTCTTCAACCTCGACGCGCAAAAACGCGATGGTCTGATCAAGGTGCTGGCCGAACCGAACATCATGGCCATCAGCGGCCAGGAAGCCAGCTTCCTGGCCGGCGGAAAAATCTTCATTCCCGTCAGCCAGACCAACAATGGGGGCGTGCCCACCATCACCCTGGAAGAGAAGGAGTACGGCGTGGCCGTGAAATTCACGCCCACCGTGCTCGAAGGGGGACGCATCAATCTGAAGGTGGCGCCGGAAGTGTCGGACCTGAACAAGGACGGCATCGGCATCACCGCCACCGGCATCTCGGCCACGGCCGTCCTGCCTTCATTTACGACGCGGCGCGCCACCACCACGGTGCAGCTGTTCGACGGCCAGAGCTTCGCCATTGGCGGCTTGATCAAGAACAACGTGACCAGCAATATCAAGGCCCTGCCAGGCCTGGGCGAAGTGCCCGTGCTGGGCGCCCTGTTCCGCAGCACGGACTTCCAGACGGACCGTTCGGAACTGGTCTTCATCATCACGCCGCACCTGGTCAAGCCGCTGCCGCCCGACTACAAGCTGCCCACCGACGGCTACATCCAGCCGACGCGCGGCGACATGTTCATGCAGGGAAAAATGGAAGGCAGCGCACCGGCGCCCGCAGCGGCACAGGAAGCAGCACCAGCAGCACCCATGCCGCCGCAAGCGGCCGCGCCCCAGCCTGCCGCCGGCTTCGACCTCAAATAGGAGAACACCATGAAAACCGCACATCGTCTGCCTTGCGCCGCCCTGTTGTCTTTGCTGTCGCTGCTGGCCGGCTGCACCGCCACCACCACGCCCGTGCTCGATTCGCACTTCGGCGAATCGGTGGCTCTGCTCAAGGCCCAGCAGATCATGTATCCGGACGCCTACCGCAATGCCAACCCCGTCAGCGGCATCGACGGCAAGGCCGGCGCCAGCGCCTACCAGCGCTACCAGAAATCGTTCGCGGCGCCGGAACCGCAACCGAATGTCTTCACCATCGGCGTGGGCGGACGCCAGTAGGCGCCAGTCCCGCGATGCATTCCCCCCAGGCCACCAGGAGACAGCCATGAACACCGCATTTCGCAGGCACGACAAGCAGCAAGGCGCGATCGCCATCGTGCTGGGGCTGACCCTGGTGGTGCTGTTTGCCATGGGCGGCCTGGTGCTGGACCTGGGCCACCTGTACATCGCCAAGACGGAGCTGCAGAACGGCGCCGACAGCTCGGCGCTGGCAGGCGCCGTGGAACTCAATCAAAGCGCCGCCGGCATCGACAATGCGCAGGCCAAGGCCATCGCCATCGCGCAAAAGAACCGCTACGATTTTTCCACCACGCTGACCCTGACGGCCGCCAACATCAGCTTCGGTCCCGGCCCCGACGGTCCTTGGTCGTCCGGCGCCAGCGCCCGCACCAGCCCCGCAGGCCAGACCTTCATTCGCGTCGACACGGGCAGCAAGACCTTTGCCACCTACCTGATGGGCATCGCCGGCATCGCCAGCACCAGCACCTCGGGCGTGGCCGTGGCGGGCCGCTTCGTCAACGACGTCACGCCGATCGGCGTGTGCGCCGTCGATCCGGCCAACAAGACGGCGCAATACACCTATCCGGCCGCGCCAGCCGGCACGGGCCTGACGGAGCTGCTGGAATTCGGTTTTCGCCGCGGCGTCACCTACAACCTGTTCGGCCTCAATCCGCTGGGCGGCCCGTCCGATCCCTACCTGATCAACCCCGTCGACGCCCCGCCCGGCAGTTGCAGCGCCTCGCATTCGAGCGCCGCCTCCACCGCGCCGTTCATGTGCACGGGCAGCAGCGCCGTCATCACCAGCGGCACGGGCCAGGTCTACACGAACACGGGCCTGTCCGCATCGCTGGCCGCCTCGCTCAATTCGCGCTTCGACGATTACGGCGGCCCCTCCGTGTGCGACCCCGCCACGGCGCCGCCCGACACCAACATCAAGGAATATCCTTGCGTGGGCGCCGCGTCGCCCTGCGCCGCCGCTGCCGCCAGCTCGCCGCCCGCCAGCTGGATGCAACCGGGCGCCAGCACCCTGCCCAGCCAGCAGCCCGTCAGCCTGGCCGGCAACAAGCCGAATTACCAGCTGCCGTCGGCCGGCGCCGTCCCCGCCCCCTCGGCCACGTTCGCCCAGTTCGCCGGCTACGGCGTGCTGTGGTCCTATGGTCCCGCCTACCAAAGCAATGGCGCCACCCCGGCCAAGGCCGGCACGGCGTATAGCGTCGCGGACGGCAACGCCAACCCCATGTACAGCACGGCCAAGGCGAATTACTTCGACACGGCCAGCTACCCCGTCAGCCCCGGCGCGGGTTTTCCCGCCAGTACGCCGCCTTCGCCCTACAACCAGACCAGCGGCCCCACGTTCCAGGCGCCGTCGGCGGCCCATCCGGGCCAGCGCAACCGGCGCATCCTCAACGTGGTGCTGGTCGACTGCCGCACGGCGCCCGTGGGGCCGGCCTCGTGCGGCACCATGACCGCGGTGGGCATCGGCAAATTCTTCATGACGATGAAAGCCGATTTCAGCGGCGGCACCAAGCGCCTCGACGTCGAGTTCGCGGGCCTGATCGAGCCCGTGCCGAATTCCGAAATCAAACTCTACAAGTGAGGCGGCCATGCGCACCCACCATTCCCACGTCAGCCAGCGCGGCGGCGCCGCCGTCGAATTCGGCATCGTGCTGGCCCTGCTGGTCACCCTGCTGGCCGGCATCTTCGGTTTCGGCCGCGCCTTCTGGTACTACGACGCGCTGACCAAGGCCACGCGCGACGCGGCGCGCAACATGTCCGTCAAGGCCAAGGCCGGCATCGCCTCGCAGGGCGTGCCGGCGGCCAGACAGACGGTGGTCGATGCGGCCGTCAGCGCCGGCATCAGCGACTTCACCACGGCCAACGTGACGGTCACCTGCCTGGACGCGGCGTTCAACGACAGCAGCTGCACCGATGGCGCGGCGCCGGGCGGCATCCGCGTCGAAGTCGTCAACTACACGCTGTCGGTGGGCCAGTACCTGCCCTTCGTGATCGGCGCGGCCAGCAGCTATGCCACGCCGCTGTCGCCGCGCACCACCATGCGCTACATGCTGTAAGGAGAACGCCATGCGCCACCGCCTTCCACTTGCCCTCCGAACTGGCCGCCAGCACGGCGCCGCCGCCGTCGAATTCGCCCTGGTGGCGCTGCTGTTTTTCACCCTGCTGTTCGGCATCCTGGAATTTGGCCGCATGCTGTACCTGTACAACACGGTGCAGGAAGTGAGCCGCCGCGCCGCGCGCGAAGCGGTGGTGCGCTGGATCGACCAGACCGACGCCATCAAGACCCTGGCCCTGTTCGGCGGCACAGCCCTGCCGGCCGCGCCGGAACTGACGGCCGCCAACATCACCATCCGCTACCTGAACAAGAGCGGCGCCGAAGTGACCTTGCCACCGCTCGATCCGGGCGACAACCTGTCGGCCTGCGGCGACATCACGCGCACGGCCAGCTGCATCGACAGCGTGCGCGTCTCGATCGACAACGTCAGCTATACGCCGATGGTCAGCCTGTTCGGTTTTCTCAATATCGCCGTGCCCGCCTCGGTCGTCGTCATGCACGCCGAGAGCCTGGGCTTCCAGATCAACTGAACGCCTTTACCGAACGCCTTTACCAGGGAGTGCCACGTGAATATCGTCATCGTCTCGAAAAATGAAGCCCAGCTCAAGCGGCTCACGCGCCTGCTGCGCGAACGCAGCGCGGCCGACCGCGTCGCGCTGCTGGCGAGCATACCCGATGTCTTCGACAACGGCGTCACGCCGGACTTGCTGCTGCTGGAGCAGGAGCAGACGGGCGAGGCGGAGCTGGAACGGCTCGAACTGCTGGGCGGACGCCATCCGAACCTGGCCATCATCGTGCAATGTCCACAGCAAAGTCCGCAATTCCTGCTGCGCTCGATGCGCGCCGGCGTGCGCGAAGTGCTGCTGCCGGACGACGACGCCGGCCTGTGCGCCGCGCTGCGCCGCATCGAGGAAAAACTGCAGAAGCAGGTCACGCGCAAGGGCCAGGTGCTGGCCTTCGTCTCGTGCAAGGGCGGCAGCGGCGCCACCTTCATCGCCGCCAACCTCGGCTACGCGCTGGCCGCCGGCGAACAGCGCAAGGTGGCGCTGTTCGACCTGAACCTGCAGTTCGGCGACGCCGCCCTGTTCGTCTCGGACCACAAGCCGGCCACCACCCTGTCGCAGTTGTCGCAGCAGATCGTGCGCCTCGACGCTTCGCTGCTGAGCGCCAGCATGATCCAGATCACGCCCGCCTACAGCGTGCTGGCCGCCGCCGACGATCCGGCCCATGCGGCCGACGTCGAAGCCGACCATATCGACCGCCTGCTGACCCTGGCGCGCAGCCAGTACGACTACATCCTGCTCGACGTGGGACGCGGCCTCGACCCCGTCAGCGTGCGCGCGCTGGACCGGGCTGACCTGATCTTCCCCGTGCTGCAGGCCACCTTGCCGTATGTGCGCGACGGCAAGCGCCTGCTCGACGTGTTCCGCGGCCTCGGCTACCGCGAAGACAAGATCCGCCTGATCCTGAACCGCTATGCCAGCAGCGACAGCATCCGCGTGGCCGACCTGGAAGCGGCGTACGGCAAACACGTCTACAAATCCATCCCCAACCACTACGAGGCGGTGGCGGCCTCCGTCAGCCAGGGCGTGCCCATCCTCAAGCTGGCGTCGCACAACGCCGTCTCGCGCGCCCTGCAGGAACTGGCCGCCAGCCTGGCCGGCGAAACCCCGCCCGCCGCGCAAGGCTGGGTTTCGCGGCTGCTGGCGCGCGCTTGATCCCCCTACATTTACCGGAGACCGACCATGACTGCCGAAAAACTCACCCTGCGGGACCGCCTGGGCTATGCCCAGGATGACGCCAGCCTGAATGACGATGCCGCGCACCAGGGCGCAGCCAGCCACAGCTACCAGCAACTCAAGCACCGCACCCACCAGGCGCTGCTCGACAGGGTCGACCTGGAAGGCATGCAGCGCCTGTCGCGCGAGCAGATCCGCGAAGAGCTGAAAATCCTCGTCAGCGACGTGCTCACGGAAGACAATGTGGTGATCAACGAGCTGGAACGGCGCTCGCTGATCCGCGACATCCAGGACGAGGTACTGGGCTTCGGCCCGCTCGAACCGCTGCTGGCCGATCCCGGCGTGTCCGATATCCTCGTCAACACCTACCGCCAGGTGTATGTCGAGCGCCATGGCCGCCTGGAGCTGAGCGACGTCTGCTTCACGGACGACGCCCACCTGATGAAAATCATCGACAAAATCGTCTCGCGCGTGGGCCGGCGCATCGACGAATCGAGCCCGATGGTCGATGCGCGCCTGCCCGACGGTTCGCGCGTCAACGCCATCATCCCGCCGCTGGCCATCGACGGCCCCGTGATGTCGATCCGCCGCTTCTCGGCCCAGCCCCTGCGTCTGGCCGACCTGATGCTCAAGCACAGCCTGACGGAGGAAATGAGCACCACCCTGCAGGCGCTGGGCAAGGCCAAGGTCAACATCCTGATCTCGGGCGGCACGGGCAGCGGCAAGACCACCATGCTCAATGCGATTTCCGGCTTCATCAGCACGGCCGAACGCATCGTCACCATCGAGGACGCGGCCGAACTGCAGATGCAGCAGCCGCACGTGGTACGCCTGGAAACCCGGCCAGCGAACATCGAGGGCAAGGGCGAAGTGACGCAGCGGGCGCTGGTGCGCAACGCGCTGCGCATGCGCCCCGACCGCATCATCCTCGGCGAGGTGCGCGGCGCCGAGGCGCTCGACATGCTGGGCGCCATGAACACGGGCCACGAAGGCTCGATGGCCACCATCCACGCGAACACCCCGCGCGACGCGCTGACGCGGCTGGAAAACATGATCAGCATGGCCTCGGCGGGCCTGCCCATGAAAGCCATGCGCCAGCAGATCAGTTCCGCCATCAGCGTGGTGGTGCAGGTGGCGCGCCTGACGGATGGCAAGCGCAAGATCGTCTCGATCCAGGAAATCACGGGCATGGAAGGCGAGATGATCACCATGCAGGAAATCTTCACCTTCCGCCAGACGGGCATCGGCGAAGACGGCACGGTGCAGGGACATTTCCATGCCAGCGGCGTGCGGCCGCACTTCCTGGAACGCCTGCGCGCCTTCGGCATCAGCCTGCCCGAAACCCTGTTCGATCCCGCCCGCCAGTACCATTAAGGGGAGCATCATGGACTATCTCTATTACGTATTCGCCATCCTCACCTTCATCGCCGTGGTGCTGCTGATCGAGGGACTGTACCTGGCCTGGAACACCTCGCGCGGGCCGGAAGCGGAACGGGTCGCGCGCCGCCTGCGCATCATGTCGGCCGGCGCGCATGGCGACGCGGGCAGCTCGATGATCAAGAAGCGCCTGCTGAGCGACACCCCGGCCCTGCAGCGCGTGCTGCTCAGCGTGCCCCGCGTGCATGCGCTCGACCGCCTGCTGGAACAGTCGGGCCTGAGCTGGAGCGTGGCCAGCTTCGCCGGCGTGATGCTGGCCTCGGCCGGCGCCGCGTTTTTGCTGCTGAGCTACTTCAGCGTGCCGTGGCTGCTGCGCCTGCCGCTGGTGGCCGGCGCAGCCCTGCTGCCGCTGCTGGTGGTCTTGCGCGCCAAGGCCAAGCGCCTGCAGCGCATCGAGCAGCAATTGCCCGATGCGCTCGACCTGATGGCGCGCGCCCTGCGCGCCGGCCACGCCTTCCCGACGGCCCTGAAAATGGTCGGTGATGAAATGAATGCGCCGCTGGCCGTGGAATTTCGCGCCACTTTCGACGAAGTCAATTTCGGCATCGCCATGCAGGACGCCCTGATGAACCTGGCCACGCGCGTGCCCAGCACGGACTTGCGCTACTTCGTCATCGCCGTGCTGATCCAGCGCGAAACGGGCGGCAACCTGGCCGAACTGCTCGACAGCATCAGCCGCATCATCCGCGAGCGCATCAAGCTGCTGGGACAGGTGCGCGTGCTGTCGGCCGAAGGCCGGCTGTCGGCCTGGATCCTGTCGCTGCTGCCCTTCGGCGCGGCGGCCATGATCCACCTGACCAATCCGCAGTTCCTGGAAATGCTGTTCGTCGACCCGGGCGGACGCAAGATGCTGGTCGGCGCCCTGGTGATGATGGTGTGCGGCGTCCTGGTCATGCGCAGCATCATCCGCATCCGTGTCTGAGCCCGCAAGGAGAACTCTCATGAATCCCGTCCATTTCGCCTTTCTCGCCCTGCTCTTCATCGCCGTCTTCGGCACCGTGCTGGTGGCCATGCGCAGCTTCGCCCCCGATCCACTGCGCCAGCGCATGGACAACGCCACCGGCAAGAACGCGGCAGCGCCTGGCGCCTCCGCGCCCAGCCCCTGGCTGGCGCGCATGGTGCGCCTGAGCGGCCCGCTGGCCAAACTGTCGATTCCCGACCAGGGCTGGGAAGGCTCCGTGATGCGCCGGCGCTTCATGAATGCCGGCCTGCGCCACGCGTCGGCGCCCGTGCTGTTCTTTTCCGCCAAGACCATGCTGGCCATCGGCTTGCCCCTGCTGCTGTTCCTGGGACTGAGCGCCTCGGGCAGCCAGATGGCGGGCAAGGCTCTCCTGTTCTGGCTGCTGATCGTGGCCGCCATCGGCTACTACCTGCCCAATATCGTCCTGGCACAAATGATCAAGCGGCGCCAGCGCGATATCTTTGAAAGCTTTCCCGATGCGCTGGACTTGATGACGGTGTGCGTGGAAGCGGGCCTGGCCATGGATGCGGCGCTGGCCAGGGTGGCGGCCGAAATCGCCCTGAAAAGCGCCGTGCTGGCCGAGGAATTGCATCTGGTGATGCTGGAACTGCGCGCCGGCAACACCAAGGAGCGTGCCCTGCGCAACCTGGCCCTGCGCACGGGCGTCGAGGATGTCGACGCGCTGGTGGCCATGCTGATCCAGGCCGAGCGCTTCGGCACCAGCATCGCCGCCTCGCTGCGCGTGCAGTCGGACCAGCTGCGCACCAAGCGCCGCCAGCTGGCCGAGGAAGAAGCGGCGAAGATCGCCCTCAAGCTGCTATTTCCGCTGATTTTTTTCATCTTCCCTTCGCTGCTGGTCGTCCTGATGGGACCAGCCTTCCTGCAAATCTACCGCGTGCTCCTGCCCAGCATGGGCAGCGGCAACTGACCGGAGAACCGCCATGTCACAGCACACCACCCTGATGCTCATGCTGGCCTGCGCCGGCCTGCTGCCCGCCTGCGGCCACCTGCCCGGCCCGGCCAGCCAGGGTCACCGGGAGCCTCCACAGCAGGCGCGCATCGAGGACAGCGCCGCCACCCGCAGCGCCGCGTTCTGCAAGCTGGGCAAGCGCCTGCAGGAAGTGGGCGACCCGCGCGCGGCGCTGGCGGCCTACCGCGAAGCCCTGCTATTGACGCCCGACTCGGCCGATGCGCGCAATGGCGCCGCCGTGCTGCACGCGCAGCTGGGCCAGCTGGAAACGGCGCGCGCCATGCTGCAGGCACTGGCGCAAGAAACGCCGACGGCCAGGACCTACAACAATCTCGGCTACGTGCTGTACCTGCAGGGAGACTATGCCCAGGCGGCGGCCATGCTGCGCCAGTCGCTGCAGCTCGACAACGGCCAGCAGCCGGCGCGCGCCAACCTGGATCTCACCATCGCGGCGCTGGCGCGCAGCATCGTCACAGTCGATGCCACCACGGACGCCATCGCGCCCGATCTGGCCCCCACGCCAGCGGCGCCGGCCAGCCGCCTGCAGCTGACGCAGTCGCAGCCGAATATCTTCACGCTGAGCTGGCGCGACGCTCCCGTGGCGGCACGCGCCGCCTTGCCAGCCCCGGCAAAACCGGCAGCGACGGCGGCAGCCATGCCACGGCTGGAAGTCATCAACGGCAATGGCGAAACGGGGATGGCGGCGCGCATGCGCGGCATGCTGGGCGGCATGGGCATCAGCGTACTGCGGCTGGGCAACCAGCGGCCGTACATGGTGCAGGCCAGCAGCATCGTCTACCGCCCCGGCCACGCCGAGGCGGCCGCCGCACTGGCCCTGGCCTTGGGCGGCATGCCGCAAGTGCAGGCGGCCGGCGACAGCGGCATCGGCGCGGGCGCCGACTTGCGTATCTTGCTGGGCAAGGATGCGCCAGCCAGCCTGCGCGCGCCGGACGTGCGCCTGGCGTCGAACCTGGCGCCGTAATGGTGAAATCAGCGCGGCAGCAGGCGCCGGTCGGATGGGTTGATCAGGAAGCCTTGCAGGATGTCCTGCAGCTGCGGCAGCTTCGCCACGTAGGCGGGAATGCCCAGCTGGCGCGCGCCGAAGTAGTGGGCGATGATGTCGCCCTGTTGTTCCATGTTGAAGTCGGACAGGACGCCGCCGGCCTGCGCATCGTAGCGGTAGGCGCGCTGCCGGATGTAGCCGCCGCACAGCGCCAGCAGCACGCCATGCAGCAGCACGCTGTAGCCAAGCTGGTACTGCCACACATGCACCATCTCGTGGATGAAGAACAGCTTGCCGCTGTTGCCTTCGCGGGAAAAATCGTCACGGTACTGGGCCGGCATGAAATACAGGCTGCCACGCGGCGTCATCGCCGTGTTCTGGTCCTGCAAGCCGAACGGTAGAAAGGAGCCGCGCACGACGCGCACGCGCGCGTAGTCGATGGCGCCCTGGAAGACGCTGCGGGCCATGGCGATTTCGCCGATGGTGAGGGGGCGGCGCAAGACTCGCATAAAGAATAAGGAAGAAAGCGCGGCAAGCGTAGAGCCTGCCGCGCGGGTACCGCTTAAACCGAACGAAGGCCGCTGGCCGCTTTCGCGATTTCCGTGATGCGGTCCCAGTTGCCGGCCGCGATCGCGTCTTTCGGCGTCAGCCACGAGCCGCCCACGCAGGCGACGTTCTTGCACGCCAGGAACTGCGAGGCCGTCTCTTGCGAGATGCCGCCCGTCGGGCAGAACGTGATGTCCGGCAGCGGGCCGTAAATCGCGTTGAGCATGCCGATGCCGCCCGCCGGCACGGCCGGGAACAGTTTCAGCTGCTGGAAGCCGTTTTCACGCGCCGCCATCACTTCGCCTGGCGTCATCACGCCTGGCAGCAGGGGCAAGCCACTGCTTTTCGCCGCCGCCACCAGGGCCGACGTCAGGCCTGGCGAGACGCCGAAGACGGCGCCCGCATCGCGTGCCTGCGCGAATTCCTCGGGACGGGTCAGGGTGCCGACGCCGACGATGGCGCCCGGCACTTCCGACATGGCGCGGATCGCTTCCAGGCCGTGCTTGGTGCGCAGGGTTACTTCCAGCACGCGGATGCCGCCCGCCACCAGCGCGCGCGCCAGCGGTACGGCATGTTCAGGATCGTCGATCGCAATCACGGGGATCACGCTCGAGGTGCGCATAATTTCCAGTAGTGTCATGGTCATCTCTTATTTCCTAGCCAAAAAGTCTTCATCGGAACCAGGTACGGTATCACCGACATTGTCGGCGTCGTGCAAGGCGACGGTGGTGGGAATCGGCGACGGCAGGCCGAAGGTGGTGGCACCCTCTTCCGCCGCGCTGACGGTGGAACGGAACATGGAAAACAGCTCGCGGCCCATGCCGATGTGGTTCGGCGACAGGTCGGCCGTAACCAGCGCACGCGCATGCCAGACGTCGGCCGGCACCAGCGCTTCCAGTACGCCGGTAAAGGCGTCGAGGCGGATGATGTCGCCGTCGCACACGAGGCCCAACGGGCCGCCGGCGAGAATCTCTGGCGAGACGTGGATGGCGGCCGGCACCTTGCCCGACGCGCCCGACATGCGGCCATCGGTGACCAGCGCCACATGGCGGCCCGCATCCTGCAGGTTGGCCAGCGCGGGTGTCAGCGCATGCAGTTCCGGCATGCCGTTGGCGCGCGGGCCCTGGAAGCGCAGCACGGCAACGAAGTCGCGGTCCAGGGACCCCGCCTTGTAGGCGGCCATGAATTCTTCCTGTGAATTGAACACCAGCGCCGGCGCTTCCACCGTGCGGTGCTGCGGCTTGACGGCCGAGACCTTCATCACGGCGCGGCCCAGGTTACCGGCGACCAGCACCATGCCGCCGTCCGGCGCGAACGGATTCGAGGCGGGGCGCAGCACGTTCTCATCGGCGCTGGCGGCCGGTGCATCTTTCCAGAAGACCTTGCCATCTTCACCGAGGAACGGTTCCATGCAATGCGCGCGCAAGCCGTGGCCCAGGATGGTGTTGACATCTTCGTGCAGCAAGCCCGCGTCCAGCAGTTCGCGGATCAGATAACCGGTGCCGCCGGCCGCGTGGAAATGGTTCACGTCGGCGTCGCCGTTCGGGTAGATGCGCGTGAGCATCGGCACGATGGCCGACAGCTCATTGAAATCGTTCCAGTCGATGACGATGCCGGCCGCCTTGGCGATTGCCACGAGGTGCAAGGTGTGGTTGGTCGAGCCGCCCGTGGCCAGCAAGCCCACGACGGCGTTGACGATACATTTCTCGTCGACGATATGGCCGACTGGCAAGTAGCTGCCGCTTTGCGCCGTGATGCCGGCGGCGCGCTGGGCGGCGGCTTTGGTGAGCGCATCGCGCAGCGGGGTATTTGGCGTAATGAAGGCGGCGCCCGGCAAGTGCAGGCCCATCACTTCCATCAGCATCTGGTTGCTGTTCGCCGTGCCATAGAAGGTACAGGTGCCGGCGCCATGGTAGGCTTTCGATTCGCCTTCGAGCAAGTCTTCGCGCGTGGCCTTGCCTTGCGCATACAGCTGGCGCACCTTGGCTTTTTCCTGGTTCGACAGGCCCGACGTCATCGGACCGGCCGGCACGAAAACGGCTGGCAAGTGGCCGAAGTGCAGCGCGCCGATCAACAGGCCCGGCACGATCTTGTCGCACACGCCCAGGTACAGGGCCGAGTCGAACATATTGTGCGACAGCGCCACGGCCGTCGACATGGCGATGGTGTCGCGTGAAAACAGCGACAGTTCCATGCCCGGCTGACCTTGCGTCACGCCATCGCACATGGCAGGCACGCCGCCGGCGAACTGGGCGACAGCGCCCACTTCGCGCACGGCTTGCTTGATGATCTGCGGAAAGCCTTCAAACGGCTGGTGCGCCGACAGCATGTCATTGTACGAGGACACGATGGCCACGGACGGCTTCTTGTATTCCTTCAGCGACAGCTTGTCGTTGGCGGGAAAGGCGGCAAAACCGTGCGCCAGGTTGGTGCACGACAGGGCGCCGCGCTGCACGCCCTGGATGCGGGCCGCATCCAGATGCGCCAGGTAGGCGCCGCGCGATGGCCGGCTGCGCGCGATGATGCGCGCTGTTACGGATTCGACTACTGGATGCAGCGCCATATGAATTTCCTTAAAAATGAGTATTTTGTGAAATTTTACTACAAAATGGTGAAGAAGAAGCACTCTTGCATGGGCCAACAACACAAATAAGCGACGGATTGCGGCGTATCAAGGCAAACCTGGGCTATATCGCGTATCGGCACCTGCCAACATGGCTCTTATATGTCATGGGGGCAATCGCTAAAAAAAGCACAACAAAATCGGCTTCACGTCACAAACTGTAGTGAAATTACGTTTTTCTGATGTATTATTCTCATACCAATGCCGGATCCGCTGTTCGCCACCACGAACGCGCCGCGCTCCTTTCAACCGAGACAAGCACCCAAGCCGACCGCCATGCGCCAGCCAGCACCTACTCCTGCCATCACCGCCACCGCCAGTTTCCAGTCCCTGCAAGCGCACAGCGCCAGCCTGCGCGAAGTGCATCTGCGCCAGCTGTTCGCGGCCGACCCCGCCCGCTTTTCCAGCATGACCGTCGATGCGGCCGGCCTGCTGCTCGATTACTCGAAGAACCGTGTCGACGCCACCGCCATGGGCCTGCTGATGGACCTGGCCCGCGAGCGCGGCGTCGAAGCGCAGCGCGAAGCCATGTTCACTGGCGAGAAAATCAATCTTACCGAACATCGGGCCGTTCTGCATACGGCTTTGCGCGCGCCACGCGGCACCAGGCTGGTGGTCGATGGCCAGGATATCGATGCCGACGTGCAAGATGTGCTGCAACGCGTGAAGGCGTTTACGGACAAGGTACGCAATGGCAGCTGGCTCGGCTACACGGGCAAGCCGATTTGCGACATCGTCAACATCGGCATCGGCGGCTCGGACCTGGGTCCGAAAATGGCGTGCCTGGCGCTGCGCTCGTATGCCAACCCGGGCCTGGAAATGCACTTTGTTTCCAACGTCGACGGCCACGACATGGAAGCGACTCTGTCGAAAGTCGATCCGGAAACAACGCTCTTCATCGTGGCGTCGAAAACTTTTGTGACGGCTGAAACCATGCTCAACGCCAACACGGCGCGCGCCTGGTTCCTGCTCGAAGGCGAAGAAAAAGACCTGGCGCAACATTTTGTGGCCGTCTCGACCAACACGCAAGCCATCGTCGACTTCGGCATTTCGCCGGATAACATGTTCCCGTTCTGGGACTGGGTCGGCGGCCGTTACTCCGTCTGGTCGTCGATCGGCCTGGCCGTGGCCCTGTCCGTCGGCTTTGAATACTTCAGCGATTTCCTCGCCGGCGCGCATGCGATGGACCAGCATTTCCGCCAGGCGCCGCTGGAACACAACATGCCCGTCGTGCTGGCCATGGTCGGTTTCTGGAACCGCCAGTTCCTCGATTGCGGCTCCGTTTCCATCGCGCCCTACCACCAGGATTTGAGCCGCTTTGCCGCCTACTTGCAACAGCTGGACATGGAAAGCAACGGCAAGCGCGTCACCAAGGATGGCGTGCCCGTCGACGTGCCGACCGGCCCCGTCATCTGGGGCGATTGCGGCACGAATGCACAGCACGCGTATTTCCAGCTGCTGCACCAGGGCACGGACATCACGCCCATCGACTTCATCGCCGCCCTGCGCGCCACGCACGACTTGCCGGGCCACCATGACGCCCTGCTGGCGAACTGCTTCGCCCAGTCGGAAGCCTTCATGACGGGCAAGACGGGTGATGAAGTGCGCCTTGATTTGCAGGCGCAAGGCTTGCCGGAAAGCGAGATCGAAGCGCTGGTGCCGCACAAGACTTTCCCAGGTAACCGCCCCAGCAACACCATCCTGATGGACCAGCTGACCCCGACCACCCTGGGCGCCCTGATCGCGCTGTACGAACACAAGACCTTCGTGCAGGGCGTCTTGTGGAACGTCAACAGTTTTGATCAGTGGGGCGTGGAACTGGGCAAGGTGCTGGCCAAGAAAATCCAGGCCGAACTGACGGGCGAAGCCCGTCCCGACCACCACGACAGCTCGACCAATGGCTTGATTGCCTTGGCGAAAGCCGCCAAGGCGGCGTACTAACTTAATTGAGGTTTATGAATATTTACGAAATCAAAGTAGTCAGTGACAAAGCCATGCAAGTGGGCGAATGCCCGTTGTGGCATGGCAAGGAAGCGGCCCTGTACTGGGTCGATATCGATGGCCGCGCCGTGCACCGCTTGCACCCGGCCAGCGGCAAGCATGAACAGTGGAGCATGCCGACGGAACCGTCGGCGCTGGCGATCAACGCCGGCGGCGGCCTGATCGTGGCCTTGCGTAGCGGCTTTGCCCACCTCGACACGAAGACGGGCAGCCTGGCGGAAATCGCCCCGGCGCCGTTCGACATGGCCACCACGCGCTTCAACGATGGCAAGGTCGACCCGGCAGGCCGTTTCTGGGTCGGCACGATTTTCGAGCCGCGCAACGCCGATGCTGCAGAAATGTTCGTGCTGGAAAAGGGACAAGTACGCAAAGTCTGGTCGGGTGGCATGACCGTATCGAACGGCCTGGGCTTCAGCCCGGACAAGCGCACCATGTATCACTCGGACACCACCACGCACCGCATCGACCGCTTCGATTTCGATGCGGCCACGGGAGCCATTTCCGCGCCGCAACCGTTCCAGCGTTTTTCCACGGACAAGAAAGCGTTTGATTACGGCGGGCGCCCCGATGGCGCGGCCGTCGACAGCGAAGGCAATTACTGGTCGGCCATGTTTGAAGGCGGCAAAATCTTGCGCTTCGCCCCCGATGGCCATTTGCTCGGTGAAATTACCGTTCCCGTGCGCTGCCCCACCATGGTGACGTTCGGCGGCCCCGACCTGCGCACCCTGTACATCACCAGCGCCAGCCACAACCGCTCCGCCGCCGAAATCGCCGACTACCCGTTGACGGGCCACGTGCTGTCCGTGCGCGTGGACGTGGCGGGCCAGCCGGAAACAGCTTACCAGGCGTAATAGTTTGCCAGCATAGAAAAAGCGCCGAACCCTCGCGGGTAGCGGCGCTTTTTTATGTCTATGGCGTAGGTCGGATTAGCGGGACGAAGGCCCGCGTAATCCGACAATGTGTTGGCCATGGTGGCGTCGGATTACGCGCAGCTTCGCTGCGCTAATCCGACCTACGGATGCTCCATGTAATTACCGCGACAATACCTTGCGTATCGTCTCGGCCAATTCAGCCGCCACGAATTTCGCCACATACCCATCGGCGCCCACGCCCTTGACGTGGTCTTCGTTGGTCGAGCCCGTCAGCGACGAGTGGATCACCACGGGGATGTTGGAGAAACGGCCATCGTTCTTGATGTTGCGCGTCAAGGTAAAGCCATCCATTTCAGGCATTTCCAGGTCGGTCAGCACCAGCGCGACCTTGTCTTTCGCCGTCTTGCCTTCGGTGGCAGCCTGGGCCGAGATCGCCTGCAGGCGTTCCCACGCTTCCTTGCCCGTCTTGGTCATGATGAAAGGCACGCCCATCGCTTCGAGGCCCTTTTCGATCAGCGAGCGGGCCAGCGAGGAATCGTCGGCCGCGAGGATCACGGCGCCGGCCGGCAAGCGCACTTGCGGGCCGATGCTGTTCTCGTCCACGTCCGGGTCGCCCGACGGCAGCACATTGCGCAGGATTTGTTCCACGTCCAGCACTTGCGCCAGGCGTGTCTTGTCCGTGTCGCCATCAAGGCGCGCGATACTGGTGACGAGGCCGCCACCGACACTCGACTCGGCCGACAGCACCTGGTTCCATTCCAGGCGCACGATTTCATCGACCTCTTCCACGGCAAACGCCTGTGTCGAGCGGGCAAATTCGGTCACCATCAGGATCTTCAAACCATTGCTCTTGCAGCCGACCGCCATCGGCAAGTCGATCACGGGCACGATCTGGCCACGGATGTTGACCACGCCCAGCATGTGCGGGTGCGAACCGGCCACGGCCGTGATGGCCGGCATTTCCATGATTTCACGGACTTTGAACACATTGATGCCGAACAGTTCGCGGCTGGTCGAGTGATCACTGGTGCCCAGCTTGAACAGGAACAGTTCGAATTTGTTATTGCCTGTCAGGCTGGTGCGTTCATCGACATCTTGCTGCATTGAATTCATTGTGTCCCCTTGAGCCGTCTTGTAAAGTTAAGTCGCCTGCCCCTGATGCTGCGGACAGTGCGGACTGCACGTCGCATGGACGTCGGATGGCGGGTTCGGGGCATGGCCGGCGCTAGCGGTGCAGTGTGTATCGTACAATTTTTTACAACCAATAGTTGCTATCGATTCCAGCTTGAATTATACGGTTTTTTACTTTCTTCAAAGCTACTTTACGCTGCCAACGGCGATCCTGACAGCATTTCTTGATTTGCTTGTTGCTACAGCGCAAATGATGACGGAGAGAATCGAAAATTTCCCTGGCAACCATGGTTGCTTTGAAAAGCCAGGTGAAAAGCATGGCGCAGCGCCAGCAGCGGCGAACGGCATATAATGGCCATGCTGGCAGCACTGGCAGGCATACCGGGCAAAATGGCGACGGCAGCGGATGGAATGTAGTAAAATTTCTTGCAATTGCCTGTTCTACGTAGTAAATTTACACCATCGATTATAGTAGCGACAGACTGGCACTTCCGGTCGGCTTTCTCCCCGCTCCGGCCCTTTTACTTTTGCGACGACACTCACTTATGGCACTTACCGATTTTGACCTGGTCCTGTTTGGCGGCAGCGGCGATTTAGCAATGCGCAAGTTGTTGCCTGCAATGTATGCGCGCGACGTCGCGAACGATTTGCCGCCGACGGCGCGCATCATCTGTGTGGGCCGCCAGGACAGCGGCCAGGATGCCTTCCTGAAAATGGTAGAGACCAACTCGCGTCCCCATATCAAGGCCAGCACCCTGAATGCCGCCACCTGGAGCAAATTCTGCGCGCGCATCGTGTACGTGTCGCTCAACGCCAGCGATGCGGCCACGTACGCGCCGCTGGTCGAAGCGCTGCGCGGCGATGCCGACCTGACGCGCGTGTACTACCTGGCGACGCCGCCGCATCTGTTCGCCCTCATCTGCGACAACCTGGAAGACAACGGCCTGGTGACGCCGAATTCGCGCGTGGTCCTGGAAAAGCCGCTGGGCCGCGATCTGGCCAGCGCCAAGCAGATCAACGCCGAAGTGGGCAAGGTATTCCAGGAATCGCAGATCTACCGTATCGACCATTACCTGGGCAAGGAAACCGTGCAGAACTTGCTGGCCCTGCGCTTCGGCAATATCCTGTTCGAACCGCTGTGGCGCCGCGAATGGATTTCCGACGTGCAGATCACCATCGCCGAAAAGCTGGGCGTGGGCAACCGCATGGGTTACTACGACACCTCGGGCGCGCTGCGCGACATGCTGCAAAACCACTTGCTGCAACTGCTGTGCATCGTCGCCATGGAACCGCCGACCTCGATCGCGCCGGACGCCGTGCGCGATGAAAAGCTGCAAGTGCTGCGCTCGCTGAAAAAATTCACGCCCACCACCCTGGCGCAAAACATCGTGCGCGGCCAGTACCGCGCCGGCCACGTCGACGGCGCCACCGTGCCGAGCTACCGCGACGAACCGGATGCGCCGGAACATTCGCGCACCGAAACCTTCGTTGCCCTGAAGGCGGAAATCGACACCTGGCGCTGGGCCGGTGTGCCGTTCTACCTGCGCACGGGCAAGCGCATGGCCGACAGCCTGGCCGAGATCGTCGTGCGCTTCAAACAGATCCCGCACTCGATCTTCAACCAGCCCACGTCGAGCTTCCAGCCGAACTGCCTGGTGATCCGTCTGCAGCCGGACGAAGGCTTGCGCATGAATTTGATGGCGAAAACCCCGGGCGACGGCATGCGCCTGAAACCGGCGGAACTGGAACTCGATTTCCGCGAGTCGTTCAAGACCCCGCGCATGGACGCCTACGAGCGTTTGCTGCTCGACGTCCTGCGCGGCCAGTTGACCCTGTTCATGCGCGGCGACGAACTGGAAGCGGCCTGGGAATGGGTCGAGCCGATTCTCGACAACTGGGAACAGAACGACAGCGCGCCGATTCCGTACACGGCAGGCACCTGGGGCCCCGCGGCCGCCAGCGCCCTGATCGGCCGCGATGGCTTGCAGTGGCGTGAAGAAGCCCTGCCGGAAGACTAATCTAGCAGGGCAAGGAGCCGTGCCTTGCAAGGCACGGCCGTTACGCAGGCGCGGAGCTGTGCTCCGCGAATTCCCTGCTTCACCGCTTCCCGAAATCAGAAGACTAATTTAATGCTGCTTGACTCCATCCGCACCCAGCTCGATTCGCTCTCCAAGTCGGAGAAGAAGGTCGCGCTGGCCGTGCTTGACCAGCCTAACCAGACGGTCAGCCAGAACATCACGGCGCTGGCGAAAAGCGCGCAGGTGTCGGAACCGACCGTGGTGCGTTTTTGCCGCACCCTGGGCTATGACGGCTGGCATGAATTCAAGCTGAAGCTGGCGCAGGGCCTGGCCCTGGCCATGCCGGGCGCGAACGAGCAGCCGGCGCAGGACGACCTGGCGGCCGACCTGGTGAATAAAATCTGCAGCCGCTCGATCAACACCCTGCTCGACCTGCGCAACAACCTGAACCCGGAAGCGATCCAGCGCGCGCTCGACATCCTGTCACGCGCCAGCAAGATCGAATTCTATGGCCAGGGCACATCGGGCATCGTGGCGGCCGACGCGCAGCACAAGTTCTTCCGCTCGGGCGTGCCGACGGTGGCCTACAGCGATCCGAACATCCACAGCATCGCCGCGGCCCTGCTGCGCGGCGGCGACTGCCTGGTGGCCATCTCGCAGCGCGGCAACAGCCCCGCCCTGGTCCGCTCCGTGAAACTGGCGCGCCGCGGCGGCGCCGACGTCGTCGTGCTGGCCCCATCGGGCACGCCGCTGGCCGACCTGGCAACCGTGCTGATCCCGATCGACCTGGTCTTCAACACCGACCCCTACACGCCGATTTCCGCGCGCCTGGCCTACCTGGTCGTGATCGACGTGCTGGCCGTGGGCCTGGCCCTGCAGCGGGGCCCCGAGTTCCGCAAGAAAATGCAAAATGCACAGAAGGCGCTGCAGGAATTCGACATGCAGTTCGATTCCTTCATCGGCTGATCCCCGATCGGCGCCAGCCTCGCTGGTGCCGCTCCGTATCCAAACGTCTCCATCGGACCAGGATATCTCTTCCTTGATCTCACATCAGGAACCGATACACGCGCAGCCTTTGCATCGAAAGATCAGCCCACCATCCGTGTCTAAGAGACGGTTTAATAACTTAGCGGAAATTTAGTCGATGCAGTAGCAGCGATCCCATGGCCAAGTAAATCATGTTTTCCGACACGTCAATGCGCTGTTCATAGTCGCGCACCAAGCGTCGGTAACGCATCAGCCATGCAAACGTTCGCTCGACCACCCAGCGCCTTGGCTGAACAGCGAAACCTTGCTGCCGCTGCAGGCGCCGCACGACCTCCACCGTAAAGTCGAGAAACTCTGCCTTGTCCATCAGTTGTCTGCGGTCGTATGCCGCATCCCCAAACAGATGCTTCACCCACGGCCAGCGTTTGACCAAGCCGTCGAGTACCATCTGAGCACCAGTGGAGTCGGCGATATCGGCTGGTGTCAGGTTCATCGCCAGCAAGCGACCATCCGTGTCGACCGCAATATGGCGTTTGCGCCCACTGACTTTCTTGTTGGCGTCATAGCCTCTCGTTCGTGCCCTTGGCGCTTTCACGCTCTGGCTATCGACAATGCCGGCACTCGGCAGCACCTCCCGCTCATTGGACAAGCGATCAAGCATCAGCGCCAAGTCATGAATGGTGCGAAACAGCATGCGCCGCATCAGTCGCCGGAACCAGTAATAAACCGTCTGATAGGGCGGAAAATCATTGGGCAGCATGCGCCACTCGCATCCGGACCGCACCATGTATCGCAGCGCATTGATCACTGCGCGCAAATCCGTTTTGCGCGGTCTTCCCGTCTTCGCTTGCTTCGGCAGCAGCGGTGCGATCAGGTGCCACTCTTCATCTTTCACATCCGTAGGATAACCACGTTTGAGCGGTGTCCGTACCTGTTGATGCTTGCTACGATTCTCTTGTGTCCACATGACAGCTACTCCAAAACGTCAAAGACGCTTTGACACAAAAGTTGCTACGAAGTTTTTAAACCGTCACTAAGAATTGGGATCCTTTGGTTTCCCATAGTGGCGTATCGGATGAGCAGTGCTATAACCGGGATAAATTGAAACCACAACCCGAACTTCATCGTTTGGAAAAAAATGGATAAAGATACTTCCCGTTTCATCGTATTTTTCCACTTCCACCATTTTTTCTTTAATAATATGTTTTAGTCCATCCGGCATATCCCACCGCACCAGCACCATCATTCCCGGATACCACGCTCTCGGAATGGAGGCACAGCAAACTTCAGGTCCTCCCGCTCCCCATCTGGCCATATTGGCACCTCCGGCTCCATCCACCGACGCGGAGTAAATAAAATTCCCGGTATGGTTCACAATACCCACCTGCGCTATCGCGGTAGGACCTGGGCCGGCTTCCTCGACCTGCCTGGCCTTGAACGCACAGCCGCTCAGCAGCAAAGCAGCGCCAAGATACATAATCCATTTCATGATTTTCACCTTGCAAAAAATGCCACGTCGCTTTTCACTTTACCGCCACATACGGCAATAGAAAATAGGGGGATGCCCATGCGTGGATGCTTCAAGAAAAAGTGCTCGGAAGCGGTCCAGAAATGGAAATTTTATCGATCATCTTATCAAGGAAGATTGGCAGGTTTTTCGGAGTGAAGAATAGGATGAATTTTGCTAGGCCCTCCAGCATTTGACACAACCACTCTCACCTCGTCATTCTCAAAAAAATGCATATAAATATCTCCTGGTCTATCATATTTTTCCACTTCCACCATTTTTTCTTTGACAACGTCGGTATGCCCCTCAGGCATATTCCACCGCACCAGGACTTTCATACCCGGATGCCACACACGAGGAATGGATGCGCAGCAAATATTGGCAAGTCCCGCCCCCCATCTGGCCATATTCCCCCCTCCCGCCCCATCCACCGATGCGGAATAAATATACTTCCCCGTATGATTGACAATACCCACCTGCGCCGTCGCGGTAGGACTTGGGCTAGCTTCCTCAAGCTGCCGGGCCTTGAGAGCACAACCGCTCAGCAGCAAGGCAGTGGCAAGATAAATAATCCATTTCATGATTTTCACCTTGCAAAAAATACTACGTTGTTTTTCTACTTTACTGCCATATACGGCAATAGAAAATAGGGGACTGTCCACACGTGGATGCTTCAAGAAAAAGTGCTCGGAAGCGGTCCAGAAATGGAAATTTTATCGATCATCCTATCAAGGAAGATTGGCAGGTTTTCCGGAGTGAAGAATAGGATGAGTTTTTGCCCCCCCTCCAGCATTTGACACGACAACCCTCACCTTATCATTGGGGAAGAAATGCATATAGATATCGCCAGGCTCATCGTATTTTTCCACTTCCACCATTTTTTCTTTAATAATATGTTTTAGTCCATCCGGCATATCCCACCGCACCAGCACCATCATTCCCGGATACCACACTCTCGGGATAGAGGCGCAGCAAACTTCGGCTCCCCCCGCTCCCCATCTGGCCATATTGGCTCCTCCCGCCCCATCCACCGATGCGGAATAAATATACTTCCCCGTATGGTTCACAATACCCACCTGCGCCGTCGCGGTAGGACTTGGGCCGGCTTGCTCAACCTGCCTGACCTTGAAGGCACAGCCGCTCAACAGCAAGGCAGCGCCAAGATACATAATCCATTTCATGATTTTCCTTTTATCAAAGTAAGCAGTTGAATGAAGAAGGCTAGGCAGCCGAGCACGCCTGCCAGAAATCGTCGGGCAGCGTGTCGAGCTCGGACAGGTAATTCGCACCCTGGCGCGTGCGCCGCAACAGGCTGGCCATCGCAGGATGCAAGGTGAAATCATCGGCCAGCATCAAGGCCAGGGCGCTGAAATGCTGACGCTGGCCAGCCGCCTCGATGCCGCTGGCGTTTGCCACAAACAAATGACGCGCCACGCGCGCGTGGCACTGGGCCGGAGTACCGGAATGAAACAGGTCCGGCTGCACATCATGCAGATTGGCAAGGATGGCGTCGGCTTCGGCGCTATCCACCAGGGCGGCGAAGGCGGCGTCGCCGAGGGGGAATTTATCAAACTCCGCCGGGGCGCACGGGTAGCTCAATGACCTAGCTTGACTTACACCGTCTTCGCCCGCTCCACCGCATCGGCAGATCTGTGATGGGCCATCGCGATACCGCGCTGTTCCTTGTGCAAAACAGGTAGCATGCCCGCATACTGAGCGCCCGACGGCTTGAAGGTATCCGATCCCATGTAAATTGACCGGAAACGCAAATAGCCACCTCCCATGAGTTTACTCTCGCGTCCGCCCTTGTCCGGTTCGATCGCATCCATTTCATTTTCGGTGCCTTTGACAGCTTTGTATCGCAGCAATTGCTCTTTTTCCTTCGTGCTCAAATTATAGGGATTGAGCTTCCCAGGGTCTGCCTCCGGACCGCTCTCCCAGTCACGGGCTCGCTCTTCCTGCGCCACAAGCAATTCCAGCGCGTACCACAAGTCGGGAATGTCTTTCCCCAGCGGTTTGAACCACGCGCGCGAGTCATGCACGAACTGCTCAAAAAAGTTGCTTACTTCGACGGGTGGTACCGGCTTATCCCAAAATTCAGCGATAGGTTCCCATTCGGGATTACGGGGCCGCCCTCTGCTGCTGGTCGTCCGCTGACCGGCGCGCCATTTTTCAAAGCTCGCAACCTCTTCTTCCAGCTCTTTGTCCGCCATCGTGAGATCAGTAAAATCAAATTTCCCGCTTTTATAGCTTGTTGCCAAATTCTTGACATTCGGTAAATTTCCCATCTTGCCTAGCATTTTCTTGTGCCACTGTATGTACAGCATATGCTGGAATTCCATGATTCTATGTAGCCGCAATGAGGGTTCAGCGCCTTGCTGCGCATGGCAAAAGCCGATATACGCATTGAAGGTGGTTATAGTCCGCGGATTGATGTGAAAGGCCCGCTTCGTCGCTTCACTGGCCTCTTCCAGCTTCAGCGGCACCCCGGCCAGGCGGGCAGCCCGGTACATCGTGGCCAACGTAATGCGCGACATCAAATCGCCGCCACTTGGATCTGTACCGCGCCCTTGTTCTTGCTGCAGATAGCCGCCTCCGATGTCCGAATGAACACCAGGAAAAACAATTTCCATACAATTAGGGGGAATATTGCCCAAGTGAGCAACGGAGTCCAAGGGAAAAGACCGGCGCACTTCATGCGCCGACACCAGATGCAGGCACTCGGTTGGCCCCGGTGACGTAGGTATTCTGAGCGACACTTCGGCGTCGGCCCAGCCACCATGTCCATCCACCATCCTGTTCGGGAGGGGTACTGAAGCCGCCAAGCCAACCGAAGCGACGGTATCGAACAGGCCCATGAAGTCGAAGGTCACCTCGATAGTGCCAATACTTAACTGGCGAGCCTTGACGCCCTTGCTAACGGTCAGTTGCGCATCGAGCTTGCATAACCAGATGAACCAGTTGGCAAACGAGCGCGCTTCGGCTGCGCCACGCGAGAAACCGAACATCGACACGAAGATATTGAGCACCTTGCCTTTATTGACGCTTTTCGCCGGCGCATCGGTTGGCACAAACGGCCGCAAATTGCTGTGCAACTTTTGCAAGGCCTGCGTGAAAGCGTTCACCAGCGCCTGTGAAGGCTGCACTTTGCTGGGCAAACTGAGCGTATTGAAGTCCTGTTTAAACGTCTTGTCATCCACCAGGGGAGCATCGGTATAATATCTGTGCACATTATTCAATGCTTCCACCAATGCCCAGATGATGCGATTTTCTCCCTTGTAGGCAAAGGCCAGGCCGCGCGCCCGGTCGCTGGTGAGAGCGCTAAATCCCTCTCCCGTATCGCCAACCTCGTCGAAACGCGTGCCCACTCCCGGAACGTAGGTGCGAAAGTAACTCTTGTGATATTTTGTCTCCAAGTCCGGCCACGCCTCGCTGCCATGCGTGTCTTTGCCCCCGGGAAATGCACGATACAAGCGCGCCACGTTGCTGTGCGAATGAAGCGGTACATCCCGCTTCATATTATTGTTGGTGCCGTCGAAGAAGAAGCCAAAAAACAGATTCGCATCGCATGAGGGGGAAATCCTGGGGCCGGACATTCCCTTTTTTTGACTAAATCACCCAATATTTTCAGTTCTATCTCATCATCAAAAAATTTAGCTGAATCTGCTGGTTCATTTTTCTCAGCAGAATAAATAGTGGCCAAAAATGCAGTCATGGATGCATTCCCTCAAGGCTCTGAATGAGTTTCTTCTTATACTCAATTACATCCTTTAATTCATCAATTTCAGTGACCGTCATCTTATTACTATTACGTGCCAATCCTTTTTCCATAGTATCTAACCATTTTTTTTCCAATTCTATTTTTGCTTTACGACGCTGTGTCCGATACTCCTTCGTCGCTACCGGATACCCCTTGATTTTCCCCGGCCACTCCGGCAAGCTCGGTCCGTAATGCGACACAACGGCTCCCACGCTGCCATCTTCGTAGACGATCAGCCAGATATCACCGGCCTTCCCATTCGGATACGGCGGGATGCTGACCGTCTCGCGATGCAGGGTCGGGTCCGGGTAAAACTGATAGGCCACCACCACATTCAACTCCGCATGCCACTTTTCCGGCACGCTGAAACAGCATATCGTGCCCCCCTGCCCATATGGATCGATCGAATCGCCACCGCCGCCGCTGTTGGTATTGCCCGGATTTTCAACCGCGATGTAGTTGACTTCGCGCGAAGAATAATTCAGCACCTGGATGCTCGCGGCCATGACGACGCCGGGTAAGCATGCGGCCAGCAAAAGGCCTCGCAATAGTTGCCTCTTGAGTAACGCACTCATGGTTTCCCCCTATGTATCAATGCCAAGACTCAGAGCGCGTGCCTTGGCGCCATTGCTAACGGTAAGTTGCGTATCCAGTTTGCATAGCCTGGCGTCACTGCCATGCGTATCTTTACCGCCGGAAAATGCACGATACAAGCGCGCCACGTTGCTGTGCGAGTGAAACGCCACATCCCGCTCCATATTATTGTTGGTGCCGTCGAAGAAGAAACCGAAAAATAGATTGACATCACATGGCGGAGGGAAGCCTGGAAGTGGGCATTCACGAGCTTTGAAAAATTTCACAATTTCTTTCATCTCACCAGTTCCGTCAAAAAAACGGTCTTTGTCAGATGGATCAGTTTTATCAACAGAATAGCTTTCAGCTAAAAAAGCAGTCATGGTTTTCCTTCCAGACTTTGGATGAGTTTTCTTTGGAATTCAATAATTTCTTGAGTCTCCTTTATATCTTCAACTGACAAAATATTGATGTCACGTAACAACACCCTTTCCAACGTAAGTAAGGTCGCTTTTTCCCTCTTCAATTTTTGTCTGCGACGCTCATCCCGATACTCCTTCGTCGGCACCGGATACCCCTTGATTTTCCCCGGCCACTCCGGTCGGCTCGGTCCGTAATGCGACACCACGGCTCCCACGCTGCCATCTTCATAGACGATCAGCCAGATATCACCTCCCTTCCCATCCGGATACGATGGAACACTGACCGTCTCGCGATGAAAGGTTGGGTCCGGGGACAACTGATAGACCACCACCACCTTCAAATCCGCATGCCACTTTTCCGGCACGCTGAAACAGCATATCGATCCGCCCTGCCCGTATGGACGGATCGAATCGCCACCGCCGCCGCTGTTGGTATTGCCAGGATTTTCAACCGCGATGTAATCGACTTCTCGCGAAGAATAATTCAGCACCTGGATGCTCGCGGCCATGACGACGCCGGGTAAGCATGCGGCCAGCAAAAGGCCTCGCAATAGTTGCCTCTTGAGTAACGCACTCATGGTTTCCCCCTATGTATCAATGCCAAGACTCAGAGCGCGTGCCTTGGCGCCATTGCTAACGGTCAGTTGCGTATCCAGTTTGCATAGCCTGGCGTCACTGCCATGCGTATCTTTACCGCCGGAAAATGCACGATACAAGCGCGCCACGTTGCTGTGCGAGTGAAACGCCACATCCCGCTCCATATTATTGTTGGTACCGTCGAAGAAGAAACCGAAAAACAGATTGACATCACATGGCGGAGGGAAACCTGGAAGTGGACACTCACGCGCCTTCATGAATTTTATAATTCTATCCATTTCATCTATTCCGTCAAAAAAACGGTCTTTATCAGATGGATCATTTTTATCTACAGAATAGCTTTTGGCTAAAAAAGCAATCATGGATTTCCTTCCAAGCTTTGGATGACTTTTTTCTGAAACTCAATGATTTCCTGAATCTCCTTTACCTTCTCATCTGGCAAAGAATTCCCTCTAAGCAACAGTCCTCTTTCCACCGTAAGTAAGCTAGCTTTTTCTCTCTTCAATTTCTGCTTACGACGCTCATCCCGATACTCCTTCGTCGGCACCGGATACCCCTTGATTTTTCCCGGCCACTCCGGTCGGCTCGGTCCGTAAAGCGACACCACGGCTCCCACGCTGCCATCTTCATAGACGATCAGCCAGATATCGCCCGCCTTCCCATCCGGATACTGTGGAACACTGACCGTCTCGCGATGAAAGGTCGGGTCCGGGGACAACTGATAGACCACCACCACCTTCAAATCCGCATGCCACTTTTCCGGCACGGTGAAACAGCATATCGATCCGCCCTGCCCGTATGGACGGATCGAATCGCCACCGCCGCCGCTGTTGGTATTGCCAGGATTTTCAACCGCGATGTAATCGACTTCGCGCGAAGAATAATTCAGCGCCTGAATACTCGCGGCCATGGCGACGCCGGGTAAGCATATGGCCAGCAAAAGCCCTCGCCATAGTTGGCTCTTGAGTAAGGTATTCATGGTTTCATCCCTATGCATCAATGCCAAGACTCAGAGCGCGTGCCTTGACGCCCTTACTAACGTTCAGTTGCGTATCCAGTTTGCATAGCTTGGCGTCACTGCCATGCGTGTCTTTATCACCTGAAAATGCACGATACAAACGCGCCACATTGCTATGAGCATGAAATGCCATATCCCGTTTCATATTATTATTGGTGCCGTCGAAAAAAAAAGCCGAAAAACAGATTGACATCACATGGCGGAGGGAAACCTGGAAATTGGCATTCACGATCCTTTGCAAAATCACCAAGAATTGGTTTTTCATTTTTCGCGCAAAAAAAAAACAATGAAATCAGGAGGATCATTTTTTATAGCTGGACAAATATCAACTAAAAAAGCAGTCATTTATCATTTTCCTCAAGAATATTAATAAGCTTTTTACTATATTCAATTGCCCCCTTCAATCTCATCAACTCTACAGGAGTTAGGTCACTCACATCGCCATCTAATGCATTCTCCATAGAATGTAGAACAGCCTTTTCTCTTTTTATTTTTTCCTTGCGGCGTTCATCCCGATACTCCTTCGTCGGCACCGGATACCCCTTGATTTTCCCCGGCCACTCCGGTCGGCTCGGTCCGTAAAGCGACACCACGGCTCCCACGCTGCCATCTTCATAGACGATCAGCCAGATATCGCCCGACTTCCCATCCGGATACTGTGGAACACTGACCGTCTCGCGATGAAAGGTTGGGTCCGGGGACAACTGATAGACCACCACCACCTTCAAATCCGCATGCCACTTTTCCGGCACGCTGAAACAGCATATCGATCCGCCCTGCCCGTATGGACGGATCGAATCGCCACCGCCGCCGCTGTTGGTATTGCCAGGATTTTCAACCGCGATGTAATCGACTTCTCGCGAAGAATAATTCAGCGCCTGAATGCTCGCGGCCATGGCGACGCCGGGTAAGCATGCGGCCAGCAAAAGACCTCGCAATAGTTGTCTCTTGAGTAAGGTATTCATGGTTTCATCCCTATGCATAAATGCCAAGACTCAGAGCGCGTGCCTTGACGCCCTTACTAACGTTCAGTTGCGTATCCAGTTTGCATAGCCTGGCGTCACTGCCATGCGTATCTTTACCGCCGGAAAATGCACGATACAAGCGCGCCACGTTGCTGTGCGAATGAAACGGCACATCCCGTTTCATTTATTGTTGGTGCCATCGAAGAAGAAGCCGAAAAACAGATTGACATCACATGGGGGAGGGAAGCCGGGAAGTGGGCACTCACGCTTCTTCATAAATCCTATAATTTCATCCATTTCATTAATTCCATCAAAAAAACGTTCCTTGTCAGATGGATCATTTTTATCTACAGAATAGCTTTCGGCCAAAAAATCTGTCATCGCACATTCCCATCTAAACTTTGGACAATTTTTTTTTGAAATTCAATAATTTCTTTTTTTTCTTTTATCTTTTCATCTGACAGAGTATAAAAATCACGCTGCAATCTTTTTTCCAAAAAATCGAGCGTATTTCTCTCTCTCTTTAGTTTATCTTTACGACGCTCATCCCGATACTCCTTCGTCGGCACCGGATACCCCTTGATTTTTCCCGGCCACTCCGGTCGGCTCGGTCCGTAAAGCGACACCACGGCTCCCACGCTGCCATCTTCATAGACGATCAGCCAGATATCACCTCCCTTCCCATCCGGATACGGTGGAACACTGACCGTCTCGCGATGAAAGGTCGGGTCCGGGGACAACTGATAGACCACCACCACCTTCAAATCCGCATGCCACTTTTCCGGCACGGTGAAACAGCATATCGATCCGCCCTGCCCGTATGGACGGATCGAATCGCCACCGCCGCCGCTGTTGGTATTGCCAGGATTTTCAACCGCGATGTAATCGACTTCGCGCGAAGAATAATTCAGCGCCTGAATGCTCGCGGCCATGGCGACGCCGGGTAAACATGCGGCCAGCAAGAGAACTCGCCAGCAATGGTGCTTGAGCAACGTCGTCATGATGTCATCGCTATCTATAAAATCGCCAAATGAATCTACCCGGCTCCAGCCGCGCTGAAATCACGCTCTATGCGAGCGCCTCGGCACGCGTTGCATAGCGCTGCTGCGCCAGGTAAATCTCTTCATCCGCTTTGGCTTGCGCAATATCCTGTGTTAAGTTTTCGCTCCACACAAATTCTTCGGGTGCTTCTTTCGCCTCGATGCCGGCCGTCGGCATGCGTTGCAGCTCCTTCTCGTGCACGCTTTTCCGGAAGAAACCACTTTGCGGGTAATAGCCTCGGCGCAAGATATAGCCGCCACCCTCGCGCCGCGTATAGGTTTGCGTGGTGATCAGCCTGCTACGCATGTCGGCGCTGTCGGCATCCGTACGGATCGGATAGGGAGTGCCATACTGCGCTTCCTTGACCAGTGCTTCCTCTTCCGGCGTCAATGCTTCGCCATTCTTCTGTTTCAGTTGCGCGGCTTCCGTCTTTCGGCTGAGCTCATATACGCGTTTATAAAAGCCGTCTTTAGGCGGTTTATCGGCGAACGAGGCGATCCTGGCCCGCTTGTCGTATTCCGTCACTTCGCCTGCCATATAAAAGCCGGCCAGGGAATCATGCACATAGTCGTCAAAAAAACGCATCACTTCGGGCGGCAGCGGTTTGGGGTGATCGAATATGTCGAGCGCCCATGCTTCCCAATCATCCAAGGAGATGTGATTTTGGGCGCGATAGTATTGCCAGTGATTGATGCGCGCAATGTCCCGGGCGCTGAACGGTTGCCCCTCATCGCCATGAAGGAAGGCTTTGCGCGCGCGCAGCGCTTCCAGATCGCCTGCCAGCAAGCGGTTATAGGAACCCAGATCCTCCCGCTCCTGCGCGCTGGCCGCCTTGAAGCTGGCCGTGGCCTCCAAGGTCTTGACGCGCACGGCGCGCCAGCGGTAATACAGCTCCATGTGCTTGCTCAGCAAACCGCCTTGCTTGTTAAGCTCGGCGGTATATGCTTCCCATGCCTTGGCAAGCTCTTGACTGACCTGGAAATCAACTTGCACCGTAGCTTCCAGTTTGCTGAACGGCCTCAAAGGCACGCCCTTGAGGCGAGCCTCCTTGAACATATGCGCCAGCGGAATTTGCGACAGCAAGGCCGCTTGTCCGCCACGCCCCTTTCCCTGCTCGCCCGGGCCATAACCGCCCCCGACATCGGAGTGGACGCCAGGAAAATATACTTCCTCGATTTTCCCTTCCAGGCGCGTGACGGGAAAATTCATGCGCTGCTCATGCGTGGCAATACAATGCAGACCTGCCTGGACGCAGGACGGCAATGGCTTGAGCAATTCATTGGCCCAGGCCCAATGGCCATCGAACATCGCGCCAGGCGCGATCGTGGTTTTCGCCACCGACCCCGAACTGCCCACGGTTGCCACCGTATCAAAGACGCCAAGAAAATCGATGCTGGCAAGGATGCCGGCAAACTTCTGCACCTTATCTTTGGGCGGTGTGAGCAAATCGGCAAACAACTGGCAAAACGCCACCGCCTCGGCGGCGCCACGCGAAAAACCGAACACGGACAAGGTCAGCGATGGAATATGCGGCTTCGGTTGTGCCGCCATCGCCGCTTTGAGTTTTTCAATATGCTCAGCGAACCAGTCAGAGTGGGTCATGAAACGCTCCCTGCCAGTTGAGGGATGCGGCACCTTTTTGTGGCCTACGTCATTATCATAAGTACGGGCAAGTTCGCCAGCCTTATCTGATTTATATAATGGAGTTTCATCTCCGTATACCGTTCGATGAACTGCATTTAAAACCTGCAACAACCCCCATATAATGCGTGGCTGCCCTCCTTTGGCAAAAGCCTTCCCCTCATCAGACTCAGTCAGTTCACCAATTTCCTTAAATGGCGTTCCCACGCCAGGAATGTAATATCGGTAATACCCGGCACCCCGCTTATCAGATGGAAAAGCAGAAAATAGACGCGCCACATTGCTATGACTGGCGTCATTGGGATCTACTACAACATCATCAATAGGTATGGGTTTCTTTGTTTTTTGATCGAGTACGCCCGTTCTAACCCCATTCTTATCGCGCTCCAGATTGTTATTGGTTCCATCAAAGAAAATCCCAACCCTCACTGGAATACTGCACGGCGCGCTACCTTCATTAGCACATGCCTCCTTGGCAATTTCGGATTGTTCTTTCATCGACGGATTTAAAAAAAAATCGACGGGAAACGGCGCGGAATTTGGAGTTTCACTGATCATAATATCAAGGAATATTGGCAGGTTTTCCGGAGTGAAGAATAGGATGAGTTTTTGCCCCCCCTCCAGCATTTGACACGACAACCCTCACCTTATCATTGGGGAAGAAATGCATATAGATATCGCCAGGCTCATCGTATTTTTCCACTTCCACCATTTTTTCTTTAATAATATGTTTTAGTCCATCCGGCATATCCCACCGCACCCGAACCATCATTCCCGGATACCACACTCTCGGGATAGAGGCGCAACAGATTTCTGCTCCCCCCGCCCCCCATCTGGCCATATCCGCACCTCCAGCCCCATCCACCGACGCGGAGTAAATGAAATTCCCGGTATGATTCACAATACCCACCTGCGCCGTCGCGGTAGGGCTTGGGCCGGCTTGCTCAACCTGCTTGGCCTTGAAGGCACAGCCGCTCAACAGCAAGACAGCGCCAAGATACATAATCCATTTCATGATTTTCCTTTTATCAAAGTAAGCAGTTGAATGAACATGGCTAGGCAGCCGAGCGCGCCTGCCAGAAATCGTCGGGCAGCGTGTCGAGCTCGGACAGGTAATTCGCACCCTGGCGCGTGCGCCGCAACAGGCTGGCCATCGCAGGATGCAAGGTGAAATCATCGGCCAGCATCAAGGCCAGGGCGCTGAAATGCTGACGCTGGCCAGCCGCCTCGATGCCGCTGGCGTTTGCCACAAACAAATGACGCGCCACGCGCGCGTGGCACTGGGCCGGAGTACCGGAATGAAACAGGTCCGGCTGCACATCATGCAGATTGGCAAGGATGGCGTCGGCTTCGGCGCTATCCACCAGGGCGGCGAAGGCGGCATCGCCGAGGGGGAATTTATCAAACTCCGCAGGGACGGGACTGGGCTGCGCCTCGCCCTGCCAACTGATCAGCGAACCATCGCGCCGCAGCGACCACCAGTGGTAGATGGGGCTCAGCAAATGCGCGGACTGCGTTTCAGTCAAGGCTGCCAGCAAGGCCGGCAATGTGCGGCTATCGGCCCAGCGCACGGGCCATTCGACGGTATCTGGCGTGATGGCAATCAAATAGGGGCGCAGATGCTGCTCCAGCTGGTCGATATCGAGCGTGCTGGCGATGATGCTGAGCATGGGCTTGCCTGCACACACCGAAAACAGGCGCTGCAGCCACTCGGCCTGCTCGCTGCTTGTCGATGGCGCCGCCATTAAATGCGGTGCGGCGCTCTTGAAGTTTTGCAGCGAGGTGTGCGCATACAGCGACTGGCGCCGCAAACGGCTCGGGTAACGCTTGGTGAAAAACTCCTCATCGCAGGCGCCGTCGAGCAGCGCCAGCAAATGCAAGGGCTGGCCGCCGTTCGCCACCGCCGCTTCCGCGCACAAGGCCTGCAGTTGCTGTGCGATCTGCGCTGGAACTGCAGGGTCAGGAAGATCGATGGCAAAGTACATCATGGCTCCTTTTCTAGGCTGCCGTGGGCGCGACAAACGGGCTGCCGCTACGCAAGGCCGCCAACAGGCACGCTTTGCAGACGCTGGCAGGCAGCGCCGGCAATGGATAAGCCAGCCGTTCCGGCCCGTCAAAACTCTTCTTGCCGGCATGCACCGTGATCTTGCCCGGGCACTGCACGGTGATGTTGCCGCCCTCGATGGTGATGTTGGCGCCGCCCGCCGTCGACAGGCGGATGCTTTTCGCCGCCGCCCAGTCGATGTGCGCGGCGGCGCTGACGATATTGACTTCCTCGCGCGCCTGCACGTTGAGCACGTCGGCCTGCGCCTGCAGGTCGATGGCTTGTTTGGCGGCGATCAGTTGCAGGCCGATATTGTTCTCGCCCGCCTTGACCACGCCGGCCAGCGCGCCGATGGCCTGGCCGCTGTGCACGCGCAGCTGGCCGCCGCCGACGAACTGGGTGTCCTGGCCGCTCATCAGGGAGGTGGTTTCGCCATTGACCAGCTGGATATCCTGGCCCGCCAGCACGCCCAGGCCGGCACGGGCGGCGATGGCGATGATGGCGTCGCTGCTGTGCGGCAGCTTGTCGTCGCCGGGGCTGGTCGGCTTGCCCGCCGCGTCGCGCCTGGCGGCGGCCGTATTTTCCTGGCTCAGCATGCCGGAAACGCTGGTCAGGAACGCCGGCAAGGGCGCCGCCTTTTCGTCGAGCACGCTGGCATTCGCCTTGGCCGGGCCCAGGTGGCTGGCATACGCGACCGTCTTGTGCGTGACGGCGGCGGCGCTGAAGGTTGCACCCAGCTTGGCTGCCTGCTTGAGCAAGACCATGCCCGGTGCATTGTCGCCGGCCGGATCGCGCGCCTGCGCGTCGTGGTTGACGAGGTAGCTGGAAATGAGCAGGCCGGCGCCGGCCCGCACGGCGCCGTAAGCGTCCGTGCGCAGCTCGGCGCCCGTACCGCGCAGGCTGCTCCGGTAATTGTCGGCCGCATGGATCAGGTGGCCAAGATTGAGTTCGCTTGCCGCATGGCTGCTCTTGAGCTGGATGCGCCCTTGCTGGTCGGTATCGTCGAACAGCAACTGGTTGTAGCCAGAGCCGGAGCCGGCGGCGCCGAATTCCTTGCTGCGGATGCCCCATTGCGCCGCGCCGTTGCGGTGGCCCGCGCTGCCGCCAGCCGCGCCATGCCAGAGCGGACTGTTGCCGCCAGCCACGTTGCCCTGCGCCGATGGCGCATGGTCGCGCGCCGGCTCGAAGACGCTGGCGTCCGCGGGCTTGTCCGTGATGCCGCCGGGCGTGGGCGCGACGCCGCCCTCGCCTTGCCCGTTGTACAGGGCGCCGACGATGATGGGCCGGTCGATATCGTTTTCCAGAAATTGCACCAGCACTTCCTGGCCGATGCGCGGCAGGAACTGGCTGCCCATGCCGCCGCCGGCCGAGCGCTGCGCCACGCGCACCCAGCAGGTGGCGCTGCCGTCAAGTTGCCAGTGGAAACGGATGCGCACCCGGCCCAGCTTGTCGCAATGGATTTCGCTGCCGCCGCTGGCGCTGGTGCCGCCGTCGGCGCCGACGACGATGGCGCTCTGGCTGCCGCAGGCCGTCGGTTTCGGGTGGTGGCGCGCGTCGCCGCCGTCATGCACGGGGCGCCATGGCGTTGCCGCGGCAAGCATCTCGATGCAGTTGGCGTAACCGCTGGCTTTCGCCTGGGCAATCGCGGCGGCAAAGTCGGCAAAGCCGTCGCCCAGGCCAGGCATGGCTTCTTGCAGCAGTTCGGGCACTGGGCCGAACAGTTCTGCCAGCGCCTGCGACGCGGGCGCCGGCAGGTTGTTGATGCCGATGCTGGCCACGCGGAGCACGACATAGTCGGATGCGGCGCCGTCGGCCTGCGGCAACGGCCCCTGCGTCAGGGTAAAGCGCGTGCCGGCGCGCAGGGTGCGTACCGTCGAGCGCGCCTGCCACAACTGGGCGCGCGCTTCGCGCGACTGCATCTGCAGCGCGGCATAGTGCTGCGCCTGCGCGCCATTCGCATACCAGTACTGGCCCGGCGTATCGTAACTTTCCAGCACGGTGGCATGCTTGCCGCCGATGGCCAGATTCGTCGGCACGCTGGCGGCGACCGCCTTCTTGGCCTTGTAATCGTAGCTCAGTACGCTACTCAGCCCGACGTGCAGGCTGCGCCGCGCGCACAGCGCTTGCACGCTGTCGCTCGCTTCGCCGGCCCTGGCGCCATGAAAGCGCAAGCCGCCGCCTTGCGCGCTGCTGGCGTCCTCGGGCGTGGCGCAGGGCTGGCTGCTGTCGGCGAACAAAATCAGCGTGTGCGCCTCGAAGCGCCAGGCGATGCCCTCTTCCGTCAGCAGCCGGCGCACGAAATCGTAGTCCGATTCCCGGTACTGGCAACAATAGCTGCGCTCGCCCGCCTGCCGCATGCACTGCGCCACCTCGTCGCTCCATTGCCACAGGGCATGCGGCGCATAGGCTTGCAATACCTCGTCGACGATGGCCGTCACGCTCCGGTCTTGCCATACGCGGCTGTTACGCACTTGCGTCAGCAGCCACAGCCAGGGCGTGATGCGCAAGCGGTAGCGCGCCAGGCCGCCATTGCTGCCCAGCATGGCCGCTGCGCTGATATAGCCGGAAAACTGCGTGCGCGTGCCGTCGGCCAGGCTGATATGCAGGCTGGCAGGCTGGCCCAGCAGGGAGGCCAGCGCAACATGGGCATTCGTGGACAAGGCGATAATCTCGCGCGCGCCAACCGCCTGCAGCCGGTCATCGGCGGCGAAGGCTTCGACCAGCAAGCCGCCGTCCTGTCCATCATCGCCGATGGACAATGCATACAGACGCGTCTCACCATTGAAGGCGGCTACCGCGCTAACGATATCTTGTGTCAAAGGATGCTCTTCATCTGGAAAGTGGCATCACACATTGCTTATCAAAACAATGTGCAAAATAAACAAGTCCAGGCAATTATGCGCGAGTTCTCAAAAAAGCAAGATTCAATTGAACAAGTAGTGCGCGGGGGAGACAATAGTCGGTGCTTCGGGCAATGGATTCGGTACAATACTCCGGCAAGCCCATTCACTCTTTCCCGTGCAGCCATGAACCAACTCGAACAACTGAAGCAATTTACTACCGTGGTGGCCGACACCGGCGACTTCCAATCGATCCAGGCTTACACGCCGCGCGATGCGACGACGAATCCGTCGCTGATCCTGAAGGCCGTGCAAAAGGATGAATACAAGCCGCTGCTGGAAAAGGCCGTGCGCGACCATCCGAACGCCTCGACCGCCGAAATCATCGACCGCCTGCTGATCGCCTTTGGCGTGGAAATCCTGCAAACCATCCCCGGCCGCGTCTCCACCGAAGTCGATGCGCGCCTGTCGTTCGACACGGAAGGTACTGTCGCCAAGGGCCGCGACCTGATCGCCCTGTATTCGAACGCCGGCATTGCCCGCGAGCGCGTGCTGATCAAGATCGCCTCCACCTGGGAAGGCATCCGCGCCGCCGCCATCCTGGAAAAGGAAGGCATCCGCTGCAACATGACCCTGCTGTTCTCGCTGGCCCAGGCCATCGCCTGCGCCGAAGCGGGCGCGCAGCTGATTTCGCCGTTCGTCGGCCGCATCTACGACTGGTACAAGAAATCGACGGGCATCGACTACATGGGCGCGGAAGATCCGGGCGTGCAATCGGTCCGCCGCATCTACAATTACTACCGCAAGTTCGGCTACAAGACCGAGGTGATGGGCGCGAGCTTCCGCAACACGTCGCAAATCCTCGAACTGGCCGGCTGCGACCTGCTCACCATCAGCCCCGACCTGCTGCAAAAGCTGGCCGACAGCGATGCGCCGGTGGAACGCAAGCTGAGCGCCGAAGCGGCGCCGTCGACCAACATCGTGCAAATGTCGCTGAACGAAGAAGCCTTCCGCTTCATGATGAATGAAGACGCGATGGCGACGGAAAAACTGGCCGAAGGCATCCGCGCCTTCTGCGTCGATTCCGGCAAGCTGAAACAGATGGTCGCGGCACTGCGTTAATCGCTGATCCTCACCGCAAAAAAAAGCGGCGTCCGTGCAATGCACGGCGCCGCTTTTTTCATGCCCGCGTGATCAGGAGCAGCGGAAGGTGGCTACGCCCTGGTAATTGGCGCCATTCGCCAAGACCACCTTGTAGCCGCCCGTGACGAGGTAGCTCCCCGTGCCGCCGTCGCCCAGCGCCAGCAGCATGCCCGAGCTGCCGCCCAGGAAGCCGCCACTGATGACCGTCATGGCCGGCGTGTTGATCGTGCCGCTGCCGCTGGCCTTGCCGGTGCTGCCGCCGGCCGTGGCATCGACCGTCATGGCCAGCGCGGCGCCCGCGGCGCCAAAGGACAAGGTGGCGCTGCCGCTTGCCGTGCCGTAATAGCCGTCCTGCTGCACGCTGGCGCCGCCCGTATAGCTGGGCGCCGTAAACTTGCCCGCATCACATTGGAAGGTGCCGGAGAAGGGCAAGGCGGCCACCGTGTTGTAGACGCTGTAATGGGCGCTGGCATTGTTGCCGCTCATGACCGTGCTGCCGCTGCTGCGCGTGAGGGTGCCGGTGAACCACCGTCCCTGCGCAAATGCCGCATCGCCGACAATGTCGCGCGTGATGGCGGGCGTGCCGCTGAAGCTGGCGCCCGAGATCTCGCTCAGGGCGCCGGAACTGTCTTGCGCCACGCTGCCCAAGGTACCGTAAGCCTGGCTGGCAACGGCCAGCAGCAGGTAGCGCGGGCTCAGCCCTTTCGCAAACGGCGCGTTGACGCTGCCCGTGTCGCTGCCGGCGGGCGGCGGAATGACCGGTGTCCCAGGAGGGACTGGATTGACGGGCTGGGCCGGATTCGCGGCAACCTGGGCATCGGAGGAGGAAGAGCCGCCGCCACAGGCACTGAGGGTGGCAGCCAGCAAGACTGGCAGAACAAGGAAGGAGGTGCAGATTGGTTTTTTCATGTATCTCTTATCAGTCAAAAAAAGGCAAGGACGGCACGCTTGCAATGCATCTTTAGTTTTCAAATAATATTGCTTTTTCCTCTCAACTGTCGCACGCCTGCCACCGTCCTTTGGCACGGCATGACGCTACAATCGCTACAATAGGCAATCGCCACCAGCCGCCACGCGCATGTCCTTCACCCTGCCTGCTTCGTCCGCCATCACCATCCGCCTGGGCCGCCGCGCCCGCGCCCGCATTGCCGAAAACGGCTTGCGCGCCAGCGACATCGCCATCGTCCCTGCCGCCGCGGGCGGGCCGAAAGGCTTGATCCTGCACCAGCTCGATTGCTGGCTGTTCGGTGATTTTCTGGCGCAGGCGCCGCGCCCGCGCCACTTCGTCGGCGCCTCGATCGGCGCCTGGCGCATGGCCGCCGCCGTGTTCCCCGACCCGGTGGCCGCGCAGCGCCGCCTGGTGCGCGCATACGTGGGCCAGCGCTATCCCGACAAGCCCGAGGCGGCGCACGTCAGCCGCACCTGCCGCGCCCTGCTCGACGCCGTCCTCGATGGCAAGGATGCGCAGCTGCTGCAGCACGAGCGCCACAGCCTGTCGGTGCTGGCCGTGCGCGGCGTCGGCGCGCTGGCGCAGCCGGGCAAATGGCGCGACCGGCGCGGCTTCCTGCTGGCGGCCGCCGGCAACGCCGTGGCGCGCGCGCGCCTGGCCGCCTCGCTGGAACGCGCCGTGTTCCATGCCGGGCCGGATGGCGCCAGCTGGCTGCGCTCGCGCTTCGACGCCTTTCATTCCCACTTCGTGCCGCTGGCGCAGGAGAACCTGCGCGACGCGCTGCTCGCTTCCGGTTCCATCCCGCTGGTGCTCGATGCCGTGACGGACATCGCCGGTGCGCCGCCCGGGCGCTACTGGGACGGCGGCCTGGTCGACTACCATTTGCACCTGCCCTACCAGCGCGAACCGGATCTGGTGCTGTACCCGCATTTTGCCGACCATATCGTGCCAGGCTGGCTGGACAAGGCCATGCCTTGGCGCCGCGCGCGCAGCGGCGATAGCGCACTCGACAACATGATCCTCGTCTCGCCCTCGCCCGCCTTCGTGGCCAGCCTGCCGAACGGCAAACTGCCGGACCGGCGCGACTTCCCCCACTACGGGCAAGACCACGCGGCGCGCATGCGCGACTGGCGCCGCGCCATCGCGGAAAGCGAACGCATGGCGGCCGCCTTCGCCCGCTGGGCCGAGCAGCCCGACCTGCGCCAGGCGCTCGACCTGTAGCACGGGCGAGACTGCAACAGGTGCCAAAACAAGCGCGCTTTTCCCTCGCCTATTGGTCACTTATCAGTGCATACTATGTCGCACAGGCAATTAAATCCCCTCTGCGACAGGAGCTCCAACCATGCACGCCCTCTCCCACCTTCGTATCGGCACGCGCCTGGCTGCAGGCTTCGCGCTGGTGCTGCTGCTGTCCGTGATCTCCACCTCGTACGCGCTGTACAGCGCCCACGTGAATGCCGAAGCGACGCGGCAAATGATGGAAAAACCGCTGGCCAAGGAACGCCTCGTCTCGGACTGGTACGTGCTGATTTATTCGGCCATCGCGCGCACGTCGATGATCGCCAAAAGCACGGATGAAACCCTGTCCAGCGTGTTTGCCGACACCATCGCCGACAGCACGAAACAGGGCAGCGAACTGCTGAAGAAAATCGAGGCGCTGCTCGACAGCGACGAGGAAAAAGCCATCTTCAAATCGTCCATCGCCGAACGCGTCAAGTACCAGGACGCCAAGACCCTGGTGATGAATGCGCGCAAGGCCGGCGACGCGGCGCAGGCGGAAAGCACTTACCGCGACAGCTTCGCGCCGGCCGCCGCCAAATACCAGAACAACGTCAAGGCCCTGCTGTCGCAGCAGCGCCAGGCCATCGACGCCACGGCGCACGCGATCGAGGCGGCCAACGGGCGCAGCTTCACACTGCTGCTGACCTTGTGCGTGCTGGTGGTGGCGCTGGGCAGCGTCTGCGCCTGGCTGATCACGCGCTCGATCACGCAACCATTGAAGGCCGCCGTGAAGGTCGCCGAAACGGTGGCCGATGGCGACTTGCGCACGCATTTCGGCGCGCCCGCCAGCGATGAAATCGGCGACCTGATGCGCGCGCTGCACGGCATGAACGAGGCACTGCGCAAGGTGGTGTCGGAAGTGCAGACGGGCACCAATGCGATCGCCACGGCGTCGGGCGAAATCGCCGCCGGCAACCAGGATCTGTCGGCGCGCACGGAGCAGCAGGCCAGTTCGCTGGAAGAGACGGCGTCGTCGATGGAAGAACTGACCAGCACCGTCAAGCAGAATGCGGACAATGCGCGCCAGGCCAACCAGATGGCGGTAGCCGCCTCCGGCGTGGCCGAACGGGGCGGCAGCATCGTCAGCCAGGTGGTCGACACCATGGGCGCCATCGATACGGCATCGACGAAAATCGTCGACATCATCGGCGTCATCGACGGCATCGCCTTCCAGACGAATATCCTGGCCTTGAACGCGGCCGTCGAAGCGGCGCGCGCCGGTGAGCAGGGGCGCGGCTTTGCTGTCGTCGCCACGGAAGTGCGCAGCCTGGCGCAGCGCTCGGCCGCGGCGGCGCGCGAAATCAAGACCCTGATCGGCGACTCGGTGGAGCAGGTCAACAACGGCACGCGGCTGGTGCAGCAGGCCGGCAACACCATGGGCGAAGTGGTCGACAGCGTGCGCCGGGTCACCGACATCATGGCCGAAATCACTGCCGCCAGCGCCGAGCAAAGCATGGGCATCGACCAGGTCAACCAGGCCATCGCGCAGATGGACCAGGTGACGCAGCAAAATGCGGCCCTGGTGGAAGAAGCGGCGGCAGCGGCCGAAAGCATGCAGGACCAGGCGGCGCGCCTGGCGCAAGTGGCGGCCGGCTTCCAGCTCGAACACACGGCCGCGGCGGCGCCGGTGCGCACCGCGCGGCCGGCGCCCACCCAGCTGGCCAAGCCGGCGGCCAACAGCGCCACCGCCAGGAAGCCCAGCATCGCAACCAGGAGTACGCCAGCCCCGCGCAAGCCCCAGGCGCAGGTGGCTGGCGAGCAGGATTGGGAAGAGTTTTAAGGCGGGCAACAGGGCCCGTCAAAATGGTTTGACAGCGCCGTGGCGCGCGAGGATACTGGCTTCAGGTGGCATGGCGCTCCACCGGCAGCAATACGTGTTGCGCCTGACATCGCTCTGCGGGAGCACGAACATGAAACGTATCAGAGAACAGCTGCGCCTGGCCTTCCTGTCCCCCTTGCTGCTGTGCGCAGCCCTTGCCGGCTGCGCCACGGCCCCCGTCACGCCGCCTCCGCCCGACCTGTTCAACGATGCCAGCTTTGCCGCGCCGGCCGTGCCGGTCGACCCGCAGCAGGCGTTTGCCATGAGCGAGGCCATGCGGCTTTATGTGCGTGTCGATATCGCGCGCGAGGCGCGCAGCAAGAATCCCCGCCGCGCGCTGGCCGATGCCCTGCGCAACCGGGCCGGGCTGCAGCTGGAATATGATGCCGCCATGACGCGCACGGCGGCGCAAGCGTTCGATGCGCGCAGCGGAAATTGCCTGTCGCTGGTGCTGATGACGGCGGCACTGGCCAAGGAGATGGGGCTGGAAGTACGTTACCAGGTGGTCCTGGGCGAAGAGAGCTGGAGCCGCAGCGGTGACATGTATTTCGTCGCCGGCCACGTCAATCTCGCGCTGGAACGCCGCCCCCTCAGCAATGCGGTCGGCTACGATTCCGATGCCATCCTGCTCATCGACTTCCTGCCCGGCGAAGACCTCGTCGGCCAGCGCACGCAGGAAGTGCGCGAGGCAACCATCCTGGCCATGTACCTCAACAATCGCGCCGCCGAAACCATGGCCAGCGGCGAGCTCGATCAAGCCTACTGGTATGCCCGCGCCGCCATCCTGCAAGACCCCACGTTTGCGGGCTCCTTCAATACCATGGGCATCATCCAGCTGCGCCACGGCGATACCGAACCGGCGCGGCGCACGCTCGCTTACGCACTGGAGCGCTCGCCATCGAACCCCGTGCTGCTGTCCAACCTGGCGCAGGCGCTCGACGGCCTGGGACGCGCGGGCGAAGCGCAGCTGCTGCGGCGCAAATTGCTGGCCCTGCAGCCAGAGCCGCCGTTCCACTTTTTTAACCAGGGCCAGCGCGCCATGGAAACGGCCGACTACCAGGAAGCGGCGCGCCTGTTCAAGCGCGAGATCGCGCGCGACCCCTACTACCATGAATTCCACTTCTGGCTGGCGCAGGCGTATGCGCGCATGGGACAGCTGGCGCAGGCCGGACGCCAGCTGGAACTGGCGATGGACAACAGCACCACGCGCAGCGAGCACGGACTATACGCGGCCAAGCTGCAGCGCCTGCGCGCCGCCAGCGCGCATTAGCGCATCAGGCAGCGTCAGTCTTCCAGGAACATCTGCTGCAGGTCGTTCAGGAAGGACAATCCCAGCGCCGTCGGGCGGATGACCTGGTGGTCGCGGTACAGCAAGCCTTTCGCTTCGGCCGCATTCAGCGGCTGCTCGATGGCGTTGAGAGCCAGGCCCGTGCGCTCCGCGAACAGGTTCGGCGCAAAGCCCTGCGTCAGGCGCAGGGTATTGAGCATGAATTCAAAACCCATTTCCTCGCGTGCCAGTTCGCGCTCTTCCTGCACCGGGTTACCGGCTAGTACCGCGTCCATGTAGGCACGCGGCTGCTTGTAGCGGGCCTGGCGCAGCACGCGGTGCGGGAACGAAATCTTCGAATGCGCGCCCGCGCCGATGCCCAGATAATCGCCGAATTCCCAGTAATTGCGGTTGTGCTTGGCCTGCCGACCCGGCTGCGCATAGGCCGACACTTCGTAGCGGCCATAACCGGCCTGCGCCGCGCGCGCGGCCACCATGTCGGCGATGTCGGCGCTCTCGTCGTCATCCGGCAGCACCGGCGGATACTTGGCGAACAAGGTGTTCGGTTCGAGCGTCAGGTGGTACAGCGACAAATGCGGCGGCGCGAACGACAGCGCCGTTTCCAGGTCCTGCCGCGCTTCGGCCAGGGTTTGCGTGGGCAGCGCGTACATCAGGTCGAGATTGAAATTGTCAAAGTTGGCGTGCGCGATCTCCACCGCGCGGCGCGCCTCGTTGTCGTCGTGGATGCGTCCCAGCGCCTGCAAATGGCGGCCATTGAAGCTCTGGATGCCGATCGACAAACGATTGATGCCGCTGGCCCGGTAAGACTTGAATTTTTCCGCTTCAAAGGTGCCCGGATTGGCTTCCATGGTGATTTCGCAATCGAGCTCCAGTGGCAGCAGAGTGCGCACGTCCGACATCAACCGGTCCAGGCCCGCCGCCGACATCAGGCTGGGCGTGCCGCCGCCGATGAAAATCGTGTGGATCTTGCGGCCCCAGATCAGCGGCAGCGCCATTTCCAGGTCCAGCCGCAGGGCGGCCAGGTATTCGGCTTCCGGCAAGTCGCCGCGCACCTCGTGCGAATTGAAATCGCAATACGGGCATTTTTTCACGCACCACGGGAAATGGATGTACAGCGACAGCGGCGGCAGGGCCGTCAGGTTCAGCGCGCCCGGCTGCAGGTATTTCAGGGCCGCTCCGGCCACGCCGGAAATGCCTGCCTGCGGCGCGGGCGACGCTCCGGGCTTGGCTGCCGACCTGGCAACGGCGCCCACCAGTTTGATCGGGATCATCGCAGCTTTTCCACCAGCGCGCGCAGGGCCTGACCACGGTGCGACAGCGCGTTCTTTTCATCGGACGTCAGTTCGGCCGCGCACTTGCCCAGCGCGGGAAGGAAGAAATGCGGATCGTAGCCGAAGCCGCCGTTGCCACGCGGCGTGGCGATCATCTCGCCATTCCAGCGGCCATCGGCGATCACGGGCTGCGGGTCGTCCGCATGGCGCACGTACACCAGCACGCAGTAGTAATAGGCGGACTTGTCGGCATGCGCTTCCAGGTCGGCGATCAGCTTGGCGCTGTTGGCGGCATCCGATTTCGGCTCGCCCGCATAGCGGGCCGAGTACACGCCTGGCGCGCCGCCGAGCGCATTGACGCACACGCCGGAATCGTCGGCCAGCGCCGGCAAGCCCGTCAGGCGCGACGCGTGGCGCGCCTTTTGCAGGGCGTTTTCAACGAAGGTGTGGAATGGTTCGTCGCTTTCCGGCACGGCGTACTCGCCCTGGGCGTGGACGGAAAAACCGATGGTCGAGAGCAGCTCGTTGAATTCCTTGAGCTTGCCGGCGTTGTTGGAGGCGAGGATGAGGCGTTGGGTCATGTCAGTAGTCCGGTTGAAGTGCCGACATTGTAAACCTTTTGCGCTCCCCTCACCTTGGCCCGCCGCCGCGCTCAACGGCGGCAAGTGTGGGCTTTTTGCCCGGCGTGGCGGGCAGCGATGTGTAAATCTATGTAAAGATCAGATCCCCAAAGCCTGCTTCTGCAGGGCGATCAGGTCGGCGATGCCGCCCTGTGCCAGGTCCAGCAAACGGTTCATGCCGGCGCGGTCGAAGGCGGCGCCTTCGGCCGTGCCTTGCACTTCGATGAAGTGGCCCGCTTCCGTCATGACCACGTTCATGTCCGTGTCGCAGCCCGAGTCTTCCACGTAATCGAGGTCCAGCACCGGCATGCCCTGGTAGACGCCCACCGAGATGGCGGCGACGAAGCTTTTCACGGGAATGGCGGTGATCGCGCCGCGCGCCTGCAGCTGGGAAAACGCGTCATACGCAGCCACCATGGCGCCCGTGATCGAGGCCGTGCGCGTGCCGCCATCGGCCTGGATGACGTCGCAATCGAGGTGCAGGGTGCGTTCGCCGAAGGCCTGCAAATCAAAGGCGGCGCGCAGCGAGCGGCCGATCAGGCGCTGGATTTCCTGCGTGCGGCCGGACTGCTTGCCGCGCGCCGCTTCGCGGTCCATGCGCGTGTGCGTCGAGCGCGGCAGCATGCCGTACTCGGCCGTCAACCAGCCCTGGCCCTTGCCTTTCAGAAAACCCGGCACCTTGTCTTCGATGCTGGCGGTGCAGATGACCTTGGTGTCGCCGCACTCGATCAGCACCGAGCCTTCGGCATGCTTGGTGTACTGGCGGGTGATGCGGATGGCGCGCAGCGCGTCGACGGTGCGGCCGCTCGGGCGGGATTCAAATGTCATGGGGTGTCCTGTGTGATTGGGGTTGCGGCAGCGATTTTACCACCGCGCGCCCGTGTATTTGCAGTCATGCAACAGCGCAGGACGCAATGGCGGGCCGCACACACATGATCCCTACAATCCTGCCCCGCCAAACACAATTTTCTTTACAATGCCGTAAAACGCACACTATTCAGCAATTTTCAGGCCATCGTGTACTTCGGTCTGTTTTGCGGCGCGGGCGGTATTGCCTGCGCTGGCTGATTAAGTGTATAAGTGACTGTATACAAGACCAAATCGGGGAATCCTTTGAGCATTTCAAGCATGACAGGCTACGCGGTTGCCACCAGCGAAGGTGCTGCAGGCACACTGACAATTGAAATCAAGAGCGTCAACTCGCGCTTTCTCGACCTGCAATTCCGGATCAACGACGATCTGCGGGCCCTGGAGCCTGACTTGCGCGCCGCCGTCATGTCCGCCATCACGCGCGGCAAAGTCGAGGTACGCCTGAGCTTTGGCCGCAAGGCGGCGACGGCCGGCACGCAGGCGCTGAACCTGCCCCTGCTGGCCGAACTGGCGCGCCTGCAAAACGAAGTGGGCCAGCATTTTGTCTCCGCTCCCGTCATGACGGTGGCCGAACTGCTGCGCTGGCCTGGCGTCATCGAAGAAGCGCAAGTGGGACAGGAGTCCCTGCAGGCGGACGTGGGCGCGCTGACCAAGCGTACCGTGGCGGCCTTCGTCGACAGCCGCAAGCGCGAAGGCGCCGCGCTCGAAGCCGTGCTGCTGTCGCGCATCGAAGCGATGGAAGCCATCGTCAAGCGCATCACGCCATTGATACCGCAAGTGGTGGCGGCCTTCCAGCAAAAAGCCATCGAGCGCATGCAGGATGCGCTGGGCCTGGCCAGCCAGGGCTCGAATTCAGCCCTGTCGCGCCAGGACGCCATGGAACGCATCCGCCAGGAAGTGATTTTGTACGGCATCCGCATCGACGTGTCGGAAGAGCTGGCGCGCCTGTCGGCCCACCTGGGCGAAACGCGCCACATCCTCACCAAGGGCGGGCAAGTGGGCAAGCGCCTCGACTTCATGATGCAGGAACTGAACCGCGAAGCCAACACGCTGGGCGCCAAGGCGTCCGTCAAGGAACTGGCCGACGCCTCGATGGACTTGAAGCTGCTGATCGAGCAGATGCGCGAACAGGTGCAGAACCTGGAATAAGCTCCCTTCAGGCCAGGCGCGCTCCGGCGCGCCCCTTGTCGCTGGCGGCGATGACGACGCAGGCGACAAACAGCACGATGCTGTATTCCACGCCGCCGGCGCCATGCTCGCCCACGAACCAGCCCTTGGCCGCATGCACGATGGCGATGCCGCCGATGCAGATCACCATCAGCCCGGCCGCCGCCCAGCGCGTGTACTTGCCGGCGATGAGCAAACTGCCGCAAACGATTTCGACGACGGTAATCGCCCACACCACGGCCAGACCGTAGATGAACCCCTTGTCTTCCAGGAAACCGGCAAAGCGGGGAATGGTGCCATTGGCGATGCGCGTGATCGCATGCGCCATGAACATCACGGCGATGGCCACGCGCAGCAGCAACATGGCCTGGGCGGAACTGAGAAACGGGAAATTCTTCATGCGCGCATCCTGTCGGCAAATAGTTATTAAGAAAAAACCATTCCAAATTAAATAACTATTTCCTCAAGATAACAAGCAAAATATGCACAAGCCTGGCGGCAAGGCGCATCGCGGGGCTGGCTCACCGCCTTGCCTCTTGGTAAAATACCGGATTGGGCGGCGCCCATGCAAGCGCACACGCCGCCATCACACGCATATGGAAAGATCCGCATGAGCCACCCTACCGCCTTCTCCGGCAGCCTGTTCGTGGTCGCCGCGCCATCGGGCGCCGGCAAATCGACACTGGTCAATGCATTGCTGGCGCAAGAGCCCGGCATCAAATTGTCGATCTCGACCACCACGCGCGCCCCGCGTCCCGGCGAGCAGCATGGCCGCGAGTATTACTTCACGACGGCGGAAGACTTTGTCGCGCGCGCCGACCAGGGCGAGTTCCTGGAATGGGCGGAAGTGCATGGCAATTACTACGGCACTTCGCGCATCATGGTGGAACAGCAAATGGCCGCCGGCACCGATATTCTGCTGGAAATCGACTGGCAGGGCGCGCGCCAGGTGCGCAAGCAATTTCCCCGCGCGGCCGGCATTTTCATCCTGCCGCCATCGATCGATGCGCTGGAAGAACGCCTGAACAAGCGCGGCCAGGACGAGCCGCACGTGATCACGCGCCGCCTGCTGGCGGCTGGCGGCGAAATCGCACACGCTCCCGAGTTCGAGTATGTTATTATCAATGAAGAGTTTACGGTCGCTTTGTCCGAACTGAGCGCGATCGTGAGAGCGGCCCGTTGCCGGTTTGCGCAACAAGCGGCCCGCAACGCATCGCTATTCGCCCAGCTGGGCCTGCACGCAGAATAATCGTCTCTGCACGCCAGTTCACACAGCGCCCCGCACCACGCACACAATTTAGGAGTTACTATGGCCCGTATCACAATCGAAGATTGCCTGAAGCAGATCCCTAACCGTTTCCAGCTGACCCTGGCTGCGACCTATCGCGCACGTCAGTTGTTGCAAGGCCACACCCCGAAGGTGGAAGCCAAGGACAAGCCTACCGTTGTCGCACTGCGTGAAATCGCTGCCGGTAAAGTCGGCATCGAAATGCTGAAAAAGGTCCCGATGTAATTGGGAAGCCGCGTGCCGGAACAGTGCTGACCCCTGCTTCTACCGTATCGTTTATTCACACTGTAAAGCAACGCGACGTTTTATGAGTCTGACCCCAGCCGACACGACTTCCGCAGCACTGCCGCCCCTGGCCTCGCGCCAGGCGGCAAAATCACAGGGCGCTTCCGCGCCCGGCGCCGGCACGTCCGGCAGCAACTCCCCCGCAGCACCGCCAGCGCCCGCCCTCGGCGTGGCCTCCGTCAGCCATCTGGCCGACAAGCTGGCCGAATACCTGTCTCCCGCCGACCTGAAAAAAGTCAAGGAAGCCTACCGCTTCTCCGACGAAATGCACCTGGGCCAGATGCGCCGCTCGGGCGAGCCGTATATCTCGCACCCGATCGCCGTCGCCGAAATCTGCGCCGACTGGAAGCTCGACGCGCAAGCCATCATGGCCGCCCTGCTGCATGACGTGATGGAAGACCAGGACGTCAAGAAGGATGAATTGATCGAACGCTTCGGCGCGCCGGTGGCGCACCTGGTCGACGGCCTGTCGAAACTGGAAAAGATCGAATTCCAGAGCCAGATCGAAGCGCAGGCGGAAAACTTCCGCAAGATGCTGCTGGCCATGGCCTCCGACGTCCGCGTGATCCTCATCAAGCTGGCCGACCGCCTGCACAATATGCGCACCCTGGACTTCATGACGGCGGCCAAAAAGCGCCGCATCGCCAGCGAGACCATGGAAGTGTATGTGCCGATCGCGCACCGCCTCGGCCTGAACAACATCTACCACGAGCTGCAGGACCTGTCGTTCTCGCACCTGTACCCCATGCGCTACCGCACGCTGGCGAAAGCCGTCAAGGCGGCGCGCGGCAACCGGCGCGAAGTGGTCAACAAGATCATGGAAGCGGTGAAGAGCACCTTGTCCATGGCCGAACTCGAGGCCGACGTCACGGGCCGCGAAAAGACCCTGTACGACATCTATAAAAAGATGCGCAGCAAGCATTTGTCGTTCTCGCAAGTGCTGGACGTGTACGGCTTCCGCGTGGTGGTGGGCAGCTTTGCCGACTGTTACGTGACCCTGGGCACCCTGCACAGCCTGTACAAGCCCATGCCGGGCAAGTTCAAGGATTACATCGCGATCCGCAAGCTGAACGGCTACCAGTCGCTGCACACGACCGTCATCGGCCCGTACGGCACGCCCGTCGAATTCCAGATCCGCACGCAGGAAATGCACCGCACGGCCGAGTCCGGCGTGGCCGCGCATTGGCTGTACAAGAGCGGCGAATCGAACCCGTCCGACTTGCAGCAGCGCACGCATGCGTGGCTACAATCCTTGCTCGACATCCAGCAACAGACGGGCGACTCGGCCGAATTCCTCGAACACGTCAAGGTCGACCTGTTCCCCGATTCCGTCTACGTGTTTACGCCGAAGTCGAAGATCATCGCCCTGCCGCGCGGCGCCACGGCCATCGACTTCGCCTATTCGATCCACACGGGCATCGGCGACCAGACCGTGGCCGTCAAGATCAACAACGAAACCTCGCCCCTGCGCACCGAGCTGCACAATGGCGACATCGTCGAAATCATCACCGATTCCTCGTCGCGCCCCAGCCCGACCTGGCTGTCGTTCGTGCGCACCGGCAAGGCCCGTTCGGCCATCCGCCACCATCTGCGCACGATCAACCTGCCCGAATCGATCGCCCTGGGCCAGCAATTGCTGTCGCAGGCGCTGCAGACCCTGAACATCGACGCCGACCTGCCAGCGCCATTGGTCGAACGCCTGCTCAACGAGTCGAGCGCCAATTCCATGGACGAGCTGTACGCGGACATCGGCATCGGCAAGCGCATGGCCACCTTGGTGGCGCGCCACATCTTCGGCTTGATTGGCGGCGAAGCGGCCAGCATGCCGGTGGAACACAATAGCGGCAGCGAGCTCGACCCCGTCACCATCTGCGGCAGCGAAGGCGTCTCCGTACAACTGGCGCCATGCTGCTTGCCGATTCCCGGCGACCAGATCATCGGCCAGCTGCGCCGCGACCAGGGGCTGCTGGTGCACACGAGCGACTGCTCGCAAGCGAAACGCCAGCGCGCCAAGGAACCGGACCGCTGGATCGCCGTGCGCTGGGGCACCGAACTGAACCGCCGCTTCGACTGCCGCATCAAGGTGCTGATCAACAGCGAACGGGGCATCCTCGCCAGAGTCGCCGCCGAAATCGGCGAATCCGACGCCAACATCATCTATGTGGGCATGGACGAAGACAAGGACAACGTCCTCGACCAGCTGCGCTTCACCGTGCAAGTCAAGGACAGGGTCCACCTGGCCGCCCTGCTGCGCAATGTGCGCAGAGTGGCCGGCGTGAATCGCATCCTGCGCGAGCGCAACTAAGAATTGTTGGCAAAAAGCTGGGGCCAGACCCGCCGGGGGAATACGTCCCAATGGGGCGCATTCCAATCGCGAAGCGACTGACCCCGGCTCTCACGCTTTGCAGGTTCGAACGTAATTCATTTACGCAGCAAAAAACAGGGGTCAGACCCGCCGGGTCTGCCCCCTGATCTCCACTGCGGACTACCGGCGCATTTCCGCGACTCGCCGTAAAAACGCCTGATCGCCTACGGCAAATTCGGCATTGACTGCCTCTCGCAGTTGTCCAATGCAACGCTCGCCCAACTCATCCTGAAATAACGTTTGGTATTTCTCTTGCCGTTCAGACACGTCACGTCCAAGCGTCAAATACAAGGAGTGCGGAGACAGCAGATCATCATGTACGCCCTGCGCATTGCTCCGATAGCTGGACCAGCAATATTGCCCAGGCAATGCCACGATACCGGCCCTGACGGGATTGAGTTCGATATAGCGCTGGCAAATCAATAAATAACGTTCTTCTTGCACGAGACAAGACTTGTAGCGACCTTCCCACAAGCTGCCGGTGCGGCCATAACGCCAGTTGAAGTACTGGACATAACGCTGATTCAGCATTTTCATCAGCGACGACAGGAAAACTGTGCTTTGCGTGGAAAGCAAGAGATGCACATGATTGCTCATGACCACATAGGCATGCAACTGGCATGGCGCAAGCGCCAAACAACTGCGCAAATAATCCAGATAACGCTGCTTGTCCTGTCCATCAAGAAAGCAGGCTTGGCGATTTACGCCACGCTGCACCACATGCAAGGGAACGCCGGGCAAGGCGAGGCGGAGGCGGCGGGGCATGACAACTCCTGATAGCAACTAAAGAATCAGTGTGCCTGCGCGCGCCTCACCCACCCAGCGTCACCGCAAACTACCCCTCCCCCGGCGCCGGATACGTCACTTCCAGCAACTCCAGTTCCTGCTCGCCCTGCGGCGTGGTGAGGGTGATCACGTCGCCTTCGCGCGCCTTGGTGATGGTGCGGGCCATGGGCGAGACCCAGCTGATCTTGCCGTTCAGGGGATCGAACTCGTCGATGCCGACGATGGTGATGGTGTGCGTTTCGCCGTCGCTGGTGCGGTAAGTCACCGTGGCGCCGAAAAACACCTGATCGTTGCCATGGTGCACGCTGGGGTCGACGATGGCGGCCAGGTCCATGCGCTTGGTGAGGAAACGGATGCGGCGGTCGATTTCGCGCAGCCGGCGCTTGCCGTAGATATAGTCGCCATTTTCCGAACGGTCGCCATTCGACGCCGCCCAGTGGACGATGCGCACCACCTCCGGACGGTCGACGTCGATCAGCTGCAGCAGCTCTTCCTTGATGCGCTGGTAACCGGCCGGCGTGATGTAGTTCTTGGCGCCGGCGGGAATGGCCAGCGCCAGCGCGGCCGCTTCTTCATCGTCGTCGTTGTCGGATTCTTTTACAAAGGCTTTATTCATCTGCCTATTGTAGCCCCGCCAGGGAGCCACGGGCACACGCGATGCGGGGGCAAACGGGCTTTTTTGACGTATCATCGTGGCAATCGCGGCAAACCTGCGCCGCACACGGAGACGGATGAAAAAATTCTACAGAGTCAGGCGCTGGCTGTTTGCGCCGCTGGTCTACCTGGCCGCCATCTGCCTGCTGATCGAGGAATGGCTGTGGGCGACCGGCGCGCGCATCATGCAGGTGATCGCGCAATTTCCGCCCCTGCATGCGCTCGAAGCGTGGATCAAGCGCCTGCCGCCGTACTGGGCGCTGGCCATCTTCGTGCTGCCAGCCGTGCTGCTGTTCCCCGTCAAGCTGCTGGCCCTGCTGGCGATCGCGCGCGGCCATGCGTTTTCCGGCATCGGCGTGATCGTCATCGCCAAGCTGGGCGGCGCGGCCGCCGTCGCGCGCCTGTATTCGCTGACGCGCCCCACCCTATTGAGTTTGCCGTGGTTTGCGCGCTGGCATGGCCTGTTCATGGAAACCAAGGACCGCTGGATCGCCCGCCTGCGCGCCACGCACCCATGGCGCCGTGTCAGCCGCCTGTCGGCCGCGCTGGGCCGCGCCCGCCGCGCCTGGTGGCAGCGCCTGCGTACGCGCGCCGCCGCAGGGCGCCACAGTTCGCGCCCGGCCAGGGTGCTGCGCCGCTTCGCCGCCTTCTGGCGCGCGCGCCGCTGATGAAGAAAGCCAACGCCATGCACGACACTCCCCGGCTGGCGCCCGCCATGCGCGCGGCGACGCCGGAAATCTACCTGTTTGACGCGGCCAGCTTGCAATTGCTCGACGCCAACGATGCCGCCTGCGACAACTTGCAGTATGCGCGCAAGCAATTGCTGGCGATGACGCCCTTCACCCTGGCGCCGCAGCTCGATGCGCAGCAACTGGCCGCCGTGCTGGCGACCCTGGACGACAGCATCGGTGCGCAGGCCCTGCTGCACGTACAGCTGCGCCGCCGCGATGGCAGCCTGTATTCGCTCAGCCTGCACCTGTCGCGCGCCCACCGCCACGGCCGCGCCCTGCTGCTGGCCGAAGGCGAAGACTTGCGCACGCCGCAGGCGACGGCCGCCGCCCTGGCGCAGGTGCAGTCGCGCTTTAACGCCATCGTCTCGAATACGCCGGGCCTCGTGTACCAGTTCTGTCTGCATGCGGATGGGCGCGCCGCCTTCCCCTACCTGAGCGACGGCTGCCAGGCCCTGCTTGGCCTGGGACCGGCACAGCTGCACGCGCGCCCGGAACTGTTTTACCAGTTGATCCTGGCCGACGACCGCGCCTCGTATCTGGAATCGATGCAGGCGTCAAAAAGCGCCTTGTGGAGCTGGAACTGGGAGGGCCGCATCTGGATCGATGCCTGGAAGGACGTCAAATGGATCAACCTGCGCTCCACGCCGCGCGCGCTGGCCGACGGCACGGTGCAGTGGGAAGGCATCATGACGAATATCACGGAAAGCCGGCTCGAACAGATCGAAGTGCGCCAGTCGCGCGCCCGCCTGGCCGAGCTGACCGCGCACATCGACAAGGTCAAGGAACACGAACGCACGCGCCTGGCGCGCGAACTGCACGATGACCTGGGCGGCAACTTGACGGCCATCAAGATGGCGCTGGCCATGCTGGTGCGCCGTTTGCCGCCGGACGACCAGCAGTTGCAGGAAAAGGCCGATTATGTCGACGCCCTGGTCGACCGCAGCATCGACGCCGTGCACCGCATTTCGCTGGACTTGCGCCCCTCCATGCTGGACCTGGGCCTGGTTGCCGCGCTGGACTGGCAAGTCAAGGAATTCGCGCGCCAGGCCGGCATCGAATGCCAGTTCATTTCGAACCGCCAGCATATCGAACTGGAACTGGACCAGGCGACCAGCCTGTTCCGCATCGCCCAGGAGGCGCTGACGAATATCGCCAAGCATGCGCAGGCAAGCAAGGTCAGCGTGCGCCTGGCCCGGCAGCGCCAGCATATCAGCCTGTCGATCGCCGACAATGGCGTCGGCATGCGTCTGTCAGACCGCGCCAAACCGCAATCGTTCGGCATCCGCGGCATGGCCGAACGGGCCAGCGCGCTGGGCGGCACCCTGAGTCTGATGGACGGGCCTGGCGGCGGTACCATCCTGAGCATAAAAATCCGGCTGACCACGGCGCGAGAGGCGATAATAGCGGCTGCAGCCAGTGCGCCCGCGCACAGCGGGCCGTCGCCAGACACGGCCTAGTGGGTGAATTAGATAGGAAACAACGCAGTCATGAAAGAAAAAGCCACCATCCGGGTATTCATCGCCGACGATCATGCGATCGTGCGCGAGGGCTTGAAGCAAATCCTCGCCGACACGAAGGACATCATCGTGGCCGGCGAGGCCGAAAATGGCCACGACGCCATCAAGCTGTTCCGCGGCTCGAAATGCCAGGTGTTGCTGCTCGACATCTCCCTGCCCGACCGCAGCGGCATCGAGGTGCTCAAGCAGATCAAGAAGGAAAAGCCGGAACTGGCCGTGCTGATGCTCTCCATGCACCGCGAGGATCAGTACGCCATCCGTTCGCTCAAGGCGGGCGCGGCCGGCTACCTGACGAAACAGAGCGCGCCGCGCGAACTGGTCACAGCCATCCGCCAGGTGGCACAGGGCTTGAAATACATCAGCGCCTCGCTGGCGCAGGAACTGGCCAACACGGTGGGCGAAGACCACGAAACGGCCTTGCACGACACCCTGTCGGACCGCGAATACCAGACCCTGGTCATGATCGCCTCCGGCAAGGCCGTGGGCGCCATCGCCGAAGAGCTGAAATTGTCCGTGAAGACCGTCAGCGAATACCGCGCCCGCTTGCTGGTCAAGATGAAACTCAAGAACAGCGCCGAACTGACGCATTACGCCATCCGCAACCAGCTGGTGGATTGACGGCAAAGCGGCATGCACGCTGGCATCGGGCGAATTGACAGGACTTCTCCTTGCTTCTCGCACAATAAGTTCTTTGCCAACTCGCATATCATGAGGATAATGAGAAATATCTAAAAAGGCTGTGCCTACATGTCCAGTAAATTGCCAACTTCCCCAGCAAGCGCTCCCGCTGGCGCCACGAATACCGCCACCGCCGCGATGAACCCGGCCGATATCGCCCGCGAAGCGTTTCGCCGCCTGGCCACGCGCCGCATCGCCCCCACGCCAAGCGCCTACCGCGATATCTACAATGAAATCGCCGGCATCAGCGAACCGGCAGAGACGCCGGCTACGCCTGGCGCCGTGCTGGCCGCCAGCGCACCCACGGAGAGCGGCGCGGAGAATGTCCTGACGCAATTCGCCGCCAAGATGAGCGAATCGGCGGGCGAACTGGGCGACTTTGGCCGGCGTTTCCAGCGCGCCCTGAAAGCGCGCGACTGGGACAGCTATGCGCGCACCCTGGCGCAGCTGGCGGAAAAACAGGTCAAGAAAGGCGGCGGCATCGAATTGCCGCCCCTGCCGGACGGCGAACAGACGCGCACCCTGCGTGAATTGCTCAGCCGTACCCTGGGTTTTGCCGTCGCCACCTTGCTGACGGGCACGCCCGCGCTGGTGGAGGAAGCCGAATCGCTGGGCGCGGCCATCAAACTGGCCCACACGGAAGAAGCGCTGAACGAAGCGGCCCTGCGCCTGAAACAGCTGTGCTACCAGATCGAACTGAAAAGCGGCGACACGGCCGAGCAGCAGGAATTGCTGCTGCGCCTGTTCAAGTTGCTGCTCGATAACGTCAGCCAGTTGCTCGACGACGACAGCTGGCTGCGCGGCCAGGTCGATGCCGTGCAAAACCTGATCGCCGGCCCGCTCGACCAGCGCGCGCTGGAAGACGCCACGCGCAGCCTGAAGGAAGTCATCTACAAGCAGGGCCAGCTCAAGCACAGCCTGTCCGACGTCAAGCTGACGGTCAAGAACATGATGATGACCTTCATCGACCGCCTGGGACAAGTGGCGGCCAGCACGGGCGACTTCCATGAAAAGATCGGCGGCTATTCGGAAAAGATCAGCCAGGCGGAAAATATCAGCGAACTGAACAGCGTTCTCGACGAAGTCCTGCGCGAAACGCGCATGGTGCAGAACGAAGCCTTGCGCGCGCGCGACAAGATGGTGCTGGCGCGCCAGGAAGTGCAGGATGCGGAACAGCGCATCCACACGCTGGAAGCAAAGCTCCAGCATATGAGCGAGCTGGTGCGGGAAGACCAGCTGACGGGCAGCCTGAACCGGCGTGGCCTGGACGACGTGTTCGAGCGCGAGACGGCCCGCTCCGACCGCCGCGGCACGCCGCTGTGCATCGCCATGCTGGACCTCGACGATTTCAAGCGCCTGAACGACACCTACGGCCACCTGGCCGGCGATGCGGCGCTGAAACACCTGGTCAAAATCGTCAAGGAAACCCTGCGCTCGATGGACGTCATCGCCCGCTTCGGCGGCGAGGAGTTCCTCATCCTGCTGCCGGAAACGACGGTCGAGGCCGCCTCGTCGACGATGACGCGCTTGCAGCGCGAACTGACCCGGCATTTCTTCCTGCACGACAACGAAAAAGTCTTGATCACCTTTTCCGCCGGCGTGGCCCTGCGCCTGCCCAACGAAGACCAGGCCGAACTGGTCAAGCGCGCCGACCGCGCCATGTACCAGGCCAAGCAAACGGGCAAGAACCGCGTGGTGGTGGCGGACTGAACCCTGGCGCTTCGCCGCATGCCGTCCCGCCACCCGGCCGGACGGCATTTTTTATGGCAAAAACAATAACATCCTTCCCTCTCCGGCGCCCCGCCAACCTCCGCAACATATAAAAATAAAACTATTTTTGCCCTCAAGTTTCCTTAAATCCTGTCGTCTAGCGCGCTGCCAGCCACAAACTGAAGGGCTAAAAATTAAAATTTAAAGCACTTTTCGCCATAAATTTTCCCGCAGAGCAACCGTTACCCTAAACAACAGCGGCTTGATTGTCCCGGAACAGCGGGGCAGGCCAAAGTGACTAGCACATAGCGCAATGTAGTACCTGTTTGGAGAATTATCATGGCTGCAGTAATTAATACCAACATCTCGTCCCTGAATTCGCAACGCAATCTGTCGACCTCGCAGTCGGCCCTGAGCACCTCGCTGCAACGCCTGTCCTCCGGCATGCGCATCAACAGCGCCAAGGATGACGCCGCTGGTCTGGCAATTTCCGACCGTATGACGTCGCAAATCCGCGGCATGACCCAAGCCACCCGCAATGCAAACGACGGCGTCTCGCTGGCTCAAACGGCTGAAGGCGCGTTGGCAAGCTCGGGCGACATCCTGCAACGTATCCGCGAACTGGCAGTTCAATCGTCGAACGCCACCAACTCGTCGAGCGACCGTCAGGCGCTGCAAACCGAGGTAGGCCAGCTGGGTTCGGAACTGAACCGTATCGCCCAAACCACCTCGTTCAACGGCCAGGCGCTGCTGGACGGCACCATGGGTACGGCCAACTTCCAGGTCGGCGCAGATGCCAATCAGCTGATTTCCGCCAGCGGCGCGAACTTCCTGACCAACACCTACGGCAACAACCGTATCGCCAACGATGCATCGGCTGTCAAGAAAGATGCCGTCGGTAATGCAGTTGTCGGCAAGCTGACGATTTCCGGCTCCATTGGCACCACGACCGTCGACACGACGGCCGCCGTCGCCGAAACGGCACCAGGTGCAGGCGATGCCATCAAAGGCAGCACGGCCAAATCCGTCGCCGCCGACATCAACAGCCAAACGGCGAAAACGGGCGTGACGGCAACGGCACAAACGGACGTCAACCTGAACCTGGGCGCCGAATCGTATTCGTTCTCCATCGGCTCGGATAACGCCAAGGGCGTCACCGTATCGTTTGCCGTCAGCGGCACCGCATCGACCGCAGCCGACTATGCCGCAGGCATCAACGCCATCAATGCCCAAACGGCAAAGACCGGCGTGACCGCCCAGTACGACAGCGTCAACAAGGGCATGAAGCTGACGAATGCATCGGGCGAAAATATCGCTCTGACGCAAGGCACGACGGCCAACGTCAAGTTCGACGTGGACGGCTACAAGGCCGATGGCAAAGTACAAGCCGCAGCCACGTCGATCATCACCGCAGCCGATGCCGCCACGGTCAACGGCCGCGTGACCTTCGATTCGCAAAACAGCTTCTCGGTCACGGAAACCACCACGACCGGCCTGGCGATTGGTAAAGCAACGGCACAAGGTTCGACCCTGAACTCCGTGTCGACCCTGGACGTGACGACGTTTGACGGCGCGCAGCTGGCACTGAAAATTGCCGATGCTGCACTGGCAACGGTGAACGGCCAACGCGCCCAATACGGTGCTTTGCAATCGCGCTTCTCGTCGGCGATTTCCAACCTGCAATCGACCACGGAAAACCTGTCCGCATCGCGCAGCCGCATCGTCGATACCGACTTTGCATCGGAAACGGCCAACATGACCCGCGGCCAGATCCTGCAACAAGCTGGTACGGCCATGCTGGCGCAAGCGAACTCGCTGCCAAACGGCGTCCTGAGCCTGCTGCGCGGCTAATCTCCGATTAGTCAGGCAACAGCTTAGGACTCTGATTCCCCTGCCGGATTTTTTCGGCCGGGGAATTTTCACTAGGAGAGCACCATGACTATCGACACGATAGCGGCCGCCTCCGCGGCCAGGATAGACAAGAGTTACGGCACGACGGACGCGTCGCCGGCACGCCCGGCAACGCCACGCATGGCCTCGGAAAACGACACGGTTGCACCACAGCAAGCCAGCAAGGAGCCCAGCCGCGAGCAGCTGGACAAAGCCGTCTCGGAATTGAACCAGTCCTCGCAAATGAAGACGCAAGGCCTGGAATTTTCCATCGACGAAGACAGCCAGCGCACGGTGGTCAAAATCATCGACCAGGAAACCAAGGAAGTACTGCGCCAGATTCCTACCCGGGAAGCCCTGGAATTGTCCAAAACCTTCGATTCGGCCAAAGGTTCGCTGATCAGTCAAAGCGCATAGCGATGGCATGGCACACGGACATGCGACATCATGGCAATACGCATCGGCATGACCACGGGGTTCGGTAGCCTGGCTATCCGGCCCCGATTTTATTGCAATTAACGCAACACTCCCCTGCCCCTTTCCCGCTTTTTCGCTCCCGCTGAAAACAGCGCGGTAAATCCCCCTCTCAAGTCCTGATTGATTCTGCCGATAACAGCTTATATTAGCGTTTTCCTAGGAGTATTCAGTGGCCATCACACCTACACTTTCATCCATCGGCATCGGCGCCGGCGCCAGCGGCCTGGATGTGAATGCCATCATCGACAAGCTGATGACGGCCGAAGCCGCACCGCTGGGTACTTTTGACAAGAAAACGGCCTCCTACCAGGCCAAGCTCAGCGCGATGGGCACGCTCAGTGGCGCCGTCAGCACTTTCCAGAATTCGCTGTCGGCCCTGTCCAATACCAATAACTTCCGCGCCGTCAGCGCCACGCCCGCCGATCCACTGGTGCTGTCCGCCAGTGCCGGCGCCAAGGCCGTGGCTGGCAACTACAACATCAATGTCACGCAACTGGCCCAGTCGCAGACCCTGATGTCGGGCGGCATGGCCAACAAGCTGTCGACCATCGGGCTGGGCAGCAAGACAACGATTTCCTTCCAGTTGGGCTCGCTCACCGGCGGCACCTTCGGTTTGAACGGCACCGCCCTGGGCGCCACCACGGCGCAAACCGGCATCAGCAACGGCTCGCTGATCCTCAACGGCACCGCCATCCCCACCGATGCCAGCACCAAGAGCGCGCGCGCCCTGGCCGACGCCATCAACGCCAAGAGCAGCACCACGGGCGTGACCGCCACGGCGCAGCCGACATCGAGCAGCGCCACCATGTTCGCCGGCTTCGGCAGCGTCGAAACGGGCGCGGATGGCACCTATTCGCTGTCGGTGGGCGGCGTCGAGATCGTTACCCAGGGCAACGGCGTGGCCGCCAACGGCGGCATCACGGCCGCCTCGCTCGACACGACGCTCGAAGGTCCGAATGCCGTCTCGAATGCGCTGGCCGCGGCCAACATCACCGTCACCGGCAAGGCCGCCGACGGCACCCTGAAATTTACGCGCGCCGACGGTTCCAACCTGAACATCGAAGAAGTGGTGACGGGTTCGGTCAAGGGCGGCATCGGCCACGCCTCGAACGCGGTCAATGACGGCTCGAACGTGACGCTGACCAGTACCATCAACCTGGCCTCGAGCAATGCCAGCCCGATCACCATCGCCGGCAGCAATCCGGCCGCCGCCGGACTGACGGCAGGCTCCGGTGGCGCCTACATGAACACCAATTTTACCCAGGACGGCACGCAGGCGACGGGCACGGTGGTGATCGACGCCACCAATAACACCCTGCAAGGCATCCGCGACGCCATCAATAACGCGGGCCTGGGCGTGACGGCCAGCATCGTTTCGGACGGCACGGACAAGCCGTTCCATCTGGTCCTGAGCTCATCGAAGACGGGCGCCAACTCATCGATGAAAATCTCGCTGAGCGGCAGCGACGGCCTGCCGCCGGACAGCGCCCTGAACGACTTGCTGTCCTACGATGCGAGCGGCACGCAAAACCTGAAACAGAACAGCGCCGCGCAAAACACGAATTTCAGCGTCAACGGCATCGCCATCACCAGCGCGTCGAACAGCGTCGATACGGCCATCGAAGGCGTGACCCTGGGCATTGCCAAGGTCGGCAGCACCAGCTTGTCGGTGCAGAAAGATACTTCCACCGTCAAGACCAGCATCAATGCCTTCGTCAAGGCGTATAACGACCTGAACACGGCGATGGCCAAGATGACGGCCTATGATCCGGAAACCAAGAAGGGCGGCGTCCTGCTGGGCGACTCGACCGCGCAATCGATCCAGAGCCAGTTGCGCAAACAGCTGGGCGCACCGATTACCGGCTTGAACAGCAGTTTGAGCACCTTGAGCCAGGTCGGCATTTCCTTTCAGAAAGATGGCAGCCTGACCCTGGATTCCAGCAAGCTCGACAAGGCCATCAGCGCCAACTTCACGGACATCGCCGGCCTGTTTTCCGCGCTCGGCAAGGCCACGGACAGCAACGTCGCCTTTACCAGCTCGACCGCCGCAACCAAGCCCGGCAGCTATGAACTGACGATCACCACGATGGCCAGCCAGGGCTCGATCACCTCGGCCGCCGTGCTGCCGGCCACCACTACGATAGGCAGCGACACCACGTGGAGCATCACGCTGAACGACACCGAGCCCAGCGCTGCCAAGAATACGGCCCAGGTCGTCATTCCTGCCGGGACGTACACGCCGGCCCAGATGGCGTCCATCATCCAGTCATCGGTCAACGGCGTGAAGGCCTTTTCCGACAACGGCGCCACCGTATCGGCTTCCATCGACGGTACGGGCAAACTGGTACTGGCGTCGAGCCGCTATGGTTCCGTCTCGAATATCGCCATCAGCAGCGGCACCGGCACGGCGCCAACCGATCTGTTCGGCGCAGCCGCCCCCGTCAAGGGTGCGGACGTGGCCGGCACCCTGGGTGGACAACCGGTGATCGGCTCGGGCCAGACCCTGACGGGCGCCGCCGGCTCCCCGGCCGATGGCCTGAAGATTGAAGTCACGGGCGGCACCACCGGTTCGCGCGGCACCGTCAGTTTCTCGCAAGGCTATGCCTACCAGCTGAATAACCTGGCCACGTCCTTCCTCGGCACCGACGGCATGATCACCAACCGTTCCAAGGGCCTCAACGAAACCATCAAGAGCATCGCGACGCAGCGCGACAAGTTCAGTGACAAACTGAACGACATCGAAACGCGCTACCGCGCCCAGTATTCGCGCCTCGACGTGACGCTGAGCAGATTGACGTCCACGCAAAGCTATTTGACCCAGCAACTGGCAGCCATCGCCGCCAACCGTTAAGCCCAATCATCAGGAGAATTAAATGTTTGGAACCCAACAACGCGGCGTCAACGCCTATGCCAAGGTCGGCCTGGAAACGGGCATCGGCGCGGCATCGCCGCACAAGCTGATCGTGATGCTGTACGACGGCGCCCTGGTGGCCGTGCTCAGCGCGCAGATGCACATGAAATCGGGCAATGTGCCGGAAAAAGGCAAGTCCATCTCGAAAGCCATCCAGATCATCGACAATGGCTTGCGCGCCAGCCTGGACAAGGAAGCGGGCGGCCAGATCGCCGAAGGCCTCGACGCCCTGTATGAATACATGAGCGCGCGCCTGCTGGCGGCCAACATCCGCAACGATCTGGCCATGCTGGAGGAAGTGCAGCGCCTGCTCACCGACTTGCGCGAAACCTGGAACGCCATCGGCGCCACCCCCGCCGCCATGCCTGGCGCCGACCTGAAACGTATGCCCAGCCTTGCGAGCGCCTGACCCATGATGACCAATCAAGAAGTCCTGACCACCTACGAAGCCATGCAGACCCTGACGGGCCAGATGGTCACCGCCGCCACCAACGCCGACTGGGATGCGCTGGAAGCGCTGGAACAGCGCATCAGTGCGCATGTGGCCGCGCTGAAGGCGAATGAAGAAAAAGTCGTGCTGGAAAGCGCCGGCCGCCAACGCAAAGTCGCCCTGATCAAGCAGATCCTGGAAGACGACCGCAAGATCCGCGATCTGACCATGCCGTGGATGGCGCAATTGTCCAAGCTGATCAGCAGCACCGGCACTGAGCGGCGCCTGGCCAACGCCTACGGCGCGTAAGCGCCCACGGGGCAAGGTCCGCTATCATGTTGCCGAAGATGGATGCGATCGGCATGACGCCCCTGACCCCGGTCAAGCCCACGCGGGCGGCCGACGCCGTCGCCGATCCGCGCCAGGCCGAGTTCCAGCGCTCGCTGCAGGGGCTGATCGGCAAATCCATGCAGGGCCAGGTGCTGGCCCGCATGGGCGACGGCAGCTTCCTCGTGCGCGTGGCCGGCACGCCGGCCCGCATGCAGCTGCCCGCCGGCGCCCAGCCAGGCACGGAAATCCCGCTGACCTTGATCGGCATCAATCCCCGTCCCTCTTTTCAAATCGGCAATAGCCGCGACCAGCCCGCCAGTGCCCTGCTGACGTATGCGGACGCGGAAGCCGAGCCCGAGGCAGCCGAAGCACGTGGCCCCCAGGCTGGCGCCGCCCAAGCGGGCACGCGCGCCAGCAACACGGCCGCCACCCTGCTCAGCCGCGCGCCCCTGACACCGGCCAATCTGCTGCCCGCCCTGGCAAGCGACACGCCCGCGCCCGAGCTGAGCACCACCGCGCGCGCCATCAGCAGCGTACTCAGCCAGGCGGAAAGCGTGCCCGGCGCGCCCCTGTCCCTGGTCGGCAAGGCGCCGCTGATGGCCACACCCGGCGCCGCCCCGGCCCAGGTAGCGCAGAATCTGCGCGATGCCGTCGGCAGCAGCGGCTTGTTCTATGAATCGCATGTGGCCGAATGGGCCGAAGGCAAGCGGCCGCTCGCGTCGCTGCTGCTGGAGCCGCAAATGCAGAAGGCGGCCCAGGGTGAGACGACCAGAACAGGGACCGACCTGGCTTCGGCGCAACTGATCAATTTGCAGCTGCATACGCACGAACAGGCGCGCGTGCAGTGGCAGGGCGAAGCGTGGCCCGGCCAGAAAATGCAGTGGGATATCAGCCGCGATGCGCCGGAAGGCCAGCAGCACGCTGGCACGGAGGCCGACGAGGAAGCGACGGCCTGGCGCAGCAATGTGCGCTTCCAGTTTCCCCTGCTGGGCGACCTGGCCGCGCACGTGGTCTTGCAGGGCGGCAGAGTGGCCATCCAGCTGCAGGCGGGCAGCGAAGGCAGCGCTGGCACCTTGCGCCAGCATGCGGCGACGCTGGAAGCGTCGCTGGACGCGGCCGGCTGGCCCTTGTCGTCGTTGACGATCGCCGGCAAGCCCGAGGCGGCCACTGGAGAAGATGATGCTTGACGACACCAAACGCAAGGTGCCGCAGACGGCCGTCGCGCTGGCCTACCAGAGCGGCACGCCGGCGCCCAAGGTGGTGGCCAAGGGCAGCGGCCTGATCGCGGACCAGATCATCAGCACGGCGCGCGAGCACGGCGTCTTCGTACATGAATCGAAGGAATTGGTGGCGCTGCTGATGGATGTCGACCTGGACCGCCAGATTCCGCCCGGCCTGTATCGGGCGATTGCGGAACTGCTGGCCTGGTTATATCATATTGAATCTGCGAATGGCGGGCCGATCCCGCCGCCGCCCGACACCAGCGTCAACCTCACCGATACATAGACAGGCATCAATGCAAGCACATATTATGGATTCCGGCCTCGAAAACTGGCATGATTTTGAAGTGGAATCGCGGCGGGAAATCATCGCCTTGCTGCGCAGTATCAGCGAAAAGAACCAGCTGATCCGCATGCTGATCCACGGTGAATCCGATGTGTGCGTCACTTCCATCCTGGAAGTCGATGCCGAGCACGATAGCGTCATCCTCGACCGTTCCGTGAACGCCGACCAGAACCGGCGCATGCTGGCCGCCAAGGGCATTTCGTTTGAAACCTCGCTCGACAAGATCCGCATCCTGTTTGCCAGCGCCCAGGTGGAAGAGTGCCATTACGGCGGCACGCCCGCCTTGAAAATTGCCATTCCAGAAACGCTGATCCGCTTGCAGCGGCGCGAGTATTACCGCATGACGACACCGGTGAGCAATCCCGTGCGCGTCTCGATCCCCCTGCCGCCTTCGCTGGGCGGCGCCGATACCCTGTTCCCGCTGGCCGACATCAGCTGCGGCGGCATCGCCATCCTCGACAATAAACTGATGCTGGGCGAGACCATCGGCAGGGACTATCCCGGCTGCCGCATCGACTTGCCCGACGTCGGCATCGTCACGGCGACTTTGCAAATTCGCAATTCGCTGGACATGACCTTGCTGAACAACAAGCTGAACCGCCGCCTCGGCTGCCAGTTCGTCGACCTGCCGCGCAGCATGCTGGCGCACGTGCAGCGCTATATTACGCGTCTTGAACGCGAGCGCAACGCCCGCATGGCTGGGTTAGGTTAACACCTTACAAACCTACTGCGCGTCGCCATTTGCGGCCTGCGATGCTCACTGTACTAGAGTACAGTTCCGCTTCTCGGCCACAACTGGCTTCCGCTCGCTACGGTTTGTAAGGCGTTCGTGACGTACCAATACACTTATCTGTATCAAACCTGCATATTCATGATCTCATGATATGCCGAGACTAACTTATTGCGCACCTGCACCGTCGCCTGGAATTCGATGCTCGACTTTTGCATCGATACCATCACATCCGACAGGCTGACCTTTTCATCGCCCATGGTAAAGCGCTGGCCCATTGCCGACGAGGCCTTTTGCGCGCCGCTCACGGAATCGAGCGCGCTCTTGAAGGCATCGGCAAAATTCACCTTCGCTGCCGGCATCTCGGTCTGGATCGCCGGTATTTTCGCCTCCGGCCGCGTGGCCGCCGACTTCAGTTGCGCGATCATCGCCTCGATCCTGCTGCTATCGATACCGCCTGTCTTCACTTTGCCTCCCGATTCTGGTCTGCTTCATATCTGTTCCATGCCTGTTGCACCCAGAGAACAAAACCCTGGCTTGCAAGGCAACGACGGGTACAATAACTTCCGTCACATGTTGCCAGGGTTCCACAATACCAGCGTCAACGCCAGCCGCTCGGCCGAGCAGGCGGCAAAAGCGCCTTCTATTTGGACGATTGAAGCGCGTGACAGTGGCGGATAATTCTGCATATCGCCCCTCCTCCCGAGGAAGCGGCCCCCGCTCATTACCAAACATACGCGCCCTGGAAGGCAATCATGGCTGTAGCCGAAGAAATCGATGTGAACCGCATACCCCCGGAACCGGCGCCTGCCCGCTCGCCCGTGGAGTCCGTGCAAGCCTTCGCCAAGACGCCGATGGGCAAGAATTTCCTGCGCGGCCTGGGCGTGGCGGCACTGGTCGCCATCGGCGTGGCCCTGTACATGTGGAACCAGCCGCCCGAATACAAAGTCCTGTTCTCGAACTACACGGACCGCGATGGCGGCGCCATCACCGCCTCGCTGGACCAGCTGGGCATCAAGCACAAGTTTTCCGAAGGCGGCGGCGCCATTCTCGTGCCATCCGAACAAGTCCATGACGCGCGCCTGAAACTGGCCGCGCAAGGCTTGCCCAAGGGCGGCAACGTGGGCTTCGAGCTGATGGAAAACCAGAAGCTGGGCGTGTCGCAATTTTTGGAACAGGTCAATTTCCAGCGCGCACTCGAAGGCGAACTGGCCAAATCGATCGAATCGGTGTCCGCCGTCGACACGGCGCGCGTCCACCTGGCGCTGCCCAAACCATCCGTCTTCGTGCGCGAACAGCAAAAACCGACGGCGTCCGTGCTGCTGAACCTGCATCCTGGCCGCGGCCTCGATCAGTTGCAGGTGAGCGCCATCGTGCATCTGGTGGCGTCCAGCGTGCCGGAGTTGCTGCCAATCAATGTCACCGTGGTCGACCAGGCCGGCACCCTGCTGTCGAACCAGGAAAAGGACAAGGACCGCGCCAACGGCATCAAGAGCCTGGACCCGAACCAGCTGAAGTACGTGCAGCAGTTGCAGCAAAGCGTGATCAAGCAGGTCGAATCGATCTTGCTGCCCATCGTCGGCGAAGGCAATGTGCGCGCCGAAGCGACGGCCGATGTTGATTTTTCGCAAAGCGAGCAGGCGGCCGAAACCTACAAGCCCAATTCGCCGCCGGAAGCGTCGACCATCCGCAGCCAGCAAACGAGCGAATCGACGGGCGCCGGCAATGCCAACCCATCCGGCGTGCCGGGCGCGCTGTCGAACCAGCCGCCAGGCGTGGCGACGGCGCCGTTGACGGCCGAAGCGCCTGGCGCACCTGGCGGCGCGCCGACGGCGCCGACACAGAAGGAATCGACGACGAATTATGAAGTCGACAAGACCGTGCGCTACGAGCAGAAATCCATGGGCGGCCTGCGCCGCCTGTCGGTGGCCGTCGTCGTCAACTATCGCCGTACTTTCGACAAGGATGGCAAGGTCACGGTCAAGCCAATTTCCCCTGCCGAAATGGTCCAGATCAATAATCTGGTCAAGGAAGCGATGGGCTACAACAAGGAGCGCGGCGACAGCTTCAGCGTGGCCAACTCGCCCTTCGACGGCATCGACCGCGCGCCGGAAGGCAAGCTGGAGTGGTGGCGCGACCCGGCCAACTTGCCGCTGGCCAAGGAACTGGCGAAATTCCTCATCACGGCCCTGATCCTGCTGTATATCTTCATCAAGATCGTGCGCCCGATGCTGCGCCCCGTGATGCGCAAGATCGACGATTTCGGCGCCCCGCCGCCCGTCATCGAACCGGAACTGGCCAAGACGGACGAAGAAAACGAAGTCCTGCTCAGCGAAGCGGAGCTGGAAGAACTGGAAGAAGATACGGCGCGCGGTTATCGCGAAAACCTGGCGATGGCCAGAAAACTGGCGCAGGAAGACCCGCGCGTGGTGGCCAACGTAATCAAAGCATGGATAGGCAATAATGACTGAGACAACGGGACTGCAAAAGGCATCGATCCTGATGCTGGCACTGGGCGAGAGCGAAGCGGCCGAGGTCATGAAATTCCTCGGCCCGCGCGAAGTGCTGAAACTGGGCGCCGCCATGGCCACCATGAAGGGCATCGCGCACGAGCAGGTGGTCGAGGTGCTCGGCGACTTCCGCGCGCAGACGGAACTCAATTCCACCGTCGGCCTCGATTCGGACGAATACATCCGCCAAGTGCTCACCAAGGCGCTGGGCGACGACAAGGCGTCCGTGCTGCTGTCGCGCATCCTGGGCGGCAAGGATGCGTCCGGCATCGAATCGCTGAAGTGGATGGATTCGCAATCCGTGTCCGAGCTGATCCGCAACGAACACCCGCAGATCATCGCCACCATCCTGGTCCACCTGGAACGCGACCAGGCCTGCGAAATCCTCGGCCATTTCACGGACCGCCTGCGCAACGACGTGGTCTTGCGCATCGCCACCCTGGACGGCGTGCAGCCGGCCGCCTTACGCGAACTCAACGACGTGCTGACGAAACTGCTGTCGGGTAACGAAAACATCAAGAAATCGTCGCTGGGCGGCGTGCGCGCCGCGGCCGAGATCCTGAACTTCATGAGCGGCGAGCAAGAAGGCTCCGTCATGGACAATATCAAGAACTACGACAATGACATGGCGCAAAAGATCATGGACGAAATGTTCGTGTTCGACAACGTGATCGATATCGACGACCGCGGCATCCAGTTGCTGCTGCGCGAAGTGCAGTCGGAAATGCTGATCATCGCCCTGAAAGGCGCCTCGCAGGAGCTGCGCGACAAGATCTTCAAGAACATGTCGCAGCGCGCCGGCGAGATGATGCGCGAAGACCTGGAATCGAAAGGCCCCGTGCGCCTGTCGGAAGTGGAATCGCAGCAGAAACAGATCCTGCAGATCGTGCGCCGCCTGGCGGACGAGGGGCAGATTGTCCTAGGCGGAAAAGGCGAGGATTCGTTTGTCTAACTTGATTCCCAAAGAGCAGCAAACCGCCTACCAGCGCTGGGAAATGACCTCGTTTGGCGACGAGCGTCCCAGCGTGGTGGCGGCGCGCAAGCTGCTGGAACCGGATCCCGAACCGGAATTCGATCCATTTGCCGAGCTGCACGAGGAAGAGCCGGCCCCGCCGCTCGAATATCCGACGCAGGAAGAGCTCGACGCCATCCGCGAAGAAGCGCGCGCCACGGCCTTCGACGAAGGCCGCGCGGCCGGCTATGCGGAAGGCCACGCGGCCGGGCATGCCGACGGCCATGCCGAGTCGTATGCGCAAGGCAAGGCGGCGTCCGCCGTGGAACTGGCGCATCTGCAAACCATCGCCGTCGACTTCGGCACGGCCGTGCAGCAGGCCGACGAGCTGATCGCCAACGACGTGATGGAACTGGCCCTGCAACTGGCCAAGGGCATGCTCAAGACGGCCTTGCCCGTGCGCCCCGAATTGATGCTGCCGATGGTGCGCGAAGCCATCGAATACTTGCCCGTGCTGCAACAACCTGCCTTGTTGATGCTCAACCCGGAAGACGCGCAAGTGGTACGCGACGGCATCGGCGATGAGCTCGACAAAGGTGGCTGGCGCGTCATCGAAGACCCCAGCGTGGAACGCGGCGGTTGCAAGATCGACACGGCCAGCAACCAGATCGACGCGCAGACGTCCACCCGCTGGCACCGCCTGACGCATGCGCTGGGCAAAGACCTGGACTGGCTGGCGCCGTGAGCGAGCCCGTCAAAGGCCCGACTGCCCATGCGGCGCGCTGGCGCGCCTACCTGAGCGACTGTACGGCCGTGGTCGGCTTTGTGGAACCGATGCAGATTTCAGGCCGCGTCACGCGCGTGGCCGGCCTGGTGATGGAAGCGGTGGGCCTGCGCCTGGCCGTCGGCGCCGCCTGCACCGTGCCGCTGCCCAATGGCGGCCGGGTCGAAGCGGAAGTGGTCGGTTTTGAAGGCGAGCGCCTGTTCTTGATGCCGCAAAGCGATGTCGAGGGCATCGTGCCCGGCACGCGCGTGTTTTCCGTCGAACCGGCCATTCCCCGCCCCGGCAGCGTGGCGCACCCGCGCCGCCGCCCCAGCGACCGCGCGCGCCACCTGCCCGTGGGGCCGCAACTGCTGGGCCGCGTGCTCGACGGCGCGGGCCGCCCGCTCGACCAGTTAGGTCCGCTGCACACGACCGATAGCGCCCCCATCAACGTGCGCCCCGCCAATCCGCTGGGCCGCGCCCCCATCGTCGACACGCTCGACGTGGGCGTGCGCTCGATCAACGCCATGCTGACCGTGGGCCGTGGCCAGCGCATGGGCCTGTTCGCCGGTTCCGGCGTCGGTAAAAGCGTGCTGCTGGGCATGATGGCCCGCTACACGGAAGCGGACGTGATCGTCGTCGGCCTGATCGGCGAACGGGGACGCGAAGTAAAAGAATTCATCGAGCAGATTCTCGGCGCCGAAGGCCTGGCCCGTTCCGTCGTCGTGGCCGCGCCGGCCGACACGCCGCCGCTGATGCGCCTGCAGGGCGCCGCGTATGCGACGGCGATTGCCGAACACTTCCGCGACCAGGGGCAAAACGTGCTGCTGATCATGGATTCGCTGACCCGCTACGCCATGGCGCAGCGCGAAATCGCCCTGGCCATCGGCGAGCCACCGGCCACCAAGGGCTATCCGCCGTCCGTCTTCGCCAAGCTGCCCGTGCTGGTGGAGCGGGCCGGCAATGGCGAGGAAGGCGGCGGCTCGATCACGGCCTTCTACACCGTGCTGACCGAGGGCGACGACCAGCAGGATCCGATCGCCGACTCGGCGCGCGCGATTCTCGATGGCCACATCGTGCTGAACCGCCGCCTGGCCGAAGCGGGACACTATCCCGCCATCGACATCGAGCAATCGATTTCGCGCGCCGCCCACTCGATCACCACGCATGAGCACCAGCAGCAGGCGCGCAAGCTGAAACAGCTGTATTCGCGCTATGAACGCAGCCGCGACCTGATCAGCGTGGGCGCCTACAGCGCCGGCACCGACCCCGTGCTGGACCAGGCCATTGCCCTGCATGAAAAGATCGAGGCGTTTTTACAACAGCAAATCACGGAGCGGGTCAGCATGGACGAGAGCTTGGGGCAACTTACCGCTCTATTCGACTGATTAGGGCTTGCATAGCGGGAATATAATCAGCCATGGCCTCTCCTTCCCAACTTGCAACCCTGATCGACCTTGCCCAGCGCGAAACGGATGACTGCGCCAAGCGCCTGGGTGCGGCCCTGAAAGCGCTCGACGATTGCCGCCAGAAGCTCGACATGCTGTCCGGCTACCGCGACGATTACGCCAAGCGCTTCGAGGCAAGCATGAGCAGCGGCATCACGCCCATGGCTTACCGCAACTTCCAGGCCTTCATGGTCAAGCTCGACAGCGCCATCCTGGGCCAGCAGCAAGTGGTCGAGCATGCGCAAGCGCGCAGCGACAATGAAAAGATGCGCTGGCAGCTGGCCGAACGCAAGCGCATGTCCTACACCACCCTGAACAACCGGGCGCAGGAACAGGCGCTGAAGCTGGAAAACAAGCGCGACCAGAAAGCAATGGATGAGCACGCGGCGCGACAAGCCTATTACAAACGCTAAGCAACACTGAGGCAGCATCATGCAAACCCAGCCAACACCGATTTCCCAGATTATCTCGTCGAACGCCACGCCGGGCGCCGCCAACCGCAGCCAGCCGTCCACCAGCGGCACGGCGGGCGACTTCCAGCGCACCCTGAACCGCCAGATCGAGCAACGCCAGGCCAGCCGCAATATGGCGCAAGCGCAAATACAAACGCCGGCGCCGGCACCGGCAGCTCGTCCCGCCAGCCCCGCCGCCACGCAGGCACCCGCCCAGGCGCCAGCGAACGAAGCGAAAGCGGCGCAAGCAGGCACCGAACAGGCGGCCAGCAGCGAACAGCCGCCCGCGCAATCGAGCGAGGCAGCGACACCCGCCACCGCCGACAGCGCCACGGCCGAAGCCAGCGTAGCCGCCGCCCCCGCCGCGACAGTCACGCCGCCAGCCGATCCGGCCGCCGAAATGCTGGCCCTGGTAGGCAGCATCCAGCTGGCCATCCAGCCACCGGCAGCCGCCGCCAAGGCCGTGCCGGAACTGCCGGCGCGCGCCAGCGTCAAGGCAGAAGGCAAGAACCCGGCGACAGGGCCATTGCTGGCAGCCGGCCAGGGCAGCGGCAAGGCTGCCGCCACCGTCGCCGCGCAAGCGGACAGCGGCGACTTTGCCGACAGCCTGGGCCAGGCCCAAGGCAAGGCTGCCGCCACACCGGGCGCCAGCGTGCCGACCGGCAAGGCCGAACCGGGCAAGCTGGCCATCGACGCGCAGCTGGCAGCCACCGCCAAGGCGGGCGCTGCCGTGGCCGAACCGGTCCTCAAGGAAACCCCTGCCGACCTGAGCCGCCTGGCGGCCCAGTTGCAGCCGGGCGCGCTGCAGCAGGCCGCGGCCGCCGTGGCCGTGCCGGCCGACAAGCTGACGGGCCGGGTCGGCACGCCGGCCTGGGACCAGCAACTGGGGCAGAAAGTCGTGTGGATGGCCGCTGGCGGCGACCAGAGCGCCACCCTGACCCTGAATCCGCCCGACCTGGGCCCCGTGCAAGTGGTACTGACAGTCACCAATGACCAGGCCGATGCCGCCTTCATGTCGGCCCAGCCGGAAGTGCGCCAGGCGCTGGAAGCGGCCATGCCGCGCCTGCGCGAAATGATGAGCGAAGCGGGCATCGCCTTTGGCAGCGCCACCGTCTCGGCAGGTACGCCGGAACAACAAAACAATGGCGAGCGCGCCGCCTCGGGCGAACGCCGTGGCAATGGCCAGGGTGGCGGCGTGGCGGGTGGCGAAATCGCCATCGCGCCGGCGACAGGCGGACGCAGCCGGCCCAGCCTGAGTGCCGTGGATACCTTTGCCTGAGGATAATTCGTCGTCCGCAAGCCACTGGCGCGCCCCACGGCGTAACTTTTCGTCTAAAAACAGCGAGTTGAGGGCGCTTCCGCCCTCTTTTCACTGCATCCTTCTGCGCAGAATTTGCCGATAATGACATAATGGCGTCGTGATCCACTTCCATGCACTCGAGTACCATTGAAAGCAAATCCAAAAATGAAAGCAGATCCGAAAGCAGATGCAGGCCTGGCTCCCGCCGGGGCCTCGAAAAAGAAGCTTCTGATCATCGTGCTGGCCTCGGTGCTGGTGGCTGGCGGTATCGGTGGCGGTGCCGCCTGGTACTTCCTGCATGGCAAGGCCGATAAAGAAGAATCGGCACCGAGCAAGAAAAAACATGCCGCTTCCAAGGCAGGTCCGCCCGTCTTCGTGCCCATCGATGCCTTCACCGTCAATTTGCAGCCGGAAAATGGCGAGCAATACCTGCAAATCGCGTTCACCTTGCAGGCCAGCAGCCCGGAAGAAATGGACTTGATCAAGATCAACATGCCGAAAGTGCGCAGCCGCTTGTTGCTGCTGCTGTCCGGCAAGAAGGCGTCCGAACTCAATACCGTGGAAGGCAAGCAGCAACTGGCGGCCGAAATCATCAATCAGGTGAACCAGCCGTTCGAGGACAAAGGGCCGGAGCAGGACGTGACGGACGTATTATTTACCGCATTCATCATTCAATAAGCAGCCATGGCCGATAATTTCCTCTCCCAGGAAGAAGTCGATGCCCTACTCAAGGGCGTCAACGGAGACCAGGACGACGCGCAGGCGCCGGAAGATGTCACGGGAGTTCGTACCTACAACCTGGCAACCCAGGAGCGCATCGTGCGCGGCCGGATGCCAACGTTGGAAATTATCAACGAGCGTTTCGCCCGGCTGCTGCGCGTGGGCCTGTTCAACTTCCTGCGCCGCAGCGCCGAAGTGTCGGTCGGTTCCGTGCGCGTGTCGAAATACAGCGAGTTCATCCGTAACCTGGTGGTGCCGACCAATCTGAATCTGGTGCACATGAAGCCGTTGCGCGGCACGGCCCTGATGGTCTTCGATCCGGGCCTCGTGTTCCTGCTGGTCGACAACCTGTTCGGCGGCGACGGACGCTTCCATACGCGCGTCGAAGGGCGCGACTTTACGCAGACGGAGCAGCGCATCATCCTGCGCATCCTCGACATCGTCTTCGAGGCGTATACCAAGTCGTGGGAACCGGTCTTCCCCGTCGAGTTCGAATATATCCGTTCAGAAATGAACACGCAGTTCGCCAACATCGCCACGCCGAACGAGGTGGTGGTGGCGTCCACGTTTACGGTAGAACTGGGCTCCGTTTCCGGACAAATCCACTTCTGCATGCCGTATTCGATGATCGAGCCGATCCGCGATTCGCTGACCTCGAGCCTGCAGGGCGAGGCGCTGGAAGTGGACAAGCGCTGGATCCGTTTGATGACGCAGCAGATCCAGATCGCCGAAGTCGAGCTGGTGGCTTCGCTGGGCACGGCGCGCGTGTCGTTCGATGAAATCCTGAACATGAAGGTGGGCGACATCATCCCGCTGAATATTCCCGAACTGATCGCCGCCACCGTCGACGGCGTGCCCGTGATGGATTGCACGTATGGCGTGTTGAACGGACAATATGCCTTAAAGGTTGAAAAGTTGTTGGCCAATGCCGATAACATGAATAACCACTAAATAAATACCCGGGCCGCGTTGCGGTCCGTATCTGTACAACAGGAGAAACACATGTCTGACAACCAAGACGACCAAAGCGCGGAAGACGATTGGGGCGCGGCCATTGCCGAGCAGGCCAAGGCGGAAGCCGAAGCGCTGCAGAACCAGGCCGCCAATACGGCCAGCGCGGCCAGCGCCGCCGTGTTCAAGGACTTTTCCAAGCAGGCGTCGAAGTCGGAAACGCACAACGATATCGATTTCATCCTCGATATCCCCGTGCAGCTGACGGTCGAACTGGGCCGCACCAAGATCGCCATCAAGAACCTGCTGCAACTGGCGCAGGGTTCCGTGGTCGAGCTCGACGGCCTGGCCGGCGAACCGATGGACGTGCTGGTGAACGGCTGCCTGATCGCCCAGGGCGAAGTGGTGGTGGTCAATGACAAGTTCGGCATCCGCCTGACCGACATCATCACGCCTTCCGAACGCATCCGAAAATTGAATAAATGAAGCCTGGCCTGTTGATTTCCACTGTGCTGCCGCTCATGGCGGCATGCAGCATTGCCCTGGCTGAAGCGCCAGCCGCGGCCGCACCAGCGGCGGCCAGCGCCGCCAGCGCTTCCGTCGCGCTGGCAAGCGAGACGCCGCCTGCCGCAGCGGCGCCAGCAGCCTCACCTGCCACTACAGCGGCTGCCTCGCCTGCCGCCGCCCTGCCCGCCATGCCGCCCGGCGCACCGGCGACGATGGCGCCGACAAGCTCGGCCGGCAGCCTGCTGCAAACCATTTTCGCGCTGATGTTCGTGCTGGCCCTGTTGATCGGCCTGGCCTGGTTCATGAAGCGCTATGGCCCCAAGGTGATGGGCGGCAACAACAAGATGCGCGTCGTCAGCTCGCTCAACTTGGGCGGACGCGAACGCATCGTCCTCGTCGAAGTGGCCGACCAGTGGATCGTCGTCGGCGCCTCTCCCGGCAGGATCAACGCGCTGGCCACCATGCCGCGCCAGGAAGGCGACCTGCCGCAACTGGCCACGGCGCAAAACGGCCCCGCGGCCGCCAATTTTTCCGAGTGGCTGAAACAGACCATCGAAAAACGCAATGGGAAATAAGCGGCAGATGGCGTGGTCCACCTTGAAGACTCCCCTGACCTGGCTGCTGGCGGCAGCCGCCCTGGCCTTGCCGCTGTGGGCCATGGCCCAGCCTGGCATCCCGGCCTTCAACAGCACGCCGGCGCCGGGCGGCGGCCAGAATTACTCGTTGCCGGTGCAGACGCTCATCCTGATGACGTCGCTCACCTTCCTGCCGGCGGCCTTGCTGATGATGACCTGCTTTACGCGCATCATCATCGTGCTGTCCCTGCTGCGTCAGGCCATCGGCACGCAATCGGCGCCGCCGAACCAGGTGCTGGTGGGCCTGGCCCTGTTCCTGACCCTGTTCGTCATGGGCCCCGTGTTCGACAAGATTTATACGGATGCCTACCAGCCCTATCAGGAAAACAAGATCACCATGCAGCAGGCGATGGACAAGGGCGTCGATCCCCTGAAAACCTTCATGCTCAAGCAGACGCGCCAGGCCGACCTGGCCCTGTTCGCCAAGATGTCGCGCTCGCCGGCCCTGCAGGGTCCCGAAGACGTGCCGCTGCGCATCCTCGTGCCCGCCTTCGTCACCAGCGAACTGAAGACGGCATTCCAGATCGGCTTTGCCATCTTCATCCCGTTTTTGATCATCGACATGGTGGTCGCCAGCGTGCTGATGTCGATGGGTATGATGATGATGTCGCCGGCGACGATCTCGCTGCCGTTCAAGCTGATGCTGTTCGTGCTGGTCGATGGCTGGCAGTTGCTGCTGGGCTCGCTGTCACAGAGTTTCTACTAGGGGAAGTACGATGACACCCGAAAGCGTCATGACCCTGGGCCGCCATGCGATGGAAATCACGCTGATGGTGGCCGCGCCCATGCTGCTCGTCGCCCTCATCATCGGCTTGATCGTGAGTATTTTCCAGGCGGCCACGCAGATCAACGAGGCAACCCTGTCCTTCATCCCGAAGCTGGTCGGCATTTTCGTCGCCCTCGTCGTGGCCGGCCCGTGGATGCTGTCCGTCATGCTCGACTACATGCGCCAGGTGTTTACCGGCATCCCGAACCTGGTGGGCTAGTGCAGCAAACGTTGCCATGCTGACCCTGTCCAGCATCGAACTGAACACGTGGATCGCAGCGCTGCTGTGGCCGCTTAGCCGCATCCTCGGCCTGATCGCGGCCGCCCCCCTGTTCGGCAACGCATCCGTGCCGGCCACCGTCAAGGTGACCCTGGGTGCGCTGCTGGCCATGATCATCGCCCCCACGGTGCCGGCCTTGCCTGCCGTCAATCCGATGTCCTTGCCCGGCTTGTTGATCCTCACGCAGGAGATGCTGGTGGGCCTGGCCATGGGCTTTTCCATCCGCATCGTGTTTTCCGCCATCGAAATGGCCGGCGAGATCAGCAGTCTCACCATGGGCCTGGGTTTCGCCTCGTTCTTCGACCCGCAAACCAAGGGCAGGTCTTCCGCCATCAGCCAGTTCCTCGTCATGCTGGCCACCTTGATGTTTCTGACCGTCAACGGCCACCTGGTCTTGCTGGCGGCGCTGGCGGAAAGCTTTGTCAGCCTGCCGATCTCGTCGAGTCCCATCAGCGGCGGCGGTTTCCAGCAATTGGCGGCCTGGGGCGGAGAAATCTTCCGTTCCGGCCTGCAAATTTCGCTGCCCATCATCGCCGCCCTGCTGCTGACCAACGTGGCGCTGGGCATCCTGACGCGGGCCGCGCCGCAGCTGAACATTTTCGGTATCGGTTTTCCCGTCACCCTGGGCGTGGGCTTGCTGGTGATCAGCATGGTCCTGCCCTACCTGGCCACGCCGTTCCAGAACATGTTCCTGCGCGGCATAGAAACGGCGCGTCTGCTGCCGCGCGGCTTTGCCACGCGCGACCGGCCACCACCGCCCGCGCCGCCGAATCCCTTGCGCCCGGCACTGCCTGCGCCGGCGCCGCTGCCGCCCGCGCCCTGATCCGGGCTACCAGCCCAGCGCGTGGCGCAGCAGCAGCGCCGACAGCACGAACATCGTGATACCAATCAAGCCATCGAGCACTTGCCAGGCCCGGGGCCGCGCAAACCACGGCGCCAGCCAGCGCGCGCCAAATCCCAGCGAGGCAAACCACAGCAGGCTGGCCGCGCTGGCGCCGGCGATAAACCAGGCGCGCAGCGCGCCCGGCTGCTGGGCACCGATACTTCCCACCAGCAATACCGTATCCAGATACACATGCGGGTTGAGCAAGGTAAACGCCGCCGCCTGGGCCAGGATGGCAGCCAGGCCCAGTTGCGCCCCGCCTTCGGCCGCGCGCAACTGCTGCGGCCGGCGCGCGCGCCGCAGGGCTTGCCAACCGTAGACGGCCAGGAAAGCGGCGCCGCCCAGCGCCAGCGCGCTGGCCAGAAGGGGACGCTGCCCCAGCGCACTGGCCATGCCCAGGACGCCGGCGGCAATCAGCGCCGCGTCGGCCAGGGCGCAAAACAGCACGATGGCACCTACGTGTTCGCGGCGCAAGCCTTGCCGCAAGACAAAGGCATTTTGCGAGCCGATGGCAACGATGAGTCCCAGGCCCAGGGTCAAGCCCTGGAGAAAGACGGAAAAAACGAGTGGTGTGGTGGCGGTCGAGAGTGTCATGCGGCGATCTTGCCAGCCGCACGTAATGAAGGCAAACTACCTTTTCTATTGCCAGTTAAGGAAAACTTCACTCATGCTCGACTATGCAGCCCTCGCCGCCCTGGCCGCCGTCATCCGCGAAGGCAGTTTCGAGCGCGCGGCGCGCGCCTTGCACGTGACGCCATCGGCCATTTCGCAGCGCATCCGCCTGCTGGAAGAGCGCGTCGGCTGCGCGCTGGTGATACGCGACCAGCCCTGCCGCGCCACGGAGACGGGCCGCCGCCTGTGCCAGCACGTGGACCAGGTGCAGTTGCTGGAACAGGATTTGCAAGGCACCTTGCCGGCACTGGCGGCGCAGGGCATGTCGCGCGCCAGCGTGCCCATCGCCGTGAATGCCGACAGCCTGGCCACCTGGCTGGCGCCCGCCATCGCCGACTTCGCGGCCACACACCCGGTGCTGCTGCAAGTGGCCGTCGACGACCAGGACCATACGGCAGAGTGGCTGCGCAGCGGCGCCGTGCTGGCGGCCGTCAGCGCCACGGCCCGCCCCGCATCGGGCTGCAACAGCCGGCCGCTGGGCGCCATGCGTTATCTGGCGGCGGCCAGTCCCGCCTTCATGCAGCGGCATTTTGCCCACGGCGTGGGCGCCGCCAGCCTGGCGCTGGCGCCCAGCCTCGTCTTCAATACCAAGGACGAGCTGCAATCGCGCTGGGTGCGGCGCCTGTGCCACCGGCACGTGGAATTGCCGCGCCACACCCTGCCCTCGTCGCACGCCTTCGTCACGGCAAGCCTGGCCGGCATGGGCTGGGGCTTGCATCCGCAGGCGCTGATCCAGGCCTGTCTCGACAATGGCAGCCTGGTCGAACTGCTGCCGGACTCGCCCCTGGATGTGCCCCTGCACTGGCACACGGCACGCGCCGCCTCAAACCTGCTCGACGGCTTGAGCGGCGCCATCCTGTCCGCCGCCCGCACGGGCCTGCTGCCGCCCCGATAGCCAGCCTCAGGGCTGGTCGCTGCCGAATGCAAGGCGCAGCGCCGTCCAGGCTTGCACGGTGGCGGCCATCGTGCGGACGCAAAAAAGCCGGGGCGGGAGATGTGCTCCCTGCCCCGGCTTGCCGCTCATCCGATGCGGCTCGCCTACCTGATGTAATTGAACAGCGACAGTCCCGAGATGGACGTGAAGGACTTCTGCGCCGCCTGCAGGGTGATCTGCTGCTGGCTGAACAGGGAAATCGCCTTCACCATGTCCAGGTCCTGCAAGCCGGACAGGGTGCTCGCATATTGCAGGTCGAGGTCGTCGCCGGCGCTGTCGAGCGTGTCGAGTTCCTTCAGGCGCGAACCGACTTCCGCGCGCACCGACAGCACGTTGTCGTAGGCCGTGTCGAGAATATCGTGCGCCGTGTTCAGGCTGGCCGTCAGGCGCGCCTGCCCTGCGTCGCCCGAGGCCGGTTCGCCCAGCGCACCGATCAGGTTGGTAATCGTGGTAAAGATCGATTCCTTGCCGCTGGGCTCCAGGGTGAACTTGTCCAGGTCGGCCGGCTTGCCCGCGACATTGACTTGCTGGCCGTCAAAGTTGATGGCGTCGCCCGATTTATAGGCCACCGGCACGGCGGGATTCGGGATGGTCTGGCCCAGGGTCACGTCCGTCACGGTATAGGTCGTCTTGGCATCCGTGCCCGTGCCCGTCACCTGGAAGTCGATCGTGTACTTGTGTCCCGTCAGCTTGGTGGGATCGGTGACGGTGCCGCCGGAAATGATGCCGGCCCCGCCGCGCGCGAAGTTGCCCGGATCGGCCGCCGTGGTGAACTTGCCGTTGCCCGTCAAATTATTCTCGAACACGGCCGCGCCCGAGTCGCTGGTGGCCAGGTAGCGGGCCGAGCCCACTTGCAGCTCGCGCTGGCCCTGGTCGCCCACGTAGGTGGCGCCGCCCGGCGTCTGGCTGAACGGTTGCGTCGTCGATTTGTAGCCGGAAAACAGATAGCCGCCCGCGTTGTCGGACGTGTTGGCGATGCCCATCAGGTCGGTCAGGCGGCCCTTCAGCTCCGTGGCCAGGCTCTGGCGGTCGATATCCTTCAAGGCTGGATTACCGGCCTTCAACACCAGATCCTGCACGTCGGCGATCAGCGAGGTCGTGCTGGCCAGGGCCAGCTCTTCCTGCGAAAGAAAATTCTTGGCGTTCGAGCGGTTCGTCACGAATTGCGTATTGATCGATTGCGATTGCGTCACTTCCAGCGCGCGCGCCGAGGCGATCGGGTCATCGGCCGGCGTCAGGTTGCGGCGATTCGCCGACAGCTGCATCTGGGTGCGGTTCAACGCGCCCTGCAGATTGTTCAGCTGCGTGCTGCCCGCGTCATAGATCATTTTGGTACTGATGCGCATGATGCTGCCCTTCCTGATGGCGGCGGGGCGCTATGCGCCGCCGCCTGAATAATTAACGTCCGAGGCCGATGACCACGTCGAACAGGGTGCTGGCGATCTGCATGACCTTGCCGCAAGCCTGGTAGGCTTGCTGGTAGCGCAACAGGTTGGCCGCCTCTTCATCGAGGTTGACGCCGGAGACGGCCTGCTGCTGCGTGCTGGTTTGTTGCAATAGCGCAAGACTGGCCAGGCCGCTGACTTGCACTTCGCGCGTCTTGTTGCCGACATAGCTGACGGTTTCCGCGTACGAACCCTGGAACGTGGCCTTGCCGCCATCGAGAATGTTTTTCGTCTGCAAGCCTGCCAGCAAGGCGGCATTGCGGCTGTCGCCCACGCCGCCCGAGTTCGGAGCGATGGTAAATTTGTCGCCTTGGGCGGGCGCGCCCGTCATGTTGAAGTTGATGCCGCCAAAACTGAAGCTGTCGCCTTCCGTGTACGGGATGTTCGCCGTGCCGGCCGGATACGTGGTGGTCGCGCCGTTCAAGCCTTTCACCGTCACGGCCTGGCCTGCGGGGAAACCCGACAGCGAGGTGGTCGCCTTGTCGTACGTCAAGGTGACGGTACTCGTCAAGGCATTGCCCGGCGTTAAATACGCCTTGTCCACGCTACCCAGGCCGAGCTTGCCGCTGCCCGTGTTGCTGACGGGCGCGCCCGTGGCGATCGGCGCGCCGGCGGCTAGCTTGTTGCGGTCGGTAATCGCCACGGCCAGATCGGAAGCGCCGTGCGCGGTCGGCCTGACCATGAAGTTGTCGCCTTCGGCGGCCGCGCCCGTGATCGAGAAATCCACGCCGTCGATGGTTTGCGGCACGGTTTGCGGATACGGGTTGATGGTTGTTTTCGCGCCGTCGCTCTGGCGCGTCACCACGTAATTGGCGCCGTCATACTTGACGGCATAGTCGCTGGCCGTCAGCTTGGTCGGATCGCTGACCTTGGCCGACACCACGGTCGTGCTGGTCGCGTTGTTGCGGTAGTCGGCACCGATGACGGGATCGGGCAACTTGAAGAAGTCGGCCCCCATCTCGCCATTCAAGTCCTGGCCCAGCTTGTGCTGTTCATTGAAGGTGGAAGCCAGTGCGATGGCGACCTTGCCCAGCGAATTCTGGATACGGTCCAGGCTGCCGCTGCGAAATTCCAGCAAGCCGCCCAGCGAGCCGCCGCTGAGGGAGCTTTCCGACAACTTGGTGACGCTCGTGCCCGTCACATAGCCCACATCCAGGCGGCTCGGATCCGTCGGCGACGGCGTGGTGGCCAGTTCAAAATTCTTTTCGCCCACCACCAGCGGCTGGCCCGAGCCGATCGAGACGGTAATCGAGTTGCCGGCGCCCGGCTGAACCGTTGCCTTGACGTATTTGTTCAGCTCCGTGATCAGCTGGTCGCGCTGGTCCAGCAAATCGTTGGGCTGATTGCTTTCATTCACGGTCAGGTTGGTAATCGAGGTATTCAGTTCCGCGATCTGCTTGGCGTAGGAATTGATCACCTTGACGTTCGACGTGATCTGCGAATTGACGCCGTCGCCGATTTCCGTCAGGCGCGCGCTGAGGCCCTGGAAGCGCGCCGTCAGCGAGTTTGCGCTCGACAGCAATGCCTGGCGCGACGACACGGACGAGGGATTCGAGCTGAAATCCTGCACGCCCTTGAAGAAATCGGCCATCGCCGGCGACAGCCCGGCCGTGGGATCGGCCAGCATATTGTCGATCTGGCTGATCTGCGTGTAATACGCGTCGAGCGAACTGGTGGCCGACTGCGCGCCATTCACCTGGGCCGCCATGAAACCGTCGTACTGGCGCTTGACTTGCGATACCTCGGTACCATTGCCAACAAAGCCATAACCTGCATTGTTGAACTGCGCCGTCTGCTGCAGCACCACCTGGCGGTTGTAGCCGTCCACGTTGGCATTGGTGATGTTATGCCCGGTCGTCGACAGGCCCACCTGCGCTGCAAGCAAACCGCTCTTACCGATGCTGAGTAGATTCGAAGTCATGGTGTCTTATTGGTTACTGTCATGAGTATTTACGGCAGGCGCGGCGAAAACTTGAAGCGCGCGGCCTGCACAGGGGTGCGGCGTGTTACTAGCCGACCAGCGAATTCTTGATAATTTTTGTCAATTTGGCAGCGTAATTCGGGTCCGTCGCGTAGCCGGCCTTTTGCAAGCCGTGGGCGAACGTGCTGGCGTCGCCCGCGCTGGCCAATACTTTCTCGTAGCGCTTGTTGTTCGTAATCAACTGCGCATAATCCTTGAAGCTGTCCGCGTAGCTGTCATAGGCGCGGAATTTTTCCACCTTGCGCTGCGCCTTGCCATTCACATATTCCGTCGTGACGGCTTCCGTGACCTTGCCCTTCCAGTCGCTGGAAGCCTTGATGCCGAACAGGTTGTGGCTGCTGCTGCCGTCGCGGGCGATGATTTCGCGCTTGCCCCAGCCCGTTTCCAGCGCCGCCTGGCCCAGCATGAACTTGGCCGGGATGCCGGTGGCGCGGCTGGCTTCTTCCGCATGCACGCCCAGTTTTTCCTGGAAGGCGCGCACGTGCGGCGCCTGCGTGGCGTTGGCCTTGTCGCTCAGGGTCTTGCCGGTGGCGGCGGCGCCGCTTGCGCCCTCCGTCAGGGCGCCCTGCTGCTGGCGGAAGGCGGCCAGCGCCTGCGCCATGCTCGACGAGCGGGGCGACGGCGCTTCGGCGCCATCGGCGGCCAGCGCCTGGTTCGACGACGACAACTGGCGGATCAGCACGTCCGCCAGGCCCGTGCCCCGCTTGGCCAGGTTCTGGCTCGTCTGCTGATCCAGCATCGAGGTGTACATCTTGCTTTGCTGGCTATCCATGATGCCGTCCTGCGGCGTGGCTTCGCGCATGCTTTTCATCATCATGTTGATGAACATGGCTTCAAATTGCGTGGCCGCCTCTTTCAGGGCGGCAGGGTCCTTCGCCTTGGCGGACTGGCGCAAGCCATCCATGCCCTTGACGTCGTAGGCGGCGGTATTGCTGAGGTCGGTTTGGCTGATCATGGCGTGTCCATCAAATGATTTCAAGTTCGGCGCGCAGCGAACCGGCCGCTTTCATCGCCTGCAGGATGGCCAGCAAGTCTTGCGGCGAGGCGCCGATGGCGTTCAGGGCTTTCACCACCTCGGACAGCGAGGCGCCGCCCTTGACCAGCATGACCTTGCCCGGTTCCTTCTTGATATCGATCTGCGCCGTCTGCGTGACCACCGTGCGTCCGCCCGACAAGGGCGCCGGCTGGCTCACTTGCGGCTCGACATTGATGGTGACGGACAGGTTGCCGTGCGAAATGGCGCACGTTTCCAGGGTCACGGACTGGTTCATCACGACGGAACCGGTGCGTGCATTCATGATGACCTTGGCCGCCAGGCGGGCCGGATTGACTTCGATGCTTTCCAGCTGGCCCAGGAAGGACACGCGCTGGTCGCTGCCGCTGGGCGACTGCACCTGGATCACGCGGCCGTCGAGCGCGGCGGCCGTGCCGGCGCCGTAGCGGCTGTTGATGGCGTCGACCACGCGGCTGGCGGTGGCAAAATCGGTGGCGTTCAATTCCAGGCGGATGGTGTTGTTGGCGCCCAGCGCCGAAGGCACGCTGCGCTCGACGGTCGCGCCGCCCGAGATGCGTCCCACGCTCAGATGATTGATGACAACGGAGCTGCCGGCCGCCTGCGCGCCCACGCCGCCCACCAGCACGTTACCCTGCGCCATGCCGTACACCTGGCCGTCGGCGCCCTTCAAGGGCGTCATCAACAAAGTGCCGCCGCGCAAGCTTTTCGCATTGCCCATCGACGACACCGTCACGTCGAGCAACTGGCCCGGCTGGGCAAACGCGGGCAAGGCCGTCGTCACCATCACGGCGGCCACGTTTTTCAGCTGCAAGCTGGTGCCTTGCGGCAAGTTGATGCCCTGCTGCTGCAGCATCGCCGCCACGCTCTGGATGGTGAATGGGGTTTGCGTGGTCTGGTCGCCACTGCCGTCGAGGCCGACGACGAGGCCATAGCCCATCAGCTGATTCTGGCGCACGCCGGCGATGCTGGCCAGGTCCTTGATGCGCTCGGCCTGCGCCACGGGCGCCAGCAGGGCGACGGCCAGGCCGAAAATGGCGGCAAAGCGGGGAAAGGTGAAAGTGGCCATGATCAGAATGGCAGCAGGCTGAGGAAGAAGCGCGAGGCCATCGAGGCCATTTCGGCGCGGTCGATCTGGCTGTTGGTGCGGTATTCGACGCGCGCTTCGGCCACCTGGGTCGATGGCACGACGTTGCCCGTGCCGATGGTGTCCGGATTGACCATGCCCGAGAAGCGGATGAATTCCGTGCCCTTGTTCATGGCGATCTGTTTTTCGCCGGCGACAATCAGGTTGCCGTTTGGCAGCACTTCAATCACCGTCACGCCGATCACGCCGCTAAAGGTGTTGCTGGCGGACTGGTTGTCGCCATCGGCAAATTTCGTCGCGCCATTCGCCGAAACGGTACCGCCCAGGCGGCCCTGCAGCATGCCCGGCGTGCTGAAGCCCACGCTGCCCGACTTGTTGCCGGAACTGGCGCCCGCCTTGACGGCATTCGTGCGCTCGGTGATGGCGATCGTCATGGTGTCGCCCACGTGGCGCGCGCGGCGGTCTTCGAAGGCGGGACGGTAGGTCGACGGCTGGTAGATGGAGCCATTGTTGACGACCACCGGTTCCGGCATCGGCGCGCGCGTGGAGGTCGGATATTGCACGATGGACGTAGGCGTGATGGCGCAGCCGGACAGCAGGACTGCAGAGAACAAGGCGATGATGGGGTATTGCATGGCGAACCTCCGCTGCCATCCGGCGGCGGATGGCATGACGACTATGAAAATTAAAGTTGCGACAGTTTCTGCAGCATTTGGTCGGATGTGGTGATGGCCTTGCTGTTGATCTCGTAGGCGCGCTGCGTCTGGATCATGTTGACCATTTCCTCGGCCACGTTGACGTTCGATGTCTCGATATAGCCCTGCATCAGCACGCCGGCGCCGTTCGTGCCCGGGGTGTTGGTTTGCGCCACGCCGGAAGCGCCCGTTTCCATGTACAGGTTTTCGCCCTTCGATTCCAGACCGGCGGGATTGACAAAAGTAGTCAATTGCAGCGAGCCGATTTGCGATGGCGCCACCGTGTCGGGCAAGGTGACGGAAACGGTGCCGTCGCGCGCCACGGTCAGGCTCAGCGCATTGGTCGGCACGGTGATGGCGGGCTGGATGACAAAACCTTCGGACGTCACCAGCTGGCCGTTGGCGTCCGTCTGGAACGAGCCGTCGCGCGTGTAGGCGGTGGCGCCGTCCGGCATCAGCACCTGGAAGAAGCCCGTGCCGTTGACCATCACGTCGCGCGAATTGCCCGATGCCTGGGGATTGCCCTGCGTATGGATGCGTTCGGTTGCCACCGTGCGCACGCCGGTACCGATCTGCAAGCCTGATGGCAGCTGGGTTTGCTGCGACGATTGCGCGCCAGGCTGGCGCACGTTTTGATACAGCAAGTCTTCAAACACGGCGCGCGACTTCTTGAAGCCCGTGGTGCTGACGTTGGCCAGGTTATTGGCGATCACGTCCATCTGCGTCTGCTGCGCTTCCAGGCCGGTTTTGGCAATCCAAAGGGAACGAATCATGATTTTTCTCCAATAACAGCGCTAGTCAGCTCTGTAGACTATTTCTATGTGACCATTATGCGGTGGCCCCCATCAATTCAAAGCGAGGATCTGGGTGGCTTTCGCCGCGTTATTCTCGGCATTCTTCAACAAGCTCATTTGCGTTTCGAACTGGCGCGCCAAGGCGATCATGCTGACCATCGAGTCGACTGGGCTGACATTGCTGCCTTCCAGCGCGCCGGTCGTCAGCTTGACGGCCTGGTCGGCTTGCGCCACCGTGCCATCCTTCAGGCGGAACAGGCCGTCGTCGCCGCGCACCAGTTGCTGCTCGGGCGGGTTGACCAGCTTGATGCGTCCCAGCACCGTCGATGGCCCTGGCGGCACGTCGGTGGAAATCGTGCCCACCGTGCCGTCGCTGGCAATGGCCACCGTCACGCCGGGCGGAATCGCCATCGGGCCCGTATCGCCCTGCACCATCAGCCCCGACTGCGTTTGCAGCATGCCGTTTTCATTGAGCTTCAAGGCGCCGTTGCGCGTGTAGGCTTCGGAACCGTCGGCCGACTGCACCGCGATCCAGCCGCCGTTTTCCACGGCCACGTCGAGCGCGCGGCCCGTGTGCTGCATCGGACCTTGCGTGAAATCGGAACCGACCGTCGAATCGACGACGAAGGTGCGCGTCGGCATCATGCCGTCGGCCACCACGGGCACGGCGCGGAACGAGTCGAGCTGGGCACGGAAACCCGTGCTGGTGGCGTTCGCCAGGTTGTTCGCCGTGGTCGCCTGCTTGTCGAGGATGTGCTTGGCGCCCGAGCCGGCGGTGTAGATGAGACGGTCCATGTGTTTTCTCCGTGCAAAACGAAAGCCGGGAGCCATCCGGCAGAACGGCTCCCCTTACTCTTAGCGCAGGTTGACGAGGGTCTGCAGGACCGAGTCCTGCGTCTTGATGGTCTGCGCATTCGCCTGATAGGCGCGCTGGGCCGTGATCATGTTGACCAGTTCCGCCGTCAGGTCGACGTTCGACACTTCCACCGCCGAGGCGCGCAAGTTGCCCAGGTTGCCCGTCTTGGGCTCGGCCGTGACGGGCTTGCCCGAAGCCGAGCTTTCCACCCAGGCGTTATTGCCCAGCGGTTCCAGGCCGTTCGGGTTGACAAAGTTGCTCAACACCACTTGGCCCAGGCTGCGCGTCTTGCCATTGTTGTACTGGCCCTGGATGATGCCGTCGTCGCCCACGATGAATTGACTCAGCTGGCCGGCCTTGTAGCCGTCCGCTTCCGTTTTCTTTTCCGCCGTGGCGCTGCCCAGCTGGGTCGACTTGGTGAAGTCGACCTGGACCGACAGGGTCGGATTCGCGCCCGTGGCCGGGAAGATTGGCAGGTTGACGGTGACGGGCAGGGTTTGCGGCGGCGTCAGGGCCAGCATGGCGGCCCGGTCCAGGGTGCCGAGGGTGTTGAAGACCAGCGAACCGGTCTTGACGGCTGGCACATTGGTGACGGCGCGGATGGCCGCGTCGATCTGGTCGGGCGTGCGGCTCGAGTTGATGCCATTCGGCACGGCACTGCCATAGGTGGCGGCGATGGCGGCCAGTTGCGCCGGTGTGGCGCCCGCGGCGGCGGCGGCGGCCGAGACGGCGGCACCGGCAGCATTGCCGTAGGCGACGGCGGCGGTCGTCACATTCGCCGGCACCAGCGGCACGGCCGTGGCGGCGGCCTGGTAGGCGGCGCGCGCGGCCAGCGAGGCGGCGTCCGTCTGCAGGGCGGCCGCGGCCTTCATGCTGGTCACTTCCGTGCCGTCCATGGCCGAGTAGACATCCCAGGTGTTGGTGCCCGTCTTGACGTAGAAATTCGACATGATGTGGGAATTACCCAGCGAATCGAAGACTTCCACGGGAAACGACTTGCCGTACGAGGAGTCTTCCGTGGTCTTGAACGGCACCGTGGTCGGCATGGACGTATTCGAATTGAGGTTGACTTCCGTGCTGATCTTGGTCGTTGCCTGGGGCTTCATGTCCGACTGGTCGATCTGCAGGGGCACCATGGCGCCGGCGACGATCTTGCCGTTGGCGTCGGCCGGATAGCCGGTCAGCTGCGCCAGCTGGGCGTTGACGATGAAGCCGCTCTTGTCGACCTGGAACTGGCCATTGCGCGAGTACTGGATGGCGCCGTTGACGCTGGTACGGAAGAAGCCGGCGCCATTGATGGCGATGTCGAGGGGATTCGACGACGATTCCAGGTTACCCTGGTTGAATTGCTGGGCGATTTGCGAGACCGACACGCCGATCCCCGCCTGGTTGCCGCCCACGCCATACAGCGAGTTGGCATAAATGTCGGCGAACTGGGCCTGCGACTGCTTGAAACCTACGGTCGACGAGTTGGCGATGTTGTTGCCGATGACGTCCAGCGATTTGGCGGCGCCATTCAAGCCGCTCAGGCCTTGTTGGAAAGACATTGTGTTCTCCTGGTAGAAATTAGGGGTAGAGGGTCACGCTCAGGGTAAGCGGCTTACAGAATCTGTTTCACGTCGGCCATGGTGATGCTGCCCACGCCCGGCACATTCAATTTCACGCCATTCGCGCCCGTCGACACGCTGGCGACCGAACCGAACATCAGCGCCGTTGCATCCTTGAGCTTGGTGCCTCCACGCGTCGCTTCCACCGTGAAGGTGTAGGCGCCGTCGGCCAGCACGACCGGCTTGCCATCCTTGTCGAGGTCGGCGGTGGACCCGTTCCAGCCCAGCGGCAAGGTGCCCGCCGCCTGTGCGCCCAGGTCGATGGAATGGACTTCCTTGCCATCCTTGTAGATGACGACCTTGACCTTGTCGGCTGGCGTGGCCAGGTCCACGCCCAGCAGCGCGGCGCTCTTGCTCAGGTTGATATCCTTGCCCGCCGTCAAGACGCCATGGCCGATGATGTTGGCCGCCTGCATCGATTCGGCTTGCTGGTAGCTGGCTTTCAAGCTTTCCACGGTGGTATTGAGCTTGTTGACGCCCGTTACCGTCGACAGCTGGGCCAGCTGGCTGGTCAATTGCGCATTGTCCAGCGGATTCATCGGATCCTGATTTTTCAGCTGGGTGACCAGCAGGGTGAGGAATTTGTTCGTTTCCGCTTCGACACTGCCTGGCTCGGCCGTCGTCTTCTTCGGATTCATCGTCGCCATCAGGTCGGTGATTTTAGAGGTACTGGTATCGATGGTTGCCATAATAATCAGTCAGCCTTATTGGCCGATGGTGAGGGTTTTCAGGAGCAGCGACTTGGCCGCGTTCATGGTTTCCACGTTGGTCTGGTACGAACGCGACGCCGACAGCATGTTGACCATCTCGTCGACCGTATTGACGTTGGGCATGGTGACATAGCCCTTCTCGTCGGCCAGCGGGTTCTTCGGGTCGTAGACCAGCTTCATCGGCGACGGGTCTTCGATCACCTTCTGCACCTTGACGGCCGTGGCGCCATTGGCCATGGGCACGGCTTCGAACACCACCTGCTTGGCGCGGTAGGCTTCGCCCGTGGCGCTGGTGGCGCTGTCCGCATTGGCCAGGTTGCTGGCCACCGTGTTCAGGCGCTGCGCCTGGGCGCTCATGGCCGAACCGGAAACATTGAAGATATTAAATAGCGACATGATTATTGTCCTCCCTGGATGGCCGTCAGCATGCCCTTGATCTGCGAGTTGAGGAAAGTCACGGCCGCCTCGTAGCGGATGGCGTTGTCGGCAAAGGCATTGCGCTCGAGGTCCATGTCGACCGTATTGCCATCGACGGCGCCCTGGGCCGGCGCGCGGTACAGCAGCGGCGTGCCGTCGGCCAGGGTCTCGACCTTGCCGCCACCGCTTGCGCCCACTGCGGCGGCCACGCCCTTGCCCGGCATATGCTGCGGCGCCGTGCCTTTCAGGGCCGGCGGCACGCCATCCTTGCGCGCCATCGCGCCCTTCAGGGCGGCGGCGAAATCGACATCGCGCGCCTTGTAGTTGGGCGTGTCGGCATTGGCGATGTTCGAGGCGAGCAATTCCTGGCGCGTCGAGCGCAGGCTCAGCGCCGTCTCGTTGAAGCGCATGTAATCGTCGAGTTTCCCTATCATGTCAGGCTCCGGAAAGATCTGCCACTGGCGCCCGAGATGGCGGAAGGATGGCGGTATAGTGATGACAGGAAACATAGTACGGCGCCCACCAGCAAGACCATCGCCGGATCAGACCATACTTTTACCCCTTAATCGGCGCTTCGAACGGGGCCGCCCGCACTATCATGGCAGTATTCCAGAGGCCTATCACCATGAAAACACCGCTTGCTTTCCTCTTCGCTCTTGCCGCCCTGCCACTGCTGGCCCAGGCGCAAAACGCCGGCCGGCAAACGCCGGAAGCACTGCGCAACAGCGTGGAACAATTCCTGCAAGTACAAAGCAACGGTTTGCCGGGCAAGGTGACGATCACCGTCGGCGCCGTCGATCCGCGCCTGAACCTGGCCGCCTGCCCCGCGCCGCAAGCATTCATGGCGCCGGGTGCACGCGCCTGGGGCAAGACCACCGTCGGCGTGCGCTGCACGGCGCCCTCCAGCTGGACCATTTATTTGCAAGCCAACGTGGCCGTCGTGGGCGACTACGTGGCCAGCGCCGTGCCGCTGGCGCAAGGACAAGCCATCGACGCCAGCCAGCTGGTGACGATGCAGGGCGACCTGGCCGCATTGCCAGCAGGCATCGCCACGGACATGGCCCAGGTGGTCGGCGCCAGCACGAATATTTCCTTACCGCCAGGCACGCCGATGCGCCTCGACACCTTGCGCCGCAAGCCGGTGGTGATGCAGGGCCAGCTGGTGCGCGTCGTTTCGAGTGGCAACGGTTTCCAGGTGGCATCAGAAGGACGCGCCATCGGCAGTGCCGGCGATGGCCAGACGGTGCAGGTGCGCACGCAGAGCGGCCAGCAGATCAGCGGCGTGGCGCGGGCCGGGGGGATGGTCGAAGTAGCCTTCTGAACACGGATGGACAGCGATATTGTGGTCTGGCGCACTAAAGTTTCGGGAGAAGGTGCCGATAATGACACATATCCCGGAGTTTTTTGACTTCGACCAGACGAGGATCACGCTGTGAAAATTACCGACAACACCATTAAAAGCAATCCCGGCCTGCCGGTGGCGCCCGCGAGTACCTCCGGCGCCCGGAATGCCGAGAAAGCCCAGGCAACACCGACAACGTCGGACAATGTACGCCTGTCGCCGCAAGGACAGGCATTAGCGGCCAGTGCAACTGCCGGCAGCGGCGCCGTGTTCGACACGAAAAAAGTTGAACGCATCAAGCTGGCGATCGCCGACGGCCAGTTCCAGGTCAACTCAGAAAAAGTGGCGGACGGTCTCCTCGACACGGTCAAGGACTTGCTGCACTCACGAAATAGATAGGTTCCCTCATGCAATCAGTGACTCCGTTTTCCAGCCTGCGCGACGAGCAACAGCTCATGACCACATTGCTGGCATTGATGAAAGAAGAACAGCGGCATCTGGTTGCGGCTGACATCGATGCAATCACGGAGCTCACCGTACGCAAGACAGCACTCGTAGGACAATTGAGCCAGCTGGCGGCGCAACGCCACCAGGCGCTGGCGGCAGCGGGCTTTCTCGCCGCCGAAGCGGGCATGGAAGACTGGCTGGTCGGCGCCAATGAAGCGGAAGCGGCGCCCCTGTGGAAAGCCTTGCTCGAGACGACGCGCGAAGCCAAGGAGCAGAACCGCCTGAACAGCCTGCTCGTCAACAAGCACATGGTACATACGCAAGGCGCCCTGAACGCCATGCGCCCCCCGGCCCAAAGCGGCAATTTCTACGGCCCCAGCGGCCAAGCAACGACGAACACGGCCAGCCGGCGCGTCGTCATCGGCTAATTTCCCTTATTGAGCAGTTCAACCGTGCGCGGGACGCCCCGCGTGCTGGCGCCATTTCGCCACGATGGCTTGCGCCCTGGCGCTGGCGGCCGCCTGCTGCTCCGGCGTCAGTTCCGCCTGCAGCCAGTGCCAGTATTCATCCTGATATGGATTGGTGACGCCGGGCGCGAGGATATCGTCGTAGACCTGGCGCAGGGCCAGCAGGTAGCCATACGCCTGCGGCGCATCCTTCCGTACCACCTCGCCATCGCGCAGGTAGGCCATCATCAGCGTCGACACGCTGCTCAGTTCCGCCTCGTCCGCCTGCGCCGTCAGCTGGGCGATGGCTTGCCGCTTCCACGCCAGCACCAGCGGATCGTCGGGACGGTTGCGCAGCGCGCTGCGGTCGCCGAACGGGCCTTCCGACAGGAACAGGGTGGCGGCGCCGGGCACGCCGCCTTGCGCGGCGCTGGCCAGGTAGCCCAGGCGATCCTCGCGCTGGCGCTGCGTCAGCCCCCCGCACAACTGCTGCTGGGCGGCTTTTTCTTCCGCCGTCATCTCGCGTCCCAGTTCGAATTCCAGCCCCGGCAAGCGGCTTTCGCGCTGGAAGACGATGCAGTCGTCGATCAGGTTGAAGGCCGCATACGCGTCTTCCGCCCTGCCGCTGGCGGCCAGGCGGTCTAGCCGCCGCGCCAGGGTCACGGCAACGGGCGCGGCATCGGCGGCCGGGGTGGCGTCGATATTCAGATACGACGCCAGGCTGCGCCCCGCCGGCGTGCTGGCGGCAACGGCGACAGGTTCCGGCGCGCCGCCGTCGGGTGCGGGCCAGTACACGAGCGCCAGCACGGCCGCGATGGCGGCGGCGATGGCGATGCCGGTGAATTTGACGTTCATGGAGACGATGCGCGTGGATGGGAAGCGCACGTTACCACAGGCGCGCGGCAGCGGGCCGCACGCCTGTGCATCCTCAGCCGCCGGCCTTTTTCGCCTGGTGGCCCAGCTTGGCCAGCGCGGCCAGTATGGTGTCGACATGGTCGCCCTGCACTTCGATCACGCCATCCTTGACCGTGCCGCCCGAGCCGCACTGCGTGCGCAACTGCTTGCCCAGCAGGGCCAGCGCGATGGCGTCCAGCGCCAAGCCTTTTACCACCGTGGCGCTCTTGCCACCGCGGCCCTTGGTCTGGCGCGACACGCGCACCGCGCCGTCGCCGATTGGCGCCGCTTTGGCTTGCGCCTTGCACGCGCATTGCGCCAGCGGCTGGCGGCAGGCGGGACACATGCGGCCCGTTTCGGTGGAATAGACGAGACCGCCCAGGGAGCTGCTTTTCATGAGGAAGAGATAAAAGAGAGAATGCCGCGATTGTACCAAGCGGCGGCGTTCAATTGGCTGGCGCCACGGGCGCCGTCGGCACTTCCGTCACCGTTTCGGGGATGCCCGACAAAATCGTCACGGCGACCCGGCGGTTGCGCGCGCGCCCTTCCGCCGTTTCATTGGGCGCCACGGGAATATTGTCGGCGTGGCCGACGGCCGTCAGGCGCGAGGCCTTGACGCCACTGGCGATGAACAGGCGCACCACGGCGCTGGCGCGCGCGGCCGACAATTCCCAGTTCGAGGCAAAGTTCGAATTGCTGATCGGCTGCACGTCCGTATGCCCTTCCACCTGCACGTCGTGCGTATCGTCCTTGAGCAGCACGGCCACGGCGCGCAGGGCCTGGTCCGACTCCGTCGTCAGGCGCGCCGCACCCGGATCGAACAGCACGCTGGCATTGATTTCCACGCTCACGCCGCGGCTTGTCTGCGTGACGCGCACCTTGCCCTCCTTCACCAGCGGCGCCAGGGTCGACGTCAGGTCCTGCGCCAGGCGCGTCATGTGTTCGCGCTCGCGGCGGATGGCTTCCGTGCGGCGCTTCAGGGCGGGATTCGGCAAAGGAATGGCCTGCGGCGCTTCCATGATGATGGGCGGCGCACCCTTTTCCAGGCTGAAGGCCTGGCCGATGGCATTCTGGAAGACGCGATACTTGCCTTCGTTGACTTGCGAAATGGCGTACATGACGACGAAGAAGGCGAACAGCAGGGTAATGAAGTCGGCATACGAGATCAGCCAGCGGTCCTGGTTGTCCGGTTCCTCGTCATACTTCCTGCGCGCGCGCCGCATCATGGTCAATGCTCGTGCAAGAGACTGGACACGCGCTCTTCGATGATGCGCGTATGGTCGCCCGTGGCGATGTCGTACAGCACGGCGGCCGTGATTTCGTATTGCAGCACGCGGCGCGAGACGATGGCCTTGAGTTTATTCGCCACCGGCAGGAACAGCAGGTTGGCCAGGCCCACGCCATAAATCGTCGACACGAACGCCACGGCGATGCCGCCACCTAATTTACTCGGGTCGGTGAGGTTTTCCATCACGTGTATCAGGCCCAGCACGGCGCCCAGGATGCCGATGGTGGGCGAATAACCGGCCGCCGATTCCCACACCTTGACGGCCTGGCGCTCGGCCATCTCGTAGGCGGAGATTTCCACATCGAGCAGCTGGCGCAGCTTGTCGGGCGCGATGCCGTCGACGATCATGCGCAAACCCTTGGCGTTGAAACGGTCGGCCGTGTTTTCCATCAGGCGCTCGAGCGCCAGCGTCCCGTCGCGGCGCGCCGTCAGACTCCAGAGTCCGATGTCGCGCGCCAGCGCGGCGCGCGTGTCGGCGGGCGGCAGGAAGACCCAGCGCAGCATTTCCAGGCCGCGCACAAAAGTACGCAGCCGCGTTTGCAGCAGCACGGCGCCGAAGGTGCCGATGACCACGATGGCGAAGGCGGCAGGCTGCAGCAGGGAGGCCATCTTGCCCCCTTCCAGCGCCTGGCCGACCAACAGGCCCGCCAGCGCCAGCGCCAGCCCGATTACGCTGGACCAGTCCACGCCAGCTCCCTCAAGGTTGCGCGCAGGCGCGCGACGGCCTGGGTATGCAGCTGCGAGACGCGCGATTCGGATACGCCCATCACCGCGCCGATCTCCTTCAGGTTCAGCTCTTCTTCGTAATACAGGCCCATGAGTATTTTCTCGCGTGGCGGCAGCGCGTCGATGGCATCGATCACGGATTGCCGGAAATCGGTATCGAGCAGGGAACGCAAGGGGTCGCTGTCCTCGTCCACGCAATGGCGGTCGAGGAAGCTGTCATTGCCGTCCGGGTCATGAAAGTCTTCGTAGTACACGAGCTGGTGGCCGCCGCCGTCGCCCAGCATTTCCTGGTAGTCGGCCAGCGACATCTTGAGCAGTTTCGCCACTTCCGACTCCGTCGGCGGGTGGCCGAGGCGCTGCTGCAAGGTGCTCATCGCCTCTTCGATCTTGCGCATGTTCTGGCGCATGCTGCGCGGCAGCCAGTCGCTGGTGCGCAATTCGTCGAGCATGGCGCCGCGGATGCGCAGCACGGCATACGTCTCGAACTGCGCGCCATGCGTCTCTTCATAGCGGCTGATGGCATCGAGCAGGCCGATCATGCCGGCCTGGATCAGGTCATCGACCTCGACCGAAGGCGGCAATTTCGCCTTCATATGGTGCGCCAGACGCTTCACCAGCGGAATATGCTCCGTCAGCAAATAGTCCTTGTTCGATTTCCCTTTGACCGTGTACATAGGCTGCTTATTGTTTTCTCATCTTATCTGGTGCTACGGTTGGCTTCAGGCGCTGAACTGGTGCGGGCTCCCCGTCTGGTACAAGGTGCCGCCCAGCACCGGCGCCGCCGAACGGGCCAGCCGCTCGGCCAGTCCGCGAAACGCCACCGAGGCGCCCGCCAGCGGAAACGCATCGACCACGCTGCGGCCCAGGCGCGCCGCGCGGTGCAGATACTCATCGGCAGGCACCGAACCCATCGAGGTCAGCTTCACGGCCAGGTAGCGGCTCGCCGCCTGCGCCATATTATCGTATACCACTTTTGCTTCGGATTCGGAAGCGCCGGTGACGAGGATGCCGAACGGACGGCGTCCCAGTTCCTGGCTCAGGCGCTTGATCAGGCAGTACGCCGCCTTGATCGAGGTGGCGCTGGTAGAGACTTGCACGACGATATCGGACGAAGCCATCAAGGGCACGGGGAAGCAGTCGCCCTCGTCGGCCATGACGCCGTCGACCAGCACGATGCCGCTCTGGCGCGCCAGCACCTCGAAGGTCTTGCCCAGGCGGCGCAGTTCGTCCTCGCCCGCATAGTCCATGCTGTCCATCAAATGGTTGCGCGCGCCCAGGCTGGCCACGCCGAAGCCTTGCGGCACCTGGTGGATGACCTGGTTCAAGCCGCACTGCTGGCGCGCCACGTCGCGCAGGCTGGCGCCGTGCGCCAGGCCCAGGCGCGCAGCCACGCCATCGCTGCCGCCGCTGGCGTCGAGCAGCAGCACGTCATTGCCGCCGTAGGCGAGCGAAGCGCCCAGGTTGACCAGCATGGCGCCCTTGTCGTCCTGCGGCGTGGCCGACAGGAACGTCATGACGCGCGGCTGCGGGCCGGCCAGCATGCGGCGCAAGCCTTCGGCCTGATCGAAATCAAAATTAGCCAAGGTGCACCCCGCGCGCTTCATTGTTGCGGGCGGCCGCCTGCGCCATCAGCAGCGGCAGTTCGGCATCGGAAAACTGCGTGGCCGCCGAGTCGCGCTTGAGCTTGAAGGCGCGGTCGATCAGGTAGCCGCGGTCGGCCAGGTACAGGTCTTCCGGCACGCGCTGGCCGTTCGACACATAAAACAGGTTCAGCTTCTGGCGGATCACCACGTCGAGCACATTGCCGATCGAGGCCGCTTCATCGAGCTTGGTCATGATGCAGCCGGCCAGGCCGCTACCCTGGTAGGCGCGCACCACTTCGTTGAGGGTTTCCTGCGTCGCCGTCGAGTTCAGGCACAGCAGGCGTTTTACATCGGCGCCGGCGCCCGACAGCATGGCCACCTGTTCCGTCACCATCTGGTCGCGCTGGCTCACGCCGACCGTATCGATCAGCACCGTGTGCTTGTTCTTCAATTCTTTCAGGGCGATGCGCAGGTCCGCCTCGTCCTTCACGGAATGCACCATCACGCCGAGGATCTTGCCGTAGATGCGCAACTGTTCGTGCGCGCCGATACGGTAGGCGTCCGTGGTGATCAGGGCCAGCTTTTCCGGGCCGTGGCGCATCACGCAGCGCGCCGCCAGCTTGGCCGTGCTGGTGGTCTTGCCGACGCCGGTTGGGCCGACCAGCGCAAACACGCCGCCCTGCTCCAGCATGGCGTCTTCATTGGCGACCGTATTGAGGTTGCGGCTCAGGACGGTCTTGATCCAGCGCATGCTTTGCGCGCCATCGAGGCCGGCGGGCAACTTGTCGATCAGGTAGCGCGCCAGGCTGGCCGAAAAACCGGCGGCCAGCATTTCGCGCAGCACGACGGCTTTTTGCGGCTCGCGCTGCTGCGTCGAACCCCACGAGATTTCCGCCAGCTGGGTTTCCATCATGCCGCGCATGGCGCGGATTTCATTCATCATGCCGCTCATCTCGGCGGCGGCGTTCTCTTTGACGTGCGCCAGCGCGCTGGCCATCATCTGCTGCATGCGGGCCATGTCCACTGGCTCGGAGGCAGCCTGGCGCGGCGCGGCAGGACGTGGCGTGGCCGGGCGCTGGGCCGGGGCGGCCGGACGCTGCGGCGTGGCGAACTGGGTCTGCAACTGAGGACGGGGCTGGGCCATTTCGGACGCGGCCGGCGGCGACGCCAGCGAAGCGGCATCATCATTGGCCAGCGCGAGGATTTCCACCACCCCATCGGCCTGGCGGTTCGACAGGATCACGGCGTCAGGGCCCAGCGCTTCGCGCACCTTGCGCAGCGCATCGCGCGACGAGGCGCCCGTAAATTTCTTCACATTCATGACCGGCCTCCCAGGGCGGGGGTGGCGCAATATTGGCTGAACTGTGTGACCATCGTCGACTCCTGTTGCTTGAGTGCTGTCTTCCACATGGACACAGATCACCCGGACAGTTTCCATTATTAGCGATGCTTGCAGGAAATGATCGAAGGAACAGGACGGGAAAGTACCCGTTATTCAGTTTGCCGGGAGGAAATTGATGTTTATTTGACCAAAAGCAACAACTGGGGTCGAACCCTGAGGGTTCGACCCCGGCCCTTCGCTTGGGTTTGCTTTATTGCGCGCCCACCAGCGCCGTGACGCGGATCGTCTTGGTTTCCGGCACTTCCGCATGCGACAGCACCTTGAGTTGCGGCAAGGCGCGGCGCAGGAAGCGCGACAGCAGGGCGCGCAGCGGCGCCGGCACCAGCAGCACCGGCGTCAGGCCCAGCGCTTCCTGCTGCTGCGCAGCCAGGCCCGCCTGGTGCGCGATGGTGTCGGCCAGGCCCGGCTCGATGCCGGCGCCATCGCCGCCATTGCCCATCGCTTGCATCAGCAGCCGCTCGAGGCGGCTGTCGAGGGTCATCACGGACAGTTCGGCCGCGCCGGGGAACAGTTGCTGCACGATGGCGCGGCCCAGGGCCACGCGCACCAGCGCCGTCAGCTCGTTCGGGTCTTGCGTGCTGACCGTATGCTCGGCCAGGGTTTCGATGATGCTGCGCATGTCGCGGATGTGCACGCCCTCGGCCAGCAGGTTCTGCAGCACCTTTTGCAGGGTCGACAGCGACAGCATCTTCGGCACCAGGTCTTCCACCAGGCGCGGCGCATCCTTGCCCAGATGGTCGAGCAGGGATTGGACTTCCGCGCGACCCAGCAGTTCCGACGCGTGCGAGGTGATCAGGTGGTTCAGGTGCGTGGCCACCACGGTGCCCGCGTCGACCACCGTGTAGCCCATCGATTGCGCCTGGTCGCGCAAGCTGGCGTCGATCCAGGTGGCGGGCAAGCCGAAAGCGGGGTCGTTGGTGGCCAGGCCCGGCAAGGTGCCGCTGGCCATGCCGGGGTTGATCGCCAGGAACTGGCCGTTGAACGCTTCGCCCACGCCCACTTCCACGCCCTTGAGGGTGATGCGGTAGGCGGACGGCTTCAATTCCAGATTGTCGCGGATATGTACGGGCGGCGCCAGGAAGCCCACTTCCTGGGCAAATTTCTTGCGGATACCCTTGATGCGCTTGAGCAATTCGCCACCCTGCGTCTTGTCGACCAGGGGAATCAAACGGTAGCCCACTTCCAGGCCCAGCGTATCGACGGGCATGATGTCTTGCCAGCTGGCTTCTTCCTGCTCCGGCGCCACGGTCGCTTGCGGCGCTTCGGCCGGCTTTTCGGCCGCCTCTTTTTCCTGCGTGCGTTTTTTGCTGATCAGATAGGCGGAACCGGCCAGCAACGACGCCAGCAGGATGAAGACCATGTTCGGCATGCCGGGAATCAATCCCATGCCGCCGATGATGCCGGCGGTAATATAGAGCACTTGCGGTTTCGCAAACAATTGCCCCACCAGCTGGGTGCCGATGTCCTGTTCGCTGGCCACGCGCGAGACGACGATACCGGCCGCCGTGGAAATGATCAGCGAAGGAATCTGCGCCACCAGGCCGTCACCGATGGCCAGCAGGGTGTAGTTCTTGAGTGCGTCGGCAAAGCCCATGTCGTGCTGCAGCAGGCCCACCAGCAAGCCGCCGACGATGTTGATGACGGTCACCATGATGCCGGCGATGGCGTCGCCGCGCACGTATTTGCTGGCACCGTCCATGGCGCCATAGAATTCCGCTTCCTGCGCCACTTCCGTGCGGCGGCGGCGCGCTTCGTCTTCGCCGATCAGGCCGGCGTTCAGGTCGGCGTCGATGGCCATCTGTTTACCGGGCATCGCGTCCAGCGCGAAACGGGCGCCCACCTCGGCGATACGGCCCGCACCCTTGGTCACCACCGTAAAGTTGATGATCGTCAAAATAATGAAGACCACGATACCGACCGTGTAGTTTCCGCCAATCAAGAAGTGACCGAACGCTTCAATCACTTTACCGGCCGCGTCGGCGCCCGTATGGCCTTCCGTCAGCACCACGCGCGTGGACGCCACGTTCAGCGACAGGCGCAGCATGGTCGACACGAGCAAGATGGTCGGGAAGGCCATGAAGTCGAGCGGCTTGACCGTGTACAGCGCCGTCAGCAGCACGATGATGGACAGCGCGATATTAAAACTGAAGAAGATGTCGAGGATGAAGGCCGGCAGCGGCAGCACCATCATCGCCAGCAGCATAATGATGATGATAGGCGCGGCGATGCCCTTGCTGGCGTTGCCACCCATTCCACTGAGCCAGGCTGGCATTCTCAGGCCGTTCATGGTGTACTTCCTTTATTCTTGTCTGCTGCGCCGGCTGCGGGCGGTGTCTGCGATGCGGGATTGTGCGGGTCGAGCTCGGGCGGCACGTCGAGTTTCTTCGGCTTGTCGGGGCGCTCGCCCTGGCCCTTGCCATAGCTGCGCAGCTGGAACACATAGGCCAGCACTTCGGCCACGGCGCCATACAGCGCCTCGGGAATCTCGTCGCCGATGTCCGTATGCTGGTACAGCGCGCGCGCCAGGGCCGGCGCTTCCAGGATGGCGACCTTGTGCTCGCCCGCCAGTTCGCGGATCTTCGCGGCCACCTCGTCGATGCCCTTGGCCACCACCTGCGGCGCGCCGCGCGAATTCTCGCCATACTTCAAGGCCACCGCGTAGTGGGTAGGATTGGTCACCACCACGTCGGCCTTCGGTACGTCGGCCATCATGCGGCGGCGCGACATTTCATGCTGCATCTGGCGGATCTTCGCCTTGATCTGCGGATTGCCGTCCGACTCTTTCGACTCTTGCTTGACTTCCTGCAAGGACATTTTCATCTTGTTGGCGTAGTGCCACATCTGGTATGGACCGTCGATGGCGGCGATCAGGCCCAGCGCGCCGACGATCAACAGGAAGGCCGTGATCAGCAGGCTGATCAGATGGGCCGAGCCGGCGCGCAGCGATTCCACCGACAAGCCCAGCACGGCGTCCTTTTGATGCTGCATCACCATCCAGGCCACGACGCCGACGACGAGGGTCTTGGCGATGGCCTTGAGCAATTCCACCAACGCATTCTTCGAAAACATATTGCCCAGGCCGCGAATCGGGTTGAGCTTGCCAAAATTGGGGGTGAACGCCTTGGAACTGAACAGCCAGCCGCCCACCAGCACGGGCGAGGCCAGGGCGACGAGCATGATGGCCAGCGCGTACGGCAGGCAAGTGAGCAAGACGGAGCCCACGTCGTAGCCGATGCGCAACATCATCGCGTCGGGATTGAGGATCTGCTCGCGGTCCAGGGTCAGGCCGGAAACCATCACGGCCGTCAGCCGCCGCACGATGGCGTCGCCGGCAAACCACAGGCAGCAGCCGGACGCCATCAACACAGTAAACGTTGCCACTTCACGCGATCGCGGAACGTCGCCTTCCTCACGCGCCTGCTCGAGGCGCTTCGGTGACGCGGCTTCGGTCTTTTCTGCGTCGCTGTCTTCCGACATCAATCAACTCCGGTGAAGTCCTGCAGCCTGGCTAGGCGCAATACGGACTGGGCATGACGCATTATCGGTTTAATTAGCGCAACGCCATCAAGGGAAAAGGAGGGCTAATCCCCTGCTTTTCCTTTGCTCTCCAGTAACCTTAGCGGGACTTCCTAGCCTCTGCCTGCTTGACGGTCTGCTCGATGGCGCCAAACAGCGACTTGCCGTCATCGCCCAGCATTTCCAGACGAACCACATCGCCAAACAGCAGGAATGGCGTGCTGGCGACGCCATCGGCGATCATCTCCTGGTTACGTCGTTCAACGATACTGGAAAACCCCTTCTTGACTTCCTTGTTGGCGACGCCGCCCGCGCTGACCACGCTGCCGGCGCGCGCATTGCGCGTCTGGCACAGATGGGCCAGCAATTGCGGGTAATTGAAGGCCATGTCGGCGCCCGCGTGGGGCTGGCCCGTCAACTTGCCGTTCAGGCTGCAGCGCAGGGCGTAATGCACCTTGCCGCCGCGCCAGGCGTCGCCCAGCTCATCGGGCGTAATCGCCACGGGCGAGCAGGTCATGGCCGGTTTCGCCTGCAGGAAACCGTAACCACTGGCTTGCTCGTCGGCCGCCAGGTTGCGCAAGGTCACGTCGTTGACCAGCATCAGCAGCTTGATGTTCAGGTGCGCCTGGTCGGGCGTCGAGCCCATGGCCACGTCGTCCGTGATGGCGGCGATGCCTGCCTCGTAATCGATGCCCCACTGCTCGTGCGCCAGGGTGATGTCGTCATGGGCGCCGAGGAAATCGTCGCTGGCGCCCTGGTACAGGCGCGGCGCCTCGCGCAAGTTGGCGGGCACATCAACGCCAGCCGCCTTGCAGGCCCGCTCGATCTGCTGCAGGTAGGATGCGCCGGCCACACGCAAGCTGCTGCGCGGCAAGGGCGCCATGCAGTTGGCCGGATCGAACTCGAAAGCGCGATGACCGCGGCCGCTGTTGATGGTCTGGTACAGCAAATCGAGCTGGGGCGCGATGAAGCTCCAGTCGTCGAGCGCCTTTTGCAGGGTCGGGGCGATGCCATCGGCCAGGTGGGCCGTTTTCAGGTCGCGCGAGACGACAGCCAGCTGGCCGTCGCGCGTGCCATCCTTCAGGGTTGCTAATTTCATGGGCGGGAAACTTCGTCAAATGCAGGCAATAGGAGGCTAAAGACGCCAAAAAGCCGGGACATCCCCGGCTTTGGCGGTCTGGAGGAATTTAGGCCAGCAGCGCGATCTGCTCGGGAGTCAGATAGCACCAGTCGCCTTCGGCGATGCCCAGCGATTCCAGGGTCAGGCTGCCGATGGCGGAACGGTGCAGCGCGCTGCAATGGTTGCCGGCGGCGGCCAGCATGCGCTTGACCTGGTGGTATTTGCCTTGTTCAAGCACGATTTCCAGCTGGTGTTCGCCGAGCTTGACGCAGACGAGGGCCGCCAGCGGGGCCGGTTCGTCATGCAATTGCACGCCAGCCAACAGCAGGGCTACCAGCTCATCCGTCACGGGCTCTTGCGTAGTAGCCTGGTAAATCTTGGGAACGTGGCGCTTCGGCGACGATTGCGCATGGATAAACGGCCCATCGTCGGACATCAGCAGCATGCCGGTCGTATCGTGGTCGAGCCGGCCGACGGGCTGGACTTCGCGCCAGGTGAATTGTTCCGGCAGCAAGGTCAGCACGCCAGGATGATGGCTGGGTTTGCGCGAGCATTCGAAGTTGGCGGGCTTGTTCAGCGCCAGGTAGAGGTGCGCGCGGTAGACCCACTCTTCTTCGAACACGTGCAGCACCAGGCCGTCGGTCTCGACGGTGGTGCGGTAATTGGTCTGGGTGACGCCATCGATGACGACATCGCCATCCTCGATGAGGGAACGACAATATTTACGGGTGCCAAAACCCTGCGATTGCAGGATGCGGTCTAGGGATAATTTACTCATGGGCGTGACTTTACCAGAAGCGGCTGGCAGCGTGAAGCGGCGGCAGCTGGCGCCTGCACAGCGGTCCAGGCTGCACGAAACCATGGCGCATGCAGAAATACCAAAAAGAACAAGGTGAGATTTGGCGAGAAATGGTTGATTCTTTTGAGAAATATCAAGCGCTCGAAATATCGCGTTGATAGACTGAAACTTCGTTAGGAATCCGCCTAACGAGCTTTAGGAATAATAACCAAGCAACGACTCACAAGGACATTGTATGAAGCATACCGATACCATCGCCTTACAAGGCAGCATCGCCGACATGCGCCAACGCATCGCCGCGGAACAGGCGGCCATGCACAAAGTCAGGCTCGGCGTGGCCCGCTGGAGCAGCGCCCCGGCGCCGCACGATGCGGACGCGCCGCCAGCGCCTGCAGGCCAGACGCACTGGCATGCCGAGGCGCAATGCCATTTCATGTGCTGGCTGGAACTGGGCGGTTTTGCGCATGCGGACGCGAACGCGGAGAGCGACAGCGTCACCGCGCCTGCCATGGCGGACATGCCGCCCGACACCAGCGCAAACAGCAGCGCCAACAGCAACGCCAGTGCAGCGGCGGCCCGGCAGGCAAGCACCGCGCTCCTGCCCGCGCACTGCAACGGCTGCGCCGCCTGAGCGCGGCCCATGCGACCAGCCATGCCCCGCCCTCGCATGCCTGCCTTGCCCGCACGCCCAGCTCAGACAACAACATCCAGCCACACCGCCCCATCTTGCACACACAAAAGGAAACGGCGGCATTGCGCCGCCGTTCCCAAGCCCCATCGGGACTTTAGTGAGGAATGTAAATTCACTCAAAACCACATCTGCGATGCGGCGAGTAGTTCCAGGACCTGCCAATCAAGTTAGTACTGACAACATAGTTGATATATCGCCCCTCCTTGAAAAGAACTACGCTTTCACTATAGCCCAAGCAGCCCCTTTTTCAAGCCTATTTACCACCTTATTGAAAATCATTCTCGACTGGCTTGCCTGCCTGCTAACAGTGATGTTCTCAGCGCAACGCCGGTTGTGACTGTTGCACGGCTGCCTTCATGGCGCCCGCGCCCATGGCGGCGCCAAACTTCTTGAGTACCCGTTCCGGCAAGCCTTCATGCTGCGTGTAGTCGACGATGTCTTCCGCCTTGACGACGTCGCGCGCCACGCTGTCAACCGTGCCGAAGTCGTCGGCCAGGCCCATTTCAACGGCTTTCGCGCCCGTCCAGTACAGGCCCGAGAAGGTGTCAGGGGTTTCCTTCAGGCGCTTGCCCCGTCCCGCGCGCACGACGTCGATGAATTGCTGGTGGATTTCATTGAGCATGCTCTGCGCATACGCCTTGTGCTTTTCCGTCAGGGGGCTGAATGGATCCATGAAACCCTTGTTCTCGCCCGCCGTCAGCAAACGGCGCTCGACGCCGACCTTTTCCATCACGCCCGTAAAGCCGAAGCCATCCATCAGCACGCCGATGGAGCCGACCACGCTGGCCTTGTTGACGTAGATGCGGTCGGCGGCCGCCGCGATGTAATAGCCGCCCGAGGCGCACATTTCATCGACCACCACATACAAAGGCTTGTCCGGATAGCCCTTGCGCAGGCGCTGCATCTCGTCGACGATCATGCCGGCCTGCACGGGACTGCCACCGGGACTATTAATATGCAGCACCACGGCCACGGAGCCGGCGTCGGAAAACGCCTTGTCCAGCGCGGGGATGACGACGGCGGCCGAGCCGCTGCCTTCGGACTCGATGGCGCCGCTGATGTCGATCAGGGCCGTATGGCGGCCCAGGGTTTCGCTGTCGTCGGCCGTGTTGTAGTCATAAAATACCCACAGGGCGAACAGCACGATCAGCAGGCCGAAAACCTTGAAAAAGATGCTCCAGCGGCGGTGCGCGCGTTGCTCTTGCAAAGTGGCAAATACCAGCTTTTCCAGCACGTCGCGCTCCCAGTGTCCCGCAGGGGCGCCGTGGCCGGCGGCTGGCGCGCTGCTGTCCAGCTTGTCATTCGTGTTATCGCTCATGGTTCACTTTGCTTAAATTACAGAAGGCCTGCCCCGGCCTCAGGCCGGCAATGGCTGGACATATTCGTCGGGCTGCCAGTACAGCTGGCCATCACGCTCGGCCACGGCAATCGGACGCAAGCGTCCGCCCTTGCAGGGGCCGCCTGCGCACAGGCCGCTTTCCGGCACATAGATGGCGCCATGCGTCGAACACATCAGATACAAACCGCTGGACTCGAAAAACTCGCCTTCCGCCCAGTCCAGTTCGATCGGCACGTGGGCGCAACGGTTCAGGTAGCCATACGCCTTGCCGCCGTGGCGCACGACAAAGCCCGTGGTCGCTTCGCCACCGGCCGAAACGGGAAAGCGCACGCCCTTGCCGCCGTCAGCCACGGCGTCGGCGGCGCAAATGTAAATATCGACAACATCGTTCATCATGCGTGCTCGCTCAGCCATTGATGCAGGTCGGCCACCGTGGCGGCCGAATACAGGGGATTGCAAGCTTGCAACTGCGCCACGGGATGCGCCCCATACTCTACGGCAATACCAGCCGCGCCTGCATTGCTTGCCATCAATAAATCATGACTGGTGTCGCCGATCATCACGGTACGGCGCATATCCTGCCCCAGTTCGCGCGTCAGCTCCTGCAGCATGGCCGGATGGGGCTTGGAAAAGGTTTCGTCAGCACAACGCGTCGCATCGAACAGGGACAGCAGCTTGACGGCATTCAGGGAGCGGTTCAGGCCGACACGGCTCTTGCCCGTGGCAACGGCGAGAAAGTAGGCTTGTTGCGACAGTTCCTGCAACATTTCGTAGACGCCAGGAAACAGCGCCAGTTCGTGGTCGCGCGACAGGTAGTGATAACGGTAGCGTTCCGCCATGCGCGCATGGTATTTCGGCTCCACGTCGGGCATCACCAGCTGCATGGCTTCCTGCAAGCCCAGGCCGATCACATGCGAAGCGAGCAACTCGGTGGGGATAGGCAAGCCCAGGTCTTTGGCCGATGCCTGGATGCACTTGACGATGGTCGAGGTACTGTCTATCAGGGTACCGTCCCAATCGAAGACGATCAGATCAAATTGCTTTCTTGCCATGTTTCCCGACGGCATAGCCGCCGGCTCCTTGATAGTGAATGATGGCGACTGACTACCTTGTGAGTAGTGTCACGCGCACGCGTCGAATTTTATCGTGCGGCAACGGCCAATGGTTTGCCCAAGCTTACCAAGAAACGCTCGCATTCGGCAGCCAGCGGCGCGTTCAGGGTCATCGTCTTGCCCGTTTCCGGATGCGTAAACGTGATCTGGTGCGCGTGCAGGAACATGCGTTTCAGGGCGCCGCGCGTGCTGTCGGCTTTCAACAGGGCACGGTTGAGGGCAAAGTCGCCATATTTATCGTCGCCGGCGATGGGGAAACCGGACGAAGACAGGTGCACGCGGATCTGGTGCGTGCGTCCCGTCTTCAATTCCGCTTCCAGCAAGGCGAAGTTGTGATATTTATGCAACAGTGAAAACACCGTGTGCGATGCCAGGCCATCGGCCTGCACGGCCACCCGGCGCTCGCCCTCGGCCGTCGTATATTTATGCAATGGCAACTTGATATGCTGGCGTGCATTCTTCCAGTCGCCGGCCACCAGCACCAGATAGCGCTTGTCGGTGACGCCGTCGCGCATCTGTTCGTGCAAATTCGTCAATGCCGTGCGTTTCTTTGCCAGCAACAGCAAGCCGGACGTGTCGCGGTCCAGGCGGTGCACCAGTTCCAGGAACTTGGCGTCGGGGCGCGAAGCGCGCAATTGCTCGATCACGCCGAACGAGACGCCCGAGCCGCCATGCACGGCCACGCCGGCCGGCTTGTCGATGACGAGCAGCTGCGCATCTTCGAAGATGATCTTGAATTCGGCGGCCGGCGCGCCCGTGGGGGCCTTTTCGGCCACGCGCACGGGTGGAATGCGCACCACGTCGCCGGCGGCGAGACGGTACAGCTGATCGATACGGCCTTTATTAACCCGCACTTCTCCCGAACGCAATATCCGGTAGATGTGGCTTTTAGGCACTCCCTTGCACACTCTTAATAAGTAGTTGTCGATGCGCTGGCCTGCTTCTTCCTCGGCGATCGTTACGAATTGGGCTTGCGGCTGAACCGGGGGTGTTGAAGGGGGAACAACATCATTTTGACTCTTCATTTACTATGTCTTCCCAGAAATCTCTCTAAGTCCTTCATTTTGAATATATAATTGTTTTTGCTGCGGCCCTGGCTGCTGCGAGTGTAAGAATAAAAGCACATTTTACACAGGGGCGTCTCCACCGGCCTCGCCAAATTGCAAATTCGGTGGAAAAAAATGTATATGCACCATCCCTGCGCGAATCAAGGTTGCACCGTAGTTGTAATCGGATAACGCGTGGAGATGCTGAAGTGAGTGTGGGATTATAAGGATAAGTACCCGTTAGCGCGACTTATCGAGTCGGGCTCGCGGGTTGATGAAGTTGATAACGCTTGCCGTTTTCGCCAAACCCCGTATGTGGCCAAATACTGAGGGTTGTCGATGATAGGCTGAGGCCAAGCCTCGCCATCGCGATCCCTGTAATGAGCCGGCTAACGATTTTGGCTCTGAATTTGCTGACCACTTGCATTCTCTGCCCCCGATGCAGTTCATTCTCATCCGGGCTGTTTCAGATGAGTTGCAAGTGTCCTGTGCACTCGGCATGACGATCGACCTCACCGCGCCTGTTGCGGCCGTAACGTTTACCTCGTACGCGTTGTTGCTCCGCACGCCTGGGCATTTCCCCCGCCAGCACTCCCGTTCTCGCATATATCCCTGTACTTCGCCGCTTCCCCGGAAGCGGCTTTGAGATGGCCTACGGGTCGCGGAGTTATAAAAATGAAACGCATGTTGTTTAATGCCACGCAGCAAGAAGAACTGCGCGTAGCGATTGTCGACGGACAAAAACTGATCGACATCGATATCGAGACAGCCGGGCGCGAACAGCGCAAATCCAATATCTACAAGGGCGTCATCACGCGCATCGAGCCATCGCTCGAAGCGTGCTTCGTCAGCTATGGCGAAGACCGCCACGGCTTCCTGCCTTTCAAGGAAGTTGCCCGCACGTATTTCCGCGAAGGCGTCGATGTGCGTAACGCTTCCGTCAAGGAAGCGCTGCGCGAAGGCCAGGAAATCATGGTCCAGGTGGAAAAGGAAGAGCGCGGCAACAAGGGCGCCGCCCTGACCTCGTTTGTTTCCCTGGCCGGCCGTTACCTGGTCTTGATGCCGAACAACCCGCGTGGTGGTGGCGTATCGCGCCGCGTGGAAGGTGAAGAGCGCCAGGAATTGCGCGAAACCATGGATAAACTGGACTTGCCTGCTGGCATGTCCGTGATTGCCCGCACGGCAGGCATCGGCCGCAACGTCGATGAACTGCAGTGGGATTTGAATTACCTGATGCAACTGTGGCGCGCCATCGAAGGCGCCGGCAAGTCGGCCAACGGCGCTTTCCTGATCTACCAGGAATCGTCGCTGGTGATCCGCGCCATCCGCGACTACTTCCAGCCCGACATCGGCGAGATCCTGATCGACACCGACGAGATCTACGACCAGGCGCACCAGTTCATGAGCCACGTGATGCCCGACATGGTGCACCGCGTAAAGCGCTACAGCGACGACGTGCCGCTGTTCTCGCGCTTCCAGATCGAACATCAAATCGAAACGGCGTACAGCCGCACCGTGCCGTTGCCATCGGGCGGCGCCATCGTGATCGACCATACCGAAGCGCTGGTCTCCGTCGACGTCAACTCGGCCCGCGCCACGCGCGGCTCGGACATCGAGACGACCGCCTTCAACACCAACTGCGAAGCGGCCGAAGAAGTGGCCCGCCAGCTGCGCTTGCGCGATCTGGGCGGCTTGATCGTCATCGACTTCATCGACATGGAAGTGGCGAAGAACCAGCGCGAAGTGGAACAGCGCCTGAAAGACGCGCTGCACCATGACCGTGCCCGCGTACAAATGGGCAAGATTTCCCGCTTCGGCCTGATGGAACTGTCGCGCCAGCGCCTGCGCCCTTCGCTGTCCGAAGGTTCGCACGTGACGTGCCCGCGCTGCTCCGGCACCGGCCACATCCGCGATACGGAATCGTCCGCCCTGCAGGTGCTGCGCATCATCCAGGAAGAGGCGATGAAGGAAAACTCGGCCACCATCCACGTGCAAGTACCCGTGGACGTGGGCGCCTTCCTGCTCAACGAAAAGCGCGGCGAAGTGCTGAAGATCGAGAACCGCCACCGCATCGCCGTGATCCTGATCCCGAACAAGCATCTGGAAACGCCGCACTACAAGCTGGAACGCATCAAGCACGACGATCCGCGTCTGGAAGACAGCCAGGCCAGCTACAACCTGGCTGAAAGCGCTGAAACCGACATGGCTTACAGCAAGCGCCAGAAGGAAGAAGCCAAGCCGCGCCAGGAAGCTGTCGTCAAAACGATCACCCCTGACCAGCCGGCACCGCTGGTCGAGCGCAAGCCCGTCGAAGCGAAACCGGCTCCAGTGGCCGCGCCTGCCGCACCACAAGGCCTGATCGCCAAGATCATCAGCTTCTTCACCGGCGCTCCCGCACCGGTGGCACCAGCGCCCGCTCCTGTCGCTCCAGCCAAGCCGGCCGGCGCCGACCGTGGCGACCGCAACAGCCGTGGCCCGCGTGGCCGTGGCCGCAACGGCAAGCCTGGCCGCGAAGAACGCGAACCGGGCCAGGGCCGTCCAGCCCAGGACGATGCCGCGAAAGAAGCGGAAGCACTGGAAAAAGCGGCCCGTCCACCACGTCCACCGCGTCCGCCACGCGAACCGCGTGAAGCGCGCGAAGGTGGCGATGCAACGGCCGTGCCACGCGAACGCGGTGAACGTCCGGAACGCGCGGAACGTCCTGAGCGCGCAGAGCGCCCGGAACGCGCCGAGCGTCCGCCACGCCAGCCACGCGAAGGCCGCGAACCACGCGCCGACAAGGCTGTTGTTGCTGAGGTGAAAGCTGAAGAACTGGCCCTGGTTGGCGCCACCGCCAGCGCGGTGAATGTGGTCGTGCCGTCAAGCGGTCCTGAATCCGACGCCGCACCGGCCAACCTGCTGAAAGCACCGGCGAATGCCGGTCCTGAAGGCGATGAGACGGAAAACGACGTGGAAGGCGAAGAGCCGCGCCGCCGCCGTCGTCGTGGTGGCCGCAACCGCAACCGCCGCGACCGCGAAACGGGCGAGCTGATCGAATCGGCAAACGGTGACAACGACGGCCAGGACGCGCCAGTGATCAGCTTTACGGTCGCTCCGGCGCCGGAAGCCGCCGCTGACGTCGCTACCGCGCCAGTGGAAGCTGTAGCTGAAGCCGCACCAGCCGTCGTGGCTGAAGTGGTGGAAGTGGTGGAAGTGGTGGAAGTGGCCAAGGTTGAGGAAGCCGCACCAGCGGCTGAAGTAATCGTGCCGCCAGCCCCTGTGGAAGCCGTCGTTGCTGCAGCGCAAGCTGAACCAGCCGCTGCCGAACCAGCACCAGCTGCCGAGTACAGCTTCGCCGAGAAAGCGGAAGCCGCACCGGCGCCAGCGCCTGCGCCAGCGGAAGTCATCGTCGAAGCGGCGCCAGTCGTGGAAACGGTTGCTGTCGTGGAAACCGTCGTCGTGGCGGAAGAAGTTCCAGCCGCAGCGCCAGTCGCCGAAGCGGCACCTGCCGTGGTGGAAGCGGCCCCGGTGGTTGCCGAAGTGGCTCCCGTCGCTGCTCCAGCACCAGCACCAGCACCAGCTCCCGTCGTTGCTCCTGCTCCTGCAGCACCTGCCGCCGCGCCGCTGGACTTGAGCGCTGTGCTCGGTTCGGCCGGCCTGACCCTGGCGGCCACCGATCCGGAAAAACTGCGCCTGGCGCAGGAAGCGGCCGCCAAGGCAGTCGCTCCGGTACGCAAGCCGCGCGAACGCAAGCCATTGCCGCCGCAATCGGATGAGCCGTTGATCCAGGTCAACACGCAACGTCCATAAGCGGACCGGGTTCGCCCAGCCGCCAATGATGAAGGGGAAGCTCAGGCTTCCCCTTTTTTACGTCCACTTTTTTGCCAGCCAGCCCCCATGCACGAGCACGCCACTCCTTCCCCCGTCAGCCTGCGCAGCGCCTTCTGGTACTGGCTCAAGCTGGGCTGCGTCAGCTTTGGCGGCCCGGCCGGGCAAATCGCCATGATGCATGCGGAACTGGTGGAAAAGCGGCGCTGGATTTCCGAGCAGCGTTTCCTGCACGCCCTGAATTACTGCATGTTGCTGCCAGGGCCGGAAGCGACCCAGCTGGCCATCTACATCGGCTGGCTGATGCACCGCACGCGCGGCGCTCTGGTGGCGGGCCTGCTGTTTTTGCTGCCCTCGCTGGGGCTGCTGATCGTCCTGTCCTGGCTGTACATGGCATATGGCCACGTGGCCGCCATCGCCGGCGTTCTGTACGGCATCAAGCCGGCCGTCGTCGCCATCGTGCTGGCGGCCGCCTGGCGCCTGGGCCGGCGCACCTTGCGCAGCCCCGCCCTGATCGCCATCGCGGCGGGCGCATTTGTCGCCATCGCCGCGCTACAACTGCCATTTCCACTGATCGTCTTCGTCGCCGCGCTGCTGGGCATGGCGGGCGGGCGTTGGCTCCCGACCCAATTCCATGCCGGCGCCACGGGGCACGGCGGCGCGGCCCGCTACGGCGCCGCCCTGATCGATGACGACACGCCCACGCCGGAACACGCGCGCTTCCGCTGGCCGCGCCTGCTGATCACCTGCGCGCTGGGCCTGGCGCTGGCCTTTTTCGCCTGGCTGGGCCTGGCGCTGGCGGGTGGCGCGGACCAGCCGCTGGCGCAGATGGGCGTGTTTTTCAGCAAGGCCGCCCTGCTGACGTTCGGCGGCGCGTATGCCGTGCTGCCCTACCTGGTGCAGGGCGCCGCCGACCACTACCACTGGATCACCAGCGCGCAAATGATGGATGGCCTGGCGCTGGGCGAAACGACGCCCGGCCCGTTGATCATGATCGTCGCCTTCATCGGCTTTGTCGGCGGCTGGAGCCATGCCGTGACGGGTGAGCAGCTGTGGCTGGCCGGCGTGTGCGGCGCGCTCGTCGCCAGCTGGTTTACTTTTTTACCCTCGTTCATCTTCATCCTGGCCGGCGCGCCGCTGGTGGAAGCATCGCGCGGCAATTTGCGCCTGAGCGCGCCCCTGACGGCCATTTCGGCGGCCGTGGTGGGCGTCATCGCCAGCCTGGCCCTGTTCTTTGGCCACCACGTCTTCTGGCAAGCAAACCCGCTGCCGCACTGGGACTGGCTGGCGATCGCCATCGCGCTGGCGGCCGGCGTGGTGCTGATCCGGTTTCAAGTTGGCACCATCAAATTGCTGCTCGCCTGTGCCATCTTCGGCCTCGTGCTATCGTATCTGCCTTGACCGATTTAACGTAAGTGGTATCACCTTTCATGGCTGACAAGATTATCTACCTCGCCGAAGCCCGCAATGGGGCACCGGCGATCCCCGCGCAGCTGGAAAGCCCGAGCGGCAACGTGGCCGACAGCCTGGGCCGGCCCCTGCACGACTTGCGCATCTCGATTACCGACCGCTGCAATTTCCGTTGCGTGTATTGCATGCCGAAAGACGTGTTCGACAAGAATCACGTGTATCTGCCGCACACGGATTTGCTGTCGTTCGAGGAAATCACGCGCGTGGCGCGCCTGTTCGTGGCGCACGGCGTGGAAAAAATCCGCCTGACGGGCGGCGAACCGCTGCTGCGCAAGAATATCGAAAAGCTCATCGCCATGCTGGCCGCCCTGCGCACGCCGTCGGGCCAGCCGCTGGACCTGACCCTGACGACCAACGGTTCCTTGCTGGCAAGGAAAGCGCAGGCGCTCAAGGACGCGGGCCTGAACCGGGTCACCGTGTCGCTCGACTCGCTCGACGACGCCACCTTCAAGCGCATGAACGACGTCGATTTCGCCGTGGCCGACGTGCTGCACGGCATCGATGCGGCGCACGCGGCCGGCCTGGGTCCCATCAAGATCAACATGGTCGTCAAGGCCGGCATGAACGAGCAGGAAATCGTGCCCATGGCGCGCCACTTCAAGGATACGCCCTACATCCTGCGCTTCATCGAATACATGGACGTGGGCGCGTCGAACGGCTGGAACTTGCAGGAAGTCATCCCGTCCGCCGAAGTCGTGCGGCGCATCGCCGCGCACATGCCTTTGCTGCCCATCGACCCGAACTACACGGGCGAGACGGCGGCGCGCTGGCGCTATGCGGATGGCGGCGGCGAAATCGGCCTCATTTCCAGCGTCACGCAAGCGTTCTGCGCCGACTGCAGCCGCGCCCGCCTCTCGACCGAGGGCAAGCTGTACACGTGTTTGTTCGCCAGCAGCGGCCACGACTTGCGCAGCCTGCTGCGCGGCGGCCGCAGCGACGCGGAAATTTCCTCGGCCGTGGCGCAGTTGTGGCGCGGCCGCGGCGACCGCTATTCGCAATTGCGCACCAGCCAGACGGATTTGACGGGCGGCGCGCTTGAGCACGGTAAAAAGAAAGTGGAAATGTCGTACATCGGCGGCTGAATCGGGCGCGGCGCGGGCCCCGCGCTGCTACCATGGCGCATGCACCCACTTTTTACCTGACATGATCAACAAACACGACATTACCGGCCTGATCCTGGCCGGCGGCCTCGGCACGCGCATGGGCCAGCGCGACAAGGGCATGCTGCCCCTGCATGGCCAGCCCCTGGCCCGCCACGTGCTGCAGCGCCTGGCGCCGCAAGTGGGCCAGCTGGCCATCAGTGTCCACGCGGATGCGGGCGATTACGCAAGCTTCGGCCTGCCCGTGTGGCCGGACGTGCTGCCGGGCCAGCTCGGTCCCCTGGCGGGTTTGCACAGCGGCATGCGGCACGCCGGCACGCCCTACCTGCTGACCGTGCCCTGCGACTCTCCCTTGCTGCCGCCCGACCTGGCGGCGCGCCTGGCCGCTGGCTTGATGCAAAACAATGCCGACCTGGCCATCGCCGTCACCGAGGAAATCGATGCGGCGACGGGTCAGACTGTGCGCCGCCCGCACCCCGTCTTCTGTCTCGTCAAGACTGCCGCCCTGCCCCAGTTAGACGCTTATCTGCGCGGTGGGGAACGCCGCATGCGCACCTGGCACGGCCCCCTGAAGCTGGCCGAAGTACTGTTCGAGAACAATAGCGCGTTCGGCAACATCAATACCCCGGACGAGCTGGCCGCCCTGCAGGCGCAGGGCTTGTCCGTGCCGATGGCGCAAGCCATCCTGGCCGACACGGTCGCGCCCGTCGCCGAGATCGAGGAACTGCCGCTGCCGCAAGCGTTCGAGCGCATCCTGGCGGCCGACATCGTCTCGCCCATCAGCGTGCCCGCGCACGACAATTCCGCCATGGATGGCTATGCGCTGCATGGCGACGACCTCGGTGGCGACACGCCCGTGACCCTGGCCGTGGTCGATACCATCCTGGCCGGCCGCCCGGGTACGGTCACCGTACAGCGCGGACAATGCGCGCGCATCATGACGGGCGCCGTCATGCCGGACGGCTGCGACAGCGTGGTGCCGCAGGAACTGGTACAGCAAGCCAGCGCAAGCAGCATTACCGTGGCGCCCGACTGCATCCGCCCCGGCGACAACCGCCGTTTCAAGGGCGAAGACTTGATGCAGGGCCAACCTGCGCTGCTGCAAGGCAAGACACTCGGGCCGGCCGAACTGGGTTTGCTCGCCTCGCTGGGCATCGCCACGGTACCCGTGCGCCGCCGCCTGCGCGTGGCCTTCTTTTCCACCGGCGACGAATTGCGCTCGATCGGCGAGCCGCTGGATGCCGGCTGCATCTACGACAGCAACCGCTACACCCTGCTGGGCATGCTGACCCGCCTCGGCTGCGAGGTGCTCGACATGGGCATCGTCAAGGACAATCCGCAGGCGCTGGAAGTAGCCCTGCGCGGCGCCTGTGCCTCGGCCGACGTCATCGTCACCTCGGGCGGCGTGTCCAGCGGCGCGGCCGATTTTACGCGCGATATCCTGGCGCGCCTCGGTGAAGTGGCCTTCTGGCAAATCAACATGCGTCCGGGCCGCCCCATGGCCTTTGGCCGGATTGCCAGCGAGGGCGACACGGCTTTGCTGCTGGGCCTGCCCGGCAACCCCGTGGCCGTGATGGCGGCGTTTTATTTCCTCGCCCGCCCCACCCTGCTGCGCCTGATGGGCGCCGATGCGGACACGGCCGCCCTGCCGCTGCTGCAGGTGGCGGCGCAAGCGGCGATCCGCAAAAAACGGGGCCGCACGGAATATCAGCGCGGCATCGTCGAACGGGGCCCGGACGGACGCCAGCACGTGCGCTTGACGGGGGCGCAAGGCTCGGGCATCCTGCACTCCATGACGCAAGCCAATTGCATTATCGTGCTGCACGAAGCGCAAGGCCATGTGGCCGCCGGCGACCTGGTCGATATCGTACTATTCCATGGACTGATATGAAACTGATACTGACACTGGCCCTGCTGCAGGGCATGACGGCGTACGCCGGCGAAGTCCACAGCAATGGCTACACGGTGCGCTTCGACGAGCGCATCGAGGAAGCAAGCGGTGACTTGCACGGCGCAACCGCGGGCCGCGTCAGCATCGTGCGCACCAGCGACCAGGCGCTCGTGTGGCAGGAAAACACGCCCTTGCGCCCCGATTGCGGCGTCGTTGCGGCCGTCACCGCCATCAACGACCGCTTCGTGGCCGTGTGCGGCCACTTGGGCGGGCGCCACTACACGCAAAAGATTATCTTCATGCAGGGCAACGCACTCTCCATGGTCAGCGTGGACCAGTACGACTCGCCCAGTCCCGTGCGCGTGGAGCGCAACGGATCGCTGGCCATCGACGTCCAGCGGCGCGACCGCTTTCCTGGCGAACTGACGGGGCCGCATTACTTTCCCACCGTGTACCGTTTGCACCACGATGACGCCACGTTCGGCTTCGTCCCCAGCTTTGACGGCGATGCCGCCGAGCGCTACTGGCAGCACTACCGCGCCACGCGCCAGGCGGCGCCGGCGGCGGCCGTGCTGCCGGAACTGCTGGCCTCCCTGCTGGCGGCCCAGGCCGGCAAGCAATCGATCTGCGCGGAACTGGACACGCTTACCGTGGATTTGCAGCAGGGGCAACAGCATGATGCGCAAGGCGCGCGCACCTTGATGCGCACGTGGCTGCACAAACTGCCCGCCATCGGCTATCCCGCCTTCGATACGCAAGCCTGCCCGGGCCGCATCTAGATCGTTGCACCGCCGCCTGCCGGCGGCGCATCCCTCAAAACCCTCCGCCCTCCAAACGGCCCGCCTTGCGCGGGCCGTTTGCATTACCCCTTCGCAATCAATTTCCCCATGCGGCAACTGCTCGCCTATTGAGATAAAAATACTAATTATTTCTTTAAATAACATATCAACAAACACAACACAAATTGTAATAATTTTATTTATTTGTTGATATGAGAGTTTCTTCTGTGATAACATCCGATCTCGCATAAAATTCAATTTTGATATTGTTTTCACGAGGAAACTAATAATGAGACACCGTTCATGGATCGCGGGCGCCGGCATGCTGGGAGCGGCTTGTCTGCTCGGCATGCTGTCGCTGGCGCCGCTGCCCGCTGATGCCAAAGGGGCCCCACGGGCCGATGTGCTGGAACACTGCAGCTGGAATCGCCCGGGCGTCGACCCGTTCATGGGGGATGTCGTTGCCGCCGTGGACCGCTACCCGGACATCGCGCCGCAGGTGCGCGAGCAATTGAAGGCGCGCATGCGCGCGCGCCAGTATGATGAAATCGTCGTGATCAGCCGCGACGCCATCCGCGGCAAGGGCAATTACGATGCACGCATCAGCGACATGCATTTCGGGCCGGGCCGCGTTTGCCGCAATGTCACGCGTGCAGGCTGGAGCGAGCAGATGCAGGAACGGGGACTCGTGTACTGCGTGCAGGGCGCCTGCATCCTCGTGCCCACCGTGTGCCGCAATGTCAGCCGCATCACGCAGGCGGCGGCCGGACCGCGCGGCGCCGGTGCTGCCCTTGGCGGAGCTGCGCCAGGCGGCGCAACGCCGGTGGCCGCCGCACTTGCGGCAACGCCTGCCACGGCGGGCGTGCCCGTCATCGAGCATCCCGCCGGCGCGCATGGCGGTTCGTTCACGGGCGTGCCGCCGGCCGTGGTGGCCAGCCTGCCCCTGCTGGTCTTCGATGTCGTGCGCACCGGCAACGACACGATGCTGCCGTCGAGCATAGGCGGTGGCCAGCCACCACGCGGCAGCAGCATCATCGTCGAGCCATTCGTTCCCACCGTCATCCTGCCCTCGCTGCCGCCCACCGACCTGTCCGTCTTGCCGGCCGTGCCGGAACCGCACACCTGGGCCATGCTGCTGGCGGGACTGGCGCTGCTCGTCAGCGCCACGCTGCGCCGCCGGCCGGCGGCAGCGGCCTGAACGCGGGCGGCGCTATTCGCCGTCGGCCTCGGCGGACAGCCCAGCGTCCGCCTTACCCAGCAGCAAGGCGGCCGCCTCGCCCGGCAAGGCTTCCACGGATTTCAATTTGCGCGCCATCTGCCGGCTGCGCACTTCCGCGCTTTCGATATTCTTCGCCGCCTTTTCCAGGGTCAGGCGGGTTTGCGACAGCACGTCGCCGAACTTGCCAAACTCCGTCTTGACGGCGCCCAGCACTTGCCACACTTCCGACGAGCGTTTTTCCAGCGCCAGGGTGCGAAAACCCATCTGCAGGCTGTTGAGCAAGGCAGTCAACGTGGAAGGCCCGGCGATGCTGACCCGGTGCACGCGCTGCAATTCGTCGGCCAGGCCCGGACGGCGCAGCACTTCCGCATACAAGCCTTCCGTGGGCAGGAACAGGATGGCAAAATCCGTCGTTTGCGGCGGCGCCAGGTATTTTTCGGCGATGGTTTTCGCCTCGCCCCGCACGGCCCGTTCCAGCTCGCGTCCGGCCAGGGCCACGCCCTCGGCATCGGCCCGCTCGGCCGCTTCGACCAGGCGCTCGTACTGCTCCTTGGGGAACTTCGCATCGATCGGCATCCACACGGGCGGCCCGCCATCAAGCATGCCCGGCAGCTTCAGGGCGAATTCCACGCGCGCGCCGCTGCCCGGCACCGTTTCCACGTTCTTCGCGTACTGGTCGACAGTGAGTACCTGCTGCAGCAGCATTTCCAGCTGCACCTCGCCCCACGTGCCGCGCGTCTTCACATTGGTGAGCACCCGCTTCAAATCGCCCACGCCCAGCGCCAGCTGCTGCATTTCGCCGAGGCCCTGGTGGACTTTTTCCAGCCGCTCCGACACTTGCTGGAACGAGGCCGTCAAACGCGTCTCCAGCGTCGCGTGCAGTTTCTCGTCGACCGTCTTGCGCATCTCTTCCAGGCGCGCGCCATTATCGGCCTGCAAGTCGCGGATCTTGTTTTCCAGGGTGGCGCGCACTTCCAGCATGCGCTGCGCATTCGATTCCGTCAGCTGCGCCAGCGTCTGGTTGGTGCTGTCGGCAAAGCGCGCCAGGCTTTGCGCCTGCTCTTCGCGCCCGACTTTCCCCTGCGCCTGCATCTGCGTGCGCAGGCTGTCGAGCTGTTGCAAGGTCGCCGCCTGGAATTGCGCCAGGCTGGTGGCCAGGTCTTGCCGCGTGGCTTGCGCCGACGCCTGCAACTGCAGCCGCACTTCGCGCTCGACCCGGTCGATGCGTTCCAGGCTTTGCTGCTGGTGCTGCTGCACCAGGGCCAGGGTGGTGGCGCCATCGCCGGCCGCGCCACGGGGGCGCAGCAAGATCAATAGCAATAAAACGATGGCGACGATGGCGACGCCCAGCAGGCTGTAAAACTCGATAGGGCTCATGGGTGTCAGTCAGGTTTGTTGCGCATCCAGTCGGCCGTCTGATAGAACGATTCCATCAGGCGCACGCGCAAGGATTCTTCGATGCCCGTGTCTTCCATGGCCCAGGCCATGGCGCGCAGCCACTGGTCGCGCTCGCTGGTGCCGATGGCGTAGGGCAAGTGACGGGCGCGCAGACGCGGGTGGCCGAATTTTTCGATATACAAATCCGGTCCGCCCATCCAGCCCGTCAGGAAGAAATACAGCTTGTCGCGCGAACCGTCCGTCGAGGGCGGATGCATGACGCGGATGCCGGTGAACTCGGTTTCGAGTTCCATCAAGTCATAAAAACGGTCGACCATTTCGCGCAACACGGGGGCGCCGCCGATGGTCTCGTACAGGGTAGGGGCAGTGGTATCAGTCATGGCCGCCATGATAGCGCAAGCGCCGGCGGCCCATGCGGCGCCGGCGCCTCTGCCACAATAAAAAGCAATATACTTGACCACTCAAGCTTATATCAACTACCATGCAATCTTTAAATACAAATACAACCACCATGTCGACCACCGCAGAATCGCATTTGCTACGCAATACCAATTTCCGCTGGCTGCTGGGCGGCGGCCTCGTGTCCATGCTGGGCGACCAGTTCAGCATGCTGGCCCTGCCCTGGCTGGTGCTGAGCCTGACGAACGATAGCCTCAGCCTGGGCATCGCCGTGGCCCTGATGGGCGCGCCGCGCGCCGTGCTCATCTTGTTCGGTGGCGCCATCGCCGACCGCTACTCGCCCCGGCGCGTGCTGCAGCTGAGTAAATATGCGAACGCCGCCATCCTGCTGGCGCTGTCCGGCCTGCTGATGCTGGACCAGGCCAGCCTGGCGCTCGCGTATGCGGCCGCGCTGGCGCTGGGCATCGCATCCGCCTTCGCCATTCCCGCCGGCACGGCCATCCTGCCGCAAGCCGTGCCGCCGCCATCGTTGCAGAGCGCCAATGGCTTGCAGATGGGTGCGCGCCAGTTGTCCTTGCTGGCCGGCCCCCTGCTGGCGGCGCTCGTGCTCGGCGCCCACGGGGGCGGGCAGAAAACCGCTATGGCGGCGCTGGCCGCCGCCTTTGCCATCGATGCGCTGACGTTTCTGTTTTCCGTCTGGACCTTGCGGCAAGTCAAGCTGCGGCCACTGGCAGCGGCCACGGTGCAGGGCATGTGGCGCGACATGGCGGCGGGCCTGGCCATGGTGTGGCGCGACCTTCCTTTGCGCAGCTGCTATGCCTACTGGGCCGTGGTGGCGTTCTTCGTCATGGGTCCGCTGCAAGTGGCCTTGCCCGTGCTGGCCGGCGAGCGCCTGCACGGCGCCGCGGCGCTGGGACTGCTGATGGGCGCGCACGGCGCCGGCACCCTGGCCGGCATGCTGGCGTCCAGCCTGGGCGGCACTTGGCTGCGACGCCGCTTCGGCGCCACCCTGCTGCTGGTCGATGCGGTCGTCGGCCTGCTGCTGATGGGGCTGGGACAAGTCGACACGGCCTGGCAAGGCGCGGCCCTGCTGGCCGTGACGGGGCTGCTGGGCGGCTACTTGCAGGTGGCCATCTTTACGTGGATACAGCGGCGCGTGGCGCCCGCCATGCTGGGCCGGGCGATGGCGCTGTTCATGGGCATCTTCCTGGGCCTGGCGCCGCTGTCGGCGGCCGCCACGGGCGCGCTGCTGCGCCACGTCACCGTGGGCGAACTGTTCTGCGGCGGCGGCGCCCTGCTGCTGGCCGCCGCCGTGGCCGCCGCCCTGCTGACCGGTATTCCCCGCATCGGGGAAGCCGATTGCGTCATTCAACCTTGAGAAAGTTTCACTATGGATAAAACACAGCAAGCAGCCCTGAAAGCTGCTTACCGGCAACAGCCGCCGCCGCTGGGCATCATCGCCCTGCGCCACTTGCCCAGCGGGCGCACCTTGCTTGAAAGCAGCCGCAACGCGCCCGGCATGCTGAACCGGCACCGCTTCGAACTGAACCTGGGCAAGCACCGCAATGCGGCGCTGCAGGCGGACTGGCGGCGCGACGGCGCGGCGGCCTTTTCCTGCACGGTCATCGATACGCTCAAGCTTCCCGACGATCCCGCCTTCGATGCGGACGCCGAACTGGGCGCCCTGCTGGATCTGCACCGCGCGCACTGGCTGGAACAGGGTCAGCCACTGTATTGAACTGCGGTGCATTACACTTGCGTACTCAAGCACTTCGCAGTAAATACAAAGGATGGCATGAACGATCACACTCCCCTCTCGCCGGACGGCGATGGCGCGCTGGACTTTTGCCTGCGCCTGGCGCGCGCCCAGGCGCTCATCGTGCGCCGCTTCGACAGCACCCTGGGCAATTTGCATGGCCTGAGCTTCAGCGACTATCAATTGCTGTACCAGCTGCAGCGCGCCCCCGGTGCGCGCCTGCGCCGCATCGACCTGGCCGAGCGCCTGGCGTTGACGGCCTCTGGCGTCACACGCTCCCTGATGCCGCTGGAAAAGATTGGCCTGGTGGCGCGCCAGGCCGATGCGCGCGACGCGCGCGTCGGCTATGCCGTGCTGACGGCCGCCGGCCTGACATTGCTGGAACATGCCAGCGCCACGGCGCAGGCGGTGGGACGCGAATTGCTGCAGGACGCGCCGGCGGAACAACTGGCGGCGCTGTCGGCCATCCTCGGCAAGCTGGCCGGCTGACGCTGCCAGCCGGCCAGCCGCTTAGACGAGCGCCAGCTTGCGCAGGCGCCGCGTCGACTGCCACTGTTCCACGCCCGCTTCGGCGCGAATGGCGGCGCAGCCCGCCAGCACCCGGTCGATGGCCGCCTCGTCGAGTCCCGCGTTCAGGGTCAGGCGCACGAGGGCGCGGTTCTTCGCCGTTGCCGGAGCGCAAAACATGGCGCCGAAAATACCTTGCCGTTCCAGCGCCTGGCGCAGGGCCAGGGTGGCCGGTTCGCCGCCCGCCTCCAGCGCCACGATCTGCTCCGTGCCATCGCTGACGTTGTAGCCCAGTTCGCGCAAGCCTTCGCGCACCTGCAGCGTATGGCGCCGCAAGGTGGCGCGCCTCCCATCGGCGGCCATGATGAAATCGAGCGCCGCGCCCAGCCACGCCAGCTCATGCGCCAGCAGGCAGGAACTGAAGATGGCAGGCCGTGATTCGGACAAAAAATAGCCCTTGAAGCGGCTGGAACAGCTGATGAAGCCGGCCCGGCCCGCGAAGGCCTTGGCCAGCGACGCCGTGCGGAAATGCACGCGGTGGCCCAGGCCCCACGCTTCCACCAGGCCCGCGCCCTGCGGACCATGCGTGCCCAGCGAGTGCGACTCGTCAACCACCACCACGCAGTCGCTGCGCTCGGCGATTTCGAGCAATTCCAGCAGCGGCGCCAGACTGCCGTTGGTGCTGTACAGGGCGTCGACGACGATCACGCCGCGGCCATGCTTTTCCACTTGCCGCCGCAGATGGGTCATGTCGTTGTGCAAGAAAGGCACGGCCTGGGCCTGCGCCGACAGCACGCCTTCCCACAGCGAGGCGTGGGCCTGCATGTCGAGATAAACGGGAATGCCGGGGCTGGCGATACACTGGATCAAGCCCACGTTGGCCGCCATGCCGGACTGTGCCAGGATACCGTCCTCGCAGCCCATGAAACGGGCCAGCCGGCTTTCCAGCCGGTGCTGTTCGCTGCCTTCCTGCAAGTACACGGCCGACATCAGCATGCCGCCCGCATGCGCCTGCAAGGATGCCACCTGGGCCGCCACCAGCGCCGGCTCCGCGGCGATGGACAGGTAGTCGTTGCCGGCCAGGAAAATGGCATGGGCCGGTGTCGGTTGCCAGGCGTGGGGATGCTGGCCGCCCAGCAATTTTTCGATGCGCGTGATGTGATGCGCATCCATGCGCCGCACGATGTAGTCTGGCAGGCAGTGTTCGGCACGGGCGAACGATGGGATGGGCAAGCTGGTAGCGATGGTCATGAGTTTTCTCCTAGGGAAATGTTTGCTGCGGATTAAAGCCTTGACCGTCTAGCCGACCCATCCATTGACGTATATCAATGTCCGGCGAGATAACCGTTCAACCAGGAAAATTTACGCGATGATAATGTTCTGAAGAGAATCAAGGCAGAGTCATGACGCAGCAATTGCAAGCACGATGGACATACTGGCGCAGGCGCCTGCTCCATTCGCTGCTGCATGAGCGCATGCCGCATGAAAACCTGGCCGGCAGGGTCGCCATGCTGGCCGCCGTGGGCACGGTGGCGATGCCGCTGTACTATTTGCTGTGGCATTACTTTTTTCCGCAAGCCTATGAAAACCTGACCTTGCGCCTGACGGGCGTGGGCATCTGCGTGGCCGGCCTGTTTGCCCGCCGCTTCTCGGCCCGCTGGCTGTCGCGCTACCTGCTGTTCGCGCTCAGCTACATCCTGCCCTTCTTCTTTACCTTCATGTTTGTGATGAACCATGCTTCGTCCATCTGGAGCGAATCGCTGCTGATCGGCCTGGTCGTGCTGTTTCATTTCGAAACGAAACTGGCTTGCCGCGCCTACCTGATCGGCACCTGCGCCGCCTGCCTCGCCGTCATCCTGCAAGGGGAAGGCGGCTTCCTGCTGCAGCGTGAAGTGCTGCAGCAACTGCCCGTGCACTGGTTCACCATTGCCGCGCTGTCCGTGGTGAAAGTGGGCAGCAAGGTGCTGGAACGGGAACGGCTGGCAGGCCTGGCGGCCGGACTCGGTTCCGTGGCGCACGAGCTGCGCACGCCGCTGACCAGCGTGGAAGCCAATGTGCGGGGCATGCGCCGGCTGCTGCCGCAGCTGGCCGGCCTGGTGGACGACATGCCCCCGCTGCAGGAAGCCCTGACGCGCATCCAGTTCGAAGTGCGCCACATGCAGCACATGATCGATTTGTTCCTGATGAGCGCCAGTGCCGTGAACCGCAACCTCCAGCCCAGCCAGGCACTATCGATGCTGGCCATGGTCAGCTCCGTGCTCAAGCGCTACCCATTTACCGGCAACAGCCAGCGCGGCAGCGTCAAGGTGGACGTGCGCGCCGACTTCCAGTTCGCGGGCCAGGACGAACTGTGCGTGGTGATCCTGCTGAACCTGCTGAGAAACGCGCTGAAAGCCATCCAGCGGGCCGGCAAGGGAAGAGTGCGCATCGTCATCGACGGCGCCCGTCCCGTGCCCAGGCTGCTGTTCATCGACACGGGCTGCGGCATCGCGAAGAACCGCCTGCCGCTGATCTTCGAGCGTTTTTACTCCTATCCCGTACATAACGGCAGCGGCATCGGCCTGGCCCTGTGCCAGCAGATCGTCACGGCCTGGCAGGCGCGCATCCGCTGCGTGTCGCGCGAGCACGCGTATGCGATTTTCATCCTGGAGTTTCCCCAGCCCATGCCGGCCCGCTTCCAATCCTCTTTCCCCGCAAGGTGACGCATGCAACTGCCCGTCTACACCCATCCGACCCTGACCGTCCTGATCGACGACAGCGATTCCTTCCTGAAAAGCCTGGCGTTCCAGCTCGATCCCGGCCTGGCGCGCAAGACCTTCCACGACACCAGCAGCGCCCTGCACTGGTTGCGCCAGAGCACGCAACCGGGCGAAACGCCGCTGCACGTCAATTTCGACACGCAAAACCTGCCGCCCGACCAGTGCAACGTGGCGCTCGACATCGAGCGCATCTGGCGCATCAGCGGCCAGGCACAGCGCTTTGCCGTACCCTCCGTGCTGGTGGTCGATTATTCGATGCCGCAGATGAATGGCCTGGAATTTTGCCAGGCCGTGCGTGACTTGCCGTGCAAGAAGATTTTATTTACGGGCGCGGCCGATGAAAAGGTGGCCGTGACGGCCTTCAACCGGGGCTTGATCGACCGCTACATCAAAAAGAGCGACGACGATGCGCTCGACATCCTGGAACAGGAAATAGTTGCCCTGCAACGCGAATTCTTCCTGCAGCAATCGGACACCGTGCGCGACCTGCTGATGCTGCACGACTACAGTTTCCTGCAAGACGAAGCGCTGGCCGCCGTCGTGCACGAGCTGTGCCGGCGCCATGGTTTTGTCGAATACTATATTTTCCCCAATCCCAGCGGCATCCTGTTCTTCACGCGCGACGGCCAGGCCAGGCTGATGATCATCGAGACGGAACGCAGCCTGCACACGCAGTACGAAATGGCGCGCGACAGCGATGCGCCCGAGTCACTGCTGCTGGCCCTGCTGGAAATGCGCGTGATCCCCTATTTTTCGGACGCCGACAGCGACGGCATGTATGCGGCGCACATCGGCGAAAACTGGTTCCGCTACTGCGCCGCGCCCACCATCTGCCAGGGCCGCGTGACGTATTTCTGGGCCCTGTTCGACGTGCCGGCACACCAGCTGGGTCAACCGGTCATGTCCTATGCGCAATTTTTACGCGCGCAGGCGGACGACAGCGTTCGGGTTTAGCCTTCGCGCAAGGTTTGCAGCGGCGGATGTTTTAAAACATTGCGCAAGCCCAGCCAGCCGCCGGCAATCGCGCACAGGGCGCCGGCCAAGAGGCCGAAGGCCCACACGCCGGGCGCGAAACTCCAGGCGAACTTGAACTGGTATGTCGCCAGGGCCCAGCCCATGGCGGCCGCGCCCGATGCCGCCAGCAAGCCGGCCAGCGCGCCGACAAGTGAAAACTCGATCAGCTGCGCCTGCGCCAGCTGGCGCCGCGTGGCGCCCAGCGCGCGCAGCAGTCCCGCTTCGCGCGTGCGCTCGTCCTGCGAGCCCATCAGCGCCGCATACAGCACCAGCAAGCCCGAGGCCAAAGTGAAGGCGAAGAGGAATTCGACGGCCGTCACCACCTGGTCCAGCACGCCCTGTATCTGTTTCAGCACGCCGCCCACGTCGACCACCGTCAGATTCGGGTAGTCGCGCAACAAGGCATTGCCCAGGTCCGCCTGCGCCGGCGGCAAGTGAAACGCCGTGATCCACGTCTGCGGCGTGTCCGCCATGGCGGCCGGATTGATGATGACAAAGAAATTGACGCGCATCGAGCCCCATTCCAGCTTGCGCAAACTCGTGATCGCCGCTTCGACGGGCTGGCCGGCGATGTCGAAGCGCAGCTTGTCGCCCAGTTTCAGCTTCAAGGTCTTGGCGATGCCCTCTTCCACCGACGCTTCAGCCGGCGCGCCGGGCGCATTGCCGAACCATTTGCCGGCGACCAGCTTGTTTTCTTCCTGCATCGTGGCCATCGTCGACAGATTGAATTCGCGGTCGGCCAGGCCCTTGGCGCGGTCATCCTCGTAGGTGCTTTCCGTGATGGTGTTGCCATTCACGGCCACCAGGCGCCCGCGTATCATCGGATACAGGGGCGCGTTGGCCACGCCGGCCTGGGCCAGGCGCGCGGCGATCGGCTCTTTCTGTTCCGGCAAGATATTGATCATGAAACGGTTCGGCGCATCGGGCGGCGTGGCGTTGCGCCAGGCCACCATCAAGTCGCCGCGCACCACCGTCAGCAGCAACAAGGCCATCAGGCCCAAGGCCAGGGACACCACCTGGATGACGGTGGCGCCCGGCCGGCGCTGCAAGGACGTGACGGCAAAACGCCAGCCCTGGTGATTGAAGGCGCCGCGCAGGGTTTTCAGCGACTTGATGCCCAGCCAGCCGGCCAGGCCGAACAGGGCAAAGCCGCCGAGGAAACCGGCCGCCGTCAGCAGCGCCAGTTTCACGTCGCCCGCCTGCCACAAGAGCAGCACGACGAAGGCGGCGATGCCCAGGCCATACGTGGCCAGCGCCAGCGCCTGCGGCGGCTCCTGTTCGCGGCGGATCACGCGGTTGTGCGGCACATTGCGCAACTGCAAAATCGGCGGCAGGGCAAAGCCCAGCAACAAGAGCATGCCGGTGGCCACGCCTTGCAGGGCGGGCAGCATGGACACGGGCGGCAAGTCGCTTTGCACCAGTTTGCCCAGCAACTCCAGCAGCACCAGGTGGCCGCCGAAGCCGACAGCTACGCCAACGACGCTGCCGGCCAGGCCGACGAGCAGGAATTCGATCACGTACATGGCCGTGACCTGGTTTTGCGTCAAGCCCAGGCAGCGCAGCATGGCGCAAGCGTCCAGGTGGCGCAGCATGAAGCGGCGCGCGGCCATCGCCACGGCGACAGCCGCCAGCATGGCCGACAGCAAGCCGACGAGGGAAAGAAAACGGTCGGCGCGGTCCAGGGTCGATTGCATTTGCGGGCTGCCCGATTCCAGCGACTCGATGCGCACGCCCTTGATGGCCTGCGTCTTGATCTGGCTTTCCAGCCAGGCTTGATATTGCGCAAGCTCGGCCGCCTTGGCCGGCGGCGCCGACAGCAGCAAGCGGTACGATACGCGCGAGCCGTTCTGCACCAGCGCCGTGGCGGCCAGGTCGCTCAGGGGCAGCATCACTCTCGGCGCAAAATTCAGGAAGGAGGCGCCGCGATCAGGTTCGCTGGCGATCAGTTGCGTGACCGTAAATGCCTTGTCGCCCAAGGTGAGTGTGTCGCCCAGCTTGGCGTTCAGGCTGGACAGAATCGCCGCATCGACCCACAGGGTGCCGGGCGCCGGCACCTGGTCCGTCGGCCGTCCTACGGCATCCTGTGCTTCGCTCAGTGTGGTCGTGATTTTCAGCTTGCCCCGCTGCGGATAGCCGGGCGAGACGGCCTTGATGGACGCCAGCTGCGACAGCGACTGCTCGCCTTCGCCCGCCTGCGCCATGCTGGGAAACGTCACCGTGTCGGCCAGGATAAAACCGCGCTTGAGCGCTTCGGCGCGCCAGGCCGCATTGACGGGCTGGTCGGCGCTGATGACCAGGTCGGCCCCCAGCAGCTGGTGCGCGTCGCGGTTCAGGCCCGCGCGCAGGCGGTCGACGAAGAAGCCCACGGCCGACAGGGCCGCCACGGCGACGATCAGCGCGACGAGCAGGAAACGCAGTTGCCCGGCGCGCCAGTCGCGGCCGGTCATTTTCAGGGAGAGGCGGAACATGGGCGGCGGGTCTTCCGGTAGATTTATTGCGCGATGCCGTGGGCGGCGGCGTGCTGCGCGAAATACGCATCGACGGTAGCGAGAAACGCGTCTTTCTGCGCCTGCGGCAGGAAGGCGGCGATGAAACCGTTGCGCGCCAGGCGTTGCGCGTGGGACAGGCCCAGCGGCAAGGCGTCGAAGATGGCGTCGAAATTGTCGTTCATGTAGCCACCGAAATACGCGGGATCGTCCGAGTTCACCGTCACCAGCAGGCCGGCGTCGAGCAATTGCACCAGGTTATGGTCATGCATCTGGTCGAACACGCGCAGCTTGGTGTTCGACAGCGGGCACACGGTCAGCGCGATCTGTTCGCGCGCCAGACGGGCCGTCAGTTCCGTGTCTTCCAGGCAGCGCACGCCATGGTCGATGCGTTCGACTTGCAAGTCGTCGAGCGCCGTGCGGATGTAGGCTGGCGGACCTTCCTCGCCCGCGTGGGCCACCAGGTGCAGGCCCAGCTCGCGGCAACGGGCAAACACGCGCGAAAATTTCTCGGGCGGGTTGCCCACTTCCGACGAGTCGAGGCCGATGCCGATGAATTTGTCGCGGTGCGGCAAGGCGTCTTCCAGCGTCTCGAACGCTTCTTCCTCGCTCAGGTGGCGCAGGAAGCACAGGATCAGGGCCGCGCTGACGGGGCTGTCCTGGCAGGCGCGGTGGATGCCGTTGATCACGTCGGCCATGGCCACGCCGCGCGCCGTGTGGGTTTGCGGGTCGAAGAAGATTTCCGTGTGCAAGACGTTCTCGGCTTCGGCGCGCTGCAGGTAGGCTTGCGTCATGTCGTAGAAATCCTGCTCTTTCAAGAGCACGCTTGCGCCAGCGTAATAAATGTCGAGAAAAGATTGTAAATCCGTAAAAGCATAGGCGCTGCGCAAGTGTTCCACCGATTCATAGCCAAGCGGCACGCCATTGCGCGCTGCCAGTGCGAAAATCAGTTCTGGCTCCAGCGAGCCTTCGATATGGATATGCAGTTCGGCCTTCGGCATGCCGCGGACGATCGCGCGCAATTGGGGGTTCATCATGGGTGTTCCTTATAGGGTGGCGATAAAAATGCTGGCTCGCGCACGCGCACGCGCGGCGCGCAGGGCCATCAGACATGCAGGCATCTTAGCGCAAGATGGCCAGCCTCACCGGCGCCCGGCCGCCGTGGCCGGCATCGGCACGCGCTGGCGAATTGTCGTATGATGGTTTAAAAGGGATACAAAGGTTCATTGAAACCGCTGGAAAATTTGATGATTTATCCAATTAAATCAACAATTTACAAACAAGTATTAAGGATATGCTGACATATCTTTTGACTTCCTGATCCTTTAGAGCAATAATTAATTTCATGGGGTAATGGTAGGTGCAACAAGCGCTATCAACAGTGAAAAAAAGCCGGCTGGCCACGTCAGCACACGGCATCAAGCGCCAGTTTTTTGGTCCGGGCAATCCGGACTCGCAAAGACAGCCGGGCTTGAAACAACAATAAAAATCGGTACGGGGTACAGAAAAAATTCAGACGGCAAGCCCAGGCGAGTGCCAGGCGGGCGGCCATGGTGACTGGCAGTTCAGGTTTACATTAAAGGACATTGACATGACCATTTTTGATAACTATGCAGCACGCTACGAGCGCACCCGCGAAGAGGAAATGTCGCTCACCGAATACCTGGCCCTGTGCAAGAAGGACAAGCTGACGTATGCCAGCGCGCCCGAACGCATGCTGGCCGCCATCGGCGAGCCGCAACTGGTCGACACGCGCAACGACACGCGCTTGTCGCGCATCTTCGCCAACAAGGTGATCAAGATCTATCCCGCCTTCCGCGAGTTCTACGGCACCGAGGAAGTGATCGAGCAAGTCGTCTCGTATTTCCGCCACGCGGCGCAAGGCCTGGAAGAACGCAAACAGATCCTGTACTTGCTGGGGCCTGTCGGCGGCGGCAAATCGTCCATCGCGGAAAAACTCAAGTCGCTGATGGAACACGTGCCCTTCTATTGCCTGAAAGGCTCGCCCGTCAACGAATCGCCGCTGGGCCTGTTCAACGAGGAAGAGGACGGCACCATCCTGGAAGAGGATTACGGCATCCCGCGCCGCTACCTGCGCAACATCCCCAGCCCGTGGGCCGTGAAACGCCTGCATGAATACAATGGCGATATCAACCAGTTCCGCGTCGTCAAGCGCTATCCTTCCGTGCTGAAACAGATCGCCATCTCGAAAACGGAGCCGGGCGACGAGAACAATCAGGATATTTCCTCGCTGGTGGGCAAGGTCGACATCCGCAAGCTGGAAGACTATGCACAGGACGACCCGGACGCCTACAGCTATTCGGGTGGCCTGTGCCTGGCCAACCAGGGCTTGATGGAATTCGTGGAAATGTTCAAGGCGCCCATCAAGGTCTTGCACCCCTTGCTGACGGCCACGCAGGAAGGCAACTACAAGGGCACGGAAGGCTTCGGCGCGATTCCGTTTGACGGCATCATCCTCGCCCACTCGAACGAGTCGGAATGGAAGACGTTCAAGAACAACCGCAACAACGAGGCGTTTCTTGACCGTATCTATATAGTCAAGGTGCCGTATTGCCTGCGCGTATCCGATGAAATCAAGATCTACGACAAGCTGGTGGCCAATTCCTCGCTGGTCAAGGCGCCGTGTGCGCCCGGCACCCTGCGCATGATGGCGCAGTTCGCCATCCTGTCGCGCCTGAAGGATCCGGAAAACTCGAGCATCTTTTCGAAGATGCTCGTCTACGATGGCGAAAATCTCAAGGATACGGACCCGAAAGCCAAGTCCATGCACGAATACGTCGATTACGCGGGCGTGGACGAAGGCATGAACGGCCTGTCGACGCGCTTTGCCTTCAAGATCCTGTCGAAAGTGTTCAACTTTGACAATTCCGAAGTGGCCGCCAATCCCGTGCATCTATTATATGTACTGGAGCAGCAGGTCGAGCGCGAGCAGTTCGCGCCGGAACTCGAGCAGCGCTACTTCTCGTATATCAAGGAGCACCTGGCGCAGCGCTATGTGGAATTCATCGGCAAGGAGATCCAGACGGCTTACCTGGAAAGCTATTCGGAATACGGGCAAAACATTTTCGACCGCTATGTGACGTTTGCCGATTTCTGGATACAGGACCAGGAATACCGCGATCCGGACACGGGCGAAAGTTTTGACCGCGAATCGCTGAACAATGAACTGGAAAAGATCGAGAAACCGGCGGGCATTTCCAATCCGAAGGATTTCCGCAATGAAATCGTCAATTTCGGCTTGCGCGCACGGGCCTCGAACGGCGGCAAGAATCCCGCCTGGACCAGTTATGAAAAGTTCCGCACCGTAATTGAAAAGAAAATGTTCTCGAATACGGAGGAATTGCTGCCCGTGATTTCCTTCAATGCCAAGGCCAGCGCCGACGATGCCAACAAGCACGCCGACTTCGTGGCCCGCATGGTGGAAAAAGGCTATACGGCCAAGCAGGTACGCCTGTTATGCGAATGGTACTTGCGCGTACGCAAGTCATCCTAGCGCGGACAGCGGAGGCGCGCTCCCGCCCGGCAACTGGCGGGGCGCGCAAGACGAGAGGCAAGGAGGCACCCTTTGACATACCTCATCGACAGGCGCTTGCAAAGCAAGAATAAATCCGCCGTCAACCGCGAGCGTTTCCTGCGGCGTTACAAGGGCCAGATCAAGGATGCCGTGGGGCGCGCCATCAAGGGGCGCTCGATCACGGACGTCGAGAATGGCGAGAAGGTCAGCATCCCCGTCAAGGACGTGGGCGAACCGTCGTTCGGCCACGCGCATGGCGGCGTGTGGGAAGTGGTCAATCCCGGCAACAAGGAATACCTGAAAGGCGACCAGATCGCGCGGCCGAAAGGCGGCGGTGGCGGCGGGCGTGGCAAGGCGGGCAATAGCGACGAGACGACGGAGGACGATTTCATCTTTGAATTGTCGCGCGAAGAATTCATGAATTATTTCTTCGAAGACCTCGAATTGCCGCACATGGTGAAAACCCAGCTGACGGCCACCACGGAATTCAAGAACCAGCGCGCCGGCTACAATATGTCGGGCACGCCATCGAACATCCACGTGCTGCGCTCCCTGCGCGGCGCACTGGGGCGGCGCATCGCCGTCGGCGGCGGCGCCCGCAAGCAGCTGGCGCAAGCCGAGGAAGACCTGGCGGCCCTGCTGCACGAAGGCGCGCCCGACAGCGACCCGCTCGTCACGGAACTGCGCCGCCTGATCCACCACCTGCACACGCGCCTGCTGGCCATTCCCTTCATCGACCCGTTCGACTTGCGCTACAGCAACCGCATCAAGGTGCCCAAGCCGATGACGCAGGCCGTCATGTTCTGCATCATGGACGTCTCCGGTTCCATGGACGAATCGCGCAAGGACACGGCCAAGCGCTTCTTCATCCTCTTGTATCTGTTCCTCAAGCGCGCCTACGACAAGATCGAGGTCGTCTTCATCCGCCACCATACGGCGGCGGCCGAAGTGGACGAGCATGAATTCTTCAATTCGCGCGAGTCGGGCGGCACCGTCGTGTCCTCGGCGCTGCACTTGCTCAACACCATCATCGACGAACGCTATGGCGCCGGGCAATGGAACAGCTATGTGGCGCAGGCCTCCGACGGCGACAACTGGGACAACGATTCCGTGCTGTGCCGCCAGTTGCTGATCAACACCATCATGCCCAAGGTGCAGTACTACACCTACGTCGAGATCACGGACGGCCCGCAGCAAAACCTGTGGGAGCAATACGCGGGCGTGCTCGACCATCACGCCCATTTCGCCATGCAAAAGATCGTCACGCCGGCCGATATCTATCCGGTCTTCCGCGAACTGTTCAAGAAACAGGTGAAATGATGAGTGCAGCCTTTGACCGCGCCAGCAACACCCCGGGCGAGCCGTTCGAGCGCCTGCGCCACCCGAACGCCCTGCCCGAGCAGTCGGAGTGGACGTTCGAACTGATCGAGCAAATCCACGAGGAAATCCGCAGAGTGGCGAAACAGTTTGGCCTCGACACCTATCCGAACCAGCTGGAAATCATCACGGCCGAGCAGATGATGGATGCCTACACCTCGGTGGGCATGCCCGTGTCCTACAACCACTGGTCGTTCGGCAAGCACTTTCTATCCACCGAGAAAAGCTACAAGCGGGGCCAGATGGGCCTGGCCTACGAGATCGTCATCAACTCGAACCCGTGCATCGCCTATTTAATGGAGGAAAACAGCCTGACCATGCAATCGCTGGTGATCGCGCATGCGGCTTACGGCCATAACTCCTTCTTCAAGGGCAATTACCTGTTCCGCGCTTGGACGGATGCGGACGCCATCATCGACTATATGGTGTTTGCCAAGAATTACATTGCCGAGTGCGAACAGCGCCATGGCGTCGATGCCGTGGAACTGCTGCTCGACTCGTGCCACGCCATCCAGAACTATGGCGTGGACCGCTACAAGCGCCCGGCGAAACTGTCGATGGCGAAGGAATATGCGCGCCAGAAAGAGCGCGAAGCCTATGTACAGTCGCAGATCAACCAGCTGTGGCGCACCCTGCCCCGGCGCGACGAAGACGAGGAAGAGGACGAGCAGCGCAAGGCCGCGCCCCGCTTTCCGCCCGAACCCGAGGAAAACCTGCTGTACTTCATAGAGAAGTACGCGCCGCTGCTGGAACCGTGGCAGCGCGAGATGGTGCGCATCGTGCGCAAAATTTCCCAGTATTTCTACCCGCAGCGGCAAACCCAGGTCATGAACGAAGGCTGGGCCACCTTCTGGCACTACACGATATTGAACCAGCTGTATGACGAAGGCGTGGTGGGCGACGGCTTCATGATGGAATTTCTGAAAAGCCATACCAACGTCGTCTACCAGCCGCCCATCGACAGCCCCTATTACAGCGGCATCAATCCGTATGCGCTGGGTTTTGCCATGATGAGCGACATTCGCCGCATCTGCGAGCACCCGACGGACGAAGACCGCGCCTGGTTCCCCGACATGGCCGGCAGCGACTGGCGCAAGAGCCTCGACTTTGCCATGCGCAATTTCAAGGATGAAAGCTTCATCGCCCAGTATCTGTCGCCGCGGCTGATCCGCGAATTTCATTTCTTCGCCGTGCTCGACGATGACAAGAATGAAAAGCTGGCCATTTCCGCCATCCACGACGATGCCGGCTACCGCTACGTGCGCCAGCAACTGGCGGAGCAGTACAACCTGGGCAACCGCGAGCCGAACATCCAGGTCTGGTCCGTCAATACGCGCGACGACCGCGCCCTGACCCTGCGCCACACGCAGTTCCAGCGCCGTCCCCTGAACCAGCAGGCGGCCGAGGTGCTCAAGCACGTGGCGCGGCTGTGGGGCTTCGATGTGCACCTCGATACGGTCGACCCGCAAGGGGTTGTCCTGGGCACCTTGAATTGCCGACGGGAAAAACGTAACCGGCGCGATGACCCGGTTGTCCGGCCATGAAATGATTTGTTGATAATAATCAATGGCAAGAATATAAGCGCTTCCTATGCCTGTATAGGAATTCCGTATGGCCTGGCGGCGTCGAAACAGCCGCCGGGAGCGCCTTTTTTGACCTGGATAAAGTCCGTTCCGCACCCGTTTGGTGCGCGCGTGCCGCTAAGTGGTCTGGTTCCGAGCTAAAACATTTCCTAAAAGAAAGATTTTTCTCCAAATTTAGCAGTTTCCATATTGAATATCACGAAATATAATTCCGCCAGATAGGCACATCGGAGAACTTAGCAGCGGTCGCCCAAAACGGCTGTAAAAAACCGATAAGACCGCCTTTTTTTCTGTCCGAAAGCGTGCAAAGATGACATAAGCAAGTACGTTTTCAGGGCGCAAAAGCGCCAAAAATTTAACCGGTTTTAGGCGTTAAAAATCTGTGTAAAATAAAGAATTCGTATGTATAATTCGGCGACGTCCCGGATACGGCTGGAGCTTTGTGTCGTCATTTTGGGGTTCAGTTGCAAGACAAGAGATGGTATTTGGAGAAAGCAGGCATGAATTTTTCGAACGAGAAAAGTCCCAAGAACTACACAGGCATCACTATCGTTGTCCTGCTGCACGTTCTCGCGGCTTACGGGATCGTGACGGGCTTGGGCAAGCGGTTAGTCACCAAAATGATGGAACCGGTTGAAACCAAGATTATCGAGGAAGTCAAACCGCCTCCACCGAAGGATCTTCCACCGCCACCACCGCCGCCAGAAATGAAAGCGCCACCGCCGCCATTCATTCCGCCAGTCGAGGTGAACGTGCAGCAGCCGCCGCCACAGCAGAACGTGATTGCAAATGCGACGACCGTGAAACCAGCCACGAATGTATTGACGCCGCCATCGCCGCCTGCACAGCCTGCGCCAACTCCTGGACCAGCCAAATCGGTGCGTACACCGGCCGTGGTTGACTTCAGTGTCTGCGAAAAACCGGCTTATCCAAAGTCGTCGCAGCGCAACGAGGAAACCGGTGTGGTGACACTGTCGTTCCTGATCGGTGTAGACGGCAAGGTCGCTGATTCGAAGATCGTGAAGTCCAGCGGCTTCAGAGACCTGGACAAAGCCGCGGTGCAAGGTATCAGCCGCTGTACATTTAAGCCGGCAACAGTTGACGGCAAGCCGGAACAAGGCTGGCAGCAAATGCAATACGTTTGGTCGCTGGATTAAAACCCGAGACAGTTATCCCCTGTCTCACACTATGATTTCGTTGTCATTACGTTCAGCGATCTGTTATTTTTAATTTTGGAGGAAGCATGTTTAAGAATACCCGTTTGTCCGCATTTTTTGCCGCGGTTCTGTTGTCCGTTACCGCCACTACCGCTCTGGTAGCAGCTCCGGCATTCGCTGACGCGCCAGCATCGGCTGCCGCTTCGGCTCCTGCGGCAGACGCTGCACCAGCACCAGTTGCTGCAGATGCAGCCGCTCCAGCAGCAGACGCAGCAGCAACTCCAGCCGCTGATGCAGCAGCTCCAGCCAAAACCGAAGAAGTGCACAACCCGTTCGGCCTGCAAGCAGTGTGGGACGGCGGCTTCGTGCCACGCGCCACCCTGATCATCATGGTCATCATGTCGATCGGTACCTGGTACATCATCATCACCAAGCTGATCGATCAAATGAAGATCTTCAAGCAAGCTAAAGAAGCCGCTGCCAAATTCTGGAAAGCTCCTTCGATCGCTGCTGGTTCGGCAACCCTGGAAGAAGGTTCGCCATTCCGCTTCATCGCTGAATCGGGCACCAAGGCAACGGCTCACCATGACGGCGCCCTGCTGGAACAAATCGATCTGTCGACCTGGGTGACGATGTCGATCCAGCGCGCTTCGGACAAAGTTCAATCGCGTCTGCAAGATGGCCTGTCGTTCCTGGCAACCGTTGGTTCGACCGCACCGTTTATCGGTCTGTTCGGTACCGTTTGGGGTATCTACAACGCACTGACCGCTATCGGCATGACCGGTAACGCATCGATCGACAAAGTTGCAGGTCCAGTTGGTGAAGCACTGATCATGACCGCTTTCGGTCTGCTGGTCGCTGTTCCTGCCGTTCTGGGTTACAACTGGTTGGTTCGTCGTAACAAAACCGCAATGGAAGACATCCGCTCGTTCAGCGCCGACGTTCACTCGGTTCTGGTTTCCGGCGTAATGTCCACCAGCGAAGCTGGCCGTGCTGCCGGCGCTAAAAAGATCGGATAAGTCATGTCGATGTCCGTCGGCTCCGACAGCGGAGAACAAGATCAGGTAATGTCAGAAATCAACACGACGCCGCTTGTCGACATCATGTTGGTTTTGCTGATCATTTTCTTGATTACGAGTCCGGTTGTCCTCAAGCTGCAGAAAATCGATCTGCCGATTGAGACGAACCAAGCCCTGCAAACCAAGCCGCAAAACGTTAACATCGTTGTTAACAAGGATGGCGAGATTTACCTGGGCCAGACCAGACTGAAAGACACGAACGAGCTGTTCGATTATCTTAAAGTTGAAGCAGTGAAAGTACCGCAGCCGGAAGTACACGTTCGTGGCGACCAAGAAACACGCTACGAATCGATCGGCCGGGTTATTTACACGACCCAACGTGCCGGGATCCAGAAGGTCGGCTTCATCACCGAACCACCTGACAAGAGCTGATAGCGACTGACAGCGGCGCCCCGGCAACACGGGGGCGCCGCTGAAGGAAGCTTGCCGGGCGGCAGTTTTGCCCGGTGCTTCGTTGGACTTCTTAAAGGAAACACTATGAGTATGAATGTCGGTTCGGGAAGCGCAGCAGGCGCGGATCCGGAACCAATGATGGAACTGAACATGACGCCCCTCATCGACGTGATGCTGGTGCTGATTATCATGTTGATCATCACGATTCCTAAGCAAAACCACTCGGTGAACCTGAACATGCCGGTCGGCACCCCGCCGCCACCGACAACCGAACCAGTGGTCGTCACGATCGATGTCGATTTTGATGGCACTATCTTGTGGGACAATCAGGTCGTACCTGATCGTAATACGCTGGAAGCCAAGCTGAGCAACGTTGCTGCGCAAGCAGACCAGCCAGAAGTGCATCTGCGTCCTAACAAGCTGGTGGAATACAAAGTCGTCGCCGGTGTGATGGCGTCGGCGCAGCGTCTGGGCGTGACCAAAATCGGTCTGGTCGGCAACGAGCAATTCCAGTAAGCTGTAGCAATCAGGTTATCTTTACATCCGAATAGGCAGGACTTCCTGCCTATTCGCTTTTTACTGAAAGACTTTCTCATGTCCAAGTTTCGTCTCGCTCATCTCGGCCTCGTCATGGCCGCTATCGGTTTTACCGCAGCAACTCCTGTAATCGGCCTGGGCTCGCTGGCATATGCCGCGGACACCGTGCGCGCCGAAGTCGGCAAGCCACTGCAAGAAGCACAAAAACTCGCTAGCAGCGGCAAAAACAAGGAAGCGCTGGCCAAACTGCGTGAAGCAGACAGCGTTGGCGGCAAGACCGCCTTTGAAAGCTACCAGATCGAACGCGTACGCGCTTCGGCCGCCGCCGCCGCCGGCGACAACGGCACCGCCATCAAGGCGTTTGAAGCCGTCATCAATTCCGGCCGCCTGAGCGCCGCCGAAGCCCCGAAATTCACGCAAGCGCTGGCAGGCATGTACTACCGCGCCAAGGACTGGCCGAACACCATCACCTGGATCAAACGCTCGCTGAAAGACCGCGAAGATCCACAGATGCGCGAACTGCTGATCCAGACCTACTACGTCAGCGGCAACTACGCCGAAGCGGCAAAAGAGCTGCAAGCGCGCGGCGGCAACTCGGAAGCAAGCCTGCAAATGCTGGCCAACATCCAGATGAAGCAAAACGACAAGGGCGGCTACGTCGCCACCCTGGAAAAACTGGCATCGAGCTATCCGAAAACCAGCTACTGGGCCGACCTGCTGAACCGCGTTTCGGGCAAACCTGGCTTCTCGCAACGCCTGGGCCTGGACGTCCAGCGCCTGCGCCTGGCTAACGGCCTGTTCAGCAAGCCTTCCGAATACATGGAAATCAGCCAGCTGGCCCTGCAAGCAGGCAATCCTGGCGAAGCGTTGAGCATCATCGAGCAAGGCTACAAAAAAGGCGTGCTGGGTACCGGCGCCGATGCAGCCCGTCACCAGCGCCTGAAAGACCTGGCCCTGAAAACCCAGGCCGACCTGAAAGCCAGCGCAGCCAAGTCGGAAGCGGAATACGTCAAAAACAAGGACGCCGACAGCTTGAGCAAGCTGGGCTTCGCCCTCGTCTACGACGGCCAGGCGGAAAAGGGCCTGGGCTTGATGAACGACGCCGTGAAACTGGGCACCGCCAAGTATGCGGAAGAAGCCAAGCTGCATCTAGGCATCGCTTACATCCACGCTGGCAAGAAGTCCAACGCCACGACGGCACTCAAAGCCGTCAAGGGCACGGATGGCGCGGCAGACCTGGCCCGTTACTGGACTCTGATGAATAAATAAGACAACATCCTCCGGGAGTTGTAGGCAGCTAGTCGAGTGCCACCCAAAAGCGTTGCCAGCACACCCGCCGGCAACGCTTTTTATCATTTCAGCAGGGAAATTACCCCTGCGGCCGCCCTGCCGGGTGTGCATCCCTGAAACAGTCCGTATAATCCCCCTTTTGGCACAGTTTTTCATCAGATTCCTATGAAGGTATTCCGCGGACTTCCCAATGCCCAGGCACGAGCGCCTTGCGCTCTGACCATCGGCAATTTTGACGGTGTCCACATCGGCCATCAGGCCTTGCTGGCGCGCGTGCGCGAAGCTGCCACCGAGCTCGGCATCGAAGCGGCCGTGATGACGTTCGAACCGCACCCGCGCGAATTCTTCGCGCAGCGCGCGGGCGACCTGTCCAAAGCCCCGCAGCGCATCGCCAACCTGCGCGACAAGCTGCAATCGCTGGACGACGCCGGCATCGACCGTGTCGTCGTCGAGCACTTCAGCGCCCAGTTCGCCGCCTTGACGCCGCAGGAATTCACGGAAAAAGTCCTCGTCGACGGCTTGCACGTGAAATGGCTGATGGTCGGCGACGACTTCTGCTATGGCGCCCGGCGCGCCGGCGACGTGGCCATGCTGCAGGAAGCGGGCCGCCAATATGGTTTCCACGTGGAAACATTGCCTACCGTGATGAACGGCAGCACGCGTATCTCGTCGTCGGCCGTGCGCCTGGCCCTGGCCGCCGGCGATTTCCCGCTGGCCACGCAGCTGCTCGGTCATCCGTACGCCATTTCCGGCCACGTGATCCACGGCCAGAAGCTGGGCCGCACCCTGGGTTTTCCCACCCTGAACCTGCGCGTGGCGCACCGCCCCGCCCTGTCCGGCATCTTCATCGTGCAAGTGCATGGCCTGGGGCCGGCACCGCTGCCGGCCGTGGCCAGCCTTGGCGTGCGCCCCACCGTCGATGACAGCGGCCGCGTGCTGCTGGAAGTGCATCTGTTCGATTTCAATCAGTCCTGCTACGGCAAGCTGGTGCGCGTGGAATTTTTGGAAAAGCTGCGCGACGAAGAGAAATACGACGATTTGCCCACTTTGACGGCCGCCATCGAGCGCGACTCGAACCAGGCACGCGCCTATTTTGCGCAGCGCCGCAGCGCCATTACCGCCACCGACCGAATTTGACCCCGGCCAACTCCGCCGCCTGGCGGCGCCCGCCGCCGCCACACACCTGCTGCAAAACATCTACACCATACAAGTAAAGAAGACTATGTCCGATCAAAACAAGCCAGCCACGCCCAAGCAAAACAAAAAGCCTGAAAGCAAATACCCGGTCAACATGACGGAAACCCCATTCCCGATGCGCGGCGACATGGCCAAGCGCGAGCCGCAATGGGTACAGCAATGGCAAGACAAGAAAATCTACGAGCGCGTGCGCAAGGCCGCCGCCGGCCGCCCGAAATTCATCCTGCATGACGGCCCGCCGTACGCGAATGGCGACATCCACCTGGGCCACGCCGTCAACAAGATCCTCAAGGACATGGTCGTCAAGTCGCGCTCGCTGTCCGGTTTCGACGCGCCATACGTACCGGGGTGGGATTGCCACGGCATGCCGATCGAGATCCAGATCGAAAAACTGCACGGCAAGAACCTGCCGACTGCCGACGTGCTGGAAAAAGCCCGCGCCTACGCCAATGTGCAGGTCGAGCGCCAGAAAAAAGACTTCATCCGCCTCGGCGTGCTGGGCGAGTGGGACAACCCGTATCTGACCATGGCGCACGGCAATGAAGCGGACGAACTGCGCGCGCTGGGCAAGCTGCTGGAAAAAGGCTATGTCTACCGCGGCCTGAAGCCCGTCAACTGGTGCTTCGACTGCCAGTCGGCGCTGGCCGAGGCGGAAGTGGAATACGCGGAAAAACGCGATCCCGCCATCGACGTCGGGTTCAAGTTCGCCGAGCCGGAAAAACTGGCGGCCGCCTTCGGCCTGCCATCGCTGCCGACCGATAACGGTTTCATCGTCATCTGGACCACGACGCCGTGGACCATCCCGTCGAACCAGGCGCTGAACGTGCACCCGGAAGTCAAATATGCGCTGGTGAAGACCGAGCGCGATGGCCAGCCATTGCTGCTGATTCTGGCGCAAGACCTGGTCGTGGCCAGCCTGGCGCGCTTCAAGCTGGAAGGCACGACGATCGCCACCTGCGACGGCGCGGCCCTGGCCGGCATCAGCTTCCGCCACCCGCTGCATGCTTCCGACGCATTCTACGACCGTTTGTCGCCCCTGTACCTGGCCGAATACGTGACCACGGAAAGCGGCACGGGCGTGGTGCACTCGGCGCCAGCCTACGGCCTGGACGACTTCATCTCGTGCAAGGCGCACGGCATGAAGGACGACGACATCATCAAGCCCGTCATGGGCGACGGCAAGTTCGCCTCGACCCTGCCCCTGTTCGGCGGCATGACCATCTGGGAAGCGTCCAAGCCGATCTGCAACGCCTTGCGCGAAGCGGGCGCGCTGTTCGAAGTCAAGATGTTCGACCACAGCTACATGCATTGCTGGCGCCATAAAACGCCGATCATCTACCGCGCCACCTCGCAGTGGTTCGCCGGCATGGACGTGACGCCGAAAGACGGCGGCGCGACCCTGCGCGAGACGGCATTGAAAGGCATCGCCGACACCGAGTTCTTCCCGGACTGGGGCCAGGCGCGCCTGCATGGCATGATCGCCAACCGTCCCGACTGGACCCTGTCGCGCCAGCGCCAGTGGGGCGTGCCGATGGCCTTCATCGTGCACAAGGAAACGGGTGACCTGCATCCGCGCACGCCGGAACTGCTGGAGCAAGTGGCCAAGCTGATCGAAAAGGACGGCATCGAGGCATGGCAGGCGCTGGATCTGAAAGACCTGATCGGCGACGAAGCGGCCATCTACGCCAAGAACAAGGACACGCTGGACGTGTGGTTCGATTCCGGCGCCACGCACCAGACGGTGCTGGGCGGTCCGCAAGGCCACGGTTCGCACTCGACGCAGCTGCAATTCCCGGCCGACCTGTACCTGGAAGGCTCGGACCAGCATCGCGGCTGGTTCCATTCCTCCTTGCTCGTGTCGTCGATGCTGAATGGCCGCCCGCCATATAAAGCCCTGCTGACGCACGGCTTCACGGTCGATGGCGAAGGCAAGAAGATGTCCAAGTCGCTGGGCAACACCCTGGCGCCGCAAAAGATCTCGGACACCCTGGGCGCGGACATCCTGCGCCTGTGGATCGCCTCGACCGACTACACGGGCGAACTGTCGATCTCCGACGAAATCCTGAAACGCGTGACGGAATCGTATCGCCGCATCCGCAACACGCTGCGCTTCCTGCTGGCCAATACGTCGGACTTCAATCCGGCCACGGACGCCGTGCCGGTGGCGGAGATGTTCGAAATCGACCGCTATGCGCTGGCCAACATGGCATCGCTGCAAACGCAGATCGAGAACAACTACGCGCGCTACGAATTCCACCCGGTCGTGTCGAAGCTGCAGACGTACTGCTCGGAAGACCTGGGCGGCTTCTACCTGGACATCCTGAAGGACCGTTTGTACACCTCCGGCCTGACGTCGCACGCGCGCCGTTCCGCGCAAACGGCCCTGTGGCACATCACGCAAAGCCTGCTGCGCCTGATGGCCCCGGCCCTGTCGTTCACGGCCGAAGAAGCATGGGCCGTCTTCGCCGGACCGGAAGCGTATGCCGCCAGCGATGAAACCATCTTCACGCAAACCTGGTGGCAGCTGCCGGCAGTGGCGGATGCGGCCGAGCTGCTGGAAAAATACACGGCCCTGCGCGCCGTGCGCACGGACGTGACGAAACAGCTGGAAGACTTGCGCACCTCGGGCGCCATCGGTTCGTCGCTGCAGGCGGAACTGACGATCAAGGCCGCGCCGATGAAGTACAAGCTGTTGACCACCCTGGGCGACGACTTGAAGTTCGTCTTCATCACCTCGCAGGCAACGGTGGCCGAAGTGGCTGACGAAGCGGCCGAGGAAGTGGTCGTGGCCGCGTCGACGGCGCCGAAGTGCGAGCGCTGCTGGCACTACCGTGCGGACGTGGGCACGGACGCCGCGCATGCTACCCTGTGCGGCCGCTGCGTCAGCAATCTGTTTGGCGCGGGCGAGAAACGCCGCTTCGCATAAAACGGCGCGGGACAGCTTCCTGCGCCGCTTCCCACCGCCGCTGCCCGCAAGGGCAGCGGCGGCATTATCTTCCCTGGAAAAATATGGCCACTAAAAACCGTTTTTCATCGAAATCGTCATCCTCGGCGTCGCTCGTGCCCTGGCTGGGCATTGCCGCCATCGTCATCCTGTTCGACCAGATCACCAAGATCACGATCCTGAAGACCTTCCGCTATGCGCAAGAGATGGTCATCACCTCGTATTTCAACCTGGTGCTCGCATATAACAAGGGCGCCGCGTTCAGCTTCCTGTCCGACCAGGGCGGCTGGCAGCGCTATTTCTTCACCGGCATCGCCCTGGCGGCCGCCGTCTACATCATCTATCTGCTGAAAAAGCACGCCGGCCAGCGCATGTTTTGCTGGGCCCTGGCGCTGATCCTTGGCGGCGCGCTGGGCAACGCCATCGACCGCCTGGTCTACGGCCACGTGGTCGACTTCCTCGACTTCCACTGGAAAAGCTGGGGCCATTTCCCCGCTTTCAATATCGCCGACAGCGCCATCTGCATCGGCGCGGCCCTGTTCATCATCGATGAACTGCGCCGGGTAAACAAATAAACACGCGGGAGAACGGCATGGAATTGTCCGGCAAAAAAATCGTCCTGGGACTCTCAGGCGGCGTCGCCTGCTACAAGGCGGCGGAACTGTGCCGCGCGCTGACCAAGGCCGGCGCCTCGGTGCAAGTGGTGATGACGGATGCGGCCAGCCACTTCATCACGGCCGTCACGATGCAGGCCCTGTCCGGCCACCCCGTGCACACGAGCCAGTGGGATGCGCGCATCGCCAACAACATGGCGCATATCGATCTGACGCGCCATGCGGACGCCATCCTGATCGCGCCGTGTTCGGCCGATTTTCTGCGCAAGCTCGCGCACGGCGTGTGCGACGACCTGCTGTCGACCCTGTGCCTGGCCCGGCCCGCCCACCTGCCCCTGCTCGTGGCACCGGCAATGAACGTGGAAATGTGGCAGAACCCCGCCACGCAACGCAATGTGCAGCAGCTGCGCGATGACGGCATCAAGCTGTTTGGCCCGGCCGCCGGCGAACAGGCGTGCGGCGAAACGGGCCTGGGCCGCATGCTGGAACCGGAGCAATTGCTGACGGAGCTGATCGCCGCCTTCCAGCCGAAGGTATTGGCAGGCAAACGCGTGCTGGTCACGGCCGGCCCCACCTTCGAAGCCATCGACCCCGTGCGCGGCATCACCAATCTGTCCTCGGGCAAGATGGGCTATGCGGTGGCGCGCGCGGCGCGCGAAGCGGGCGCCGAGGTGCTGCTCATTTCCGGCCCCACGGCGCTGGACGCGCCGTTCGGCGTGCGCCGCATCGACGTGCAAAGCGCGCAGCAGATGCACGATGCCGTGCTGGCCCACGTCGACGGCCAGCATGTCTTCGTCGCCGTGGCCGCCGTCGCCGACTGGCGCGTGGCCAACGCCAGCGAACAAAAGATGAAAAAGCAGGCCGACGGCTCCGTACCCGAACTGCAGTTCGCGCAAAACCCCGACATCCTCGCCACCGTGGCGGCACGCACCAACCTGGCCGGCTATCCCTACTGCGTGGGCTTTGCCGCCGAATCGGAAAACCTCGTGGAATTCGGCTCGACCAAGCGCGAGAAAAAGGGCATCCCCCTCCTCGTCGGCAATATCGGCCAGAACACCTTTGGCCAGGACGACAACACCATCATCCTCTTCGACGAGGAAGGCCATACCGTGCTGCCGCGCGCCTCGAAACTGAACTTGGCGCGCCAGCTGATTTCGGAAATCTCGAAGCGCATTGCCAAGAATTCGCTGCTCAAATAATCCCTTTAAACGACTTAGCTTAGTTAGTTAGTTAGATTCATGAAAAATATCGACATCAAGATCCTCGACGCCCGCATGAAAGAACTGCTGCCGGCCTACGCCACACCGGGCAGCGCCGGCCTCGATTTGCGCGCCTGCATCGACGAGGCGATCACCATCGAAGCCGGCCAGACCGTGCTCATTCCCACCGGCCTGGCCATCCACATCGGCGACCCGTCGTATGCGGCCATGATTTTGCCGCGCAGCGGCATGGGCCACAAAAACGGCATCGTATTGGGGAATCTGGTAGGCTTGATCGACTCCGATTACCAGGGCCAGCTGATGGTATCGACCTGGAACCGGGGCCAGAGCGCTTTCACGCTCAATCCCATGGAACGCCTGGCGCAACTGATTATCGTGCCGGTGCTGCAAGTGGGCTTTAACGTCGTCGAGGAATTCGGCGACAGCGAACGCGGTGTTGGCGGTTTCGGCAGCACCGGAAAACATTAACAGCGACTGACAAACCGTAGCGAGCGGATGTGAGTTGTGGCTGAGAAGCAGAGCTGTGCGAATGCACAGTGAGCATCGGAGGCCGCAAATCGCGCCGCGCAGTAGGTTTTGTCAGGAGCTACACGAAGGAATAGTCCATGCCAGGTTTCCGCCATCTGATCCCAGCCCCAACTTCGCTGCGCCGATTGGCTACTCCCCTCCTGCTGGCCAGTGCGGCCATCCTCGCCGGCTGCACCACGCCGGCCACGAATGTCAGCGGTCCGTTCAACGTCGTGCCGGCGCCCGATGCGCCCGCGCCGACGGCGCAGCAAAAGGCGGCGCAGGAAGAACTGGTGAAGATGGTGGCGCTGCAGGACCGCCTGTCGAAAGTCTCGGCGCCCCTGCTGATCAACAATGCGGACCTGTGCAAGACGTATGCGCGCAACCTGCTGGGCTTCACGGCGCAGAACAAGTATTCCTACCCTGGCATCTATGCCGACGCGGCGCAGGCAGCCCTCGGCTACGGCGAACAGATGCAGGTCTCCGGCGTCTTGCCGGGCAGCGGCGCCGCCCGCGCCGGCTTGCGCAAGGGCGACGGCTTGCTGGCCGCCGAAGGCAAGCCGCTGCCGGCCGGCCCGAAAGCGGAAGGCCCGTTCGGCGCCATCGTCGGCCCGCTGGCTTCGAAAAGCGCGAGCCTGAACATGACCATCGCCCGCGACGGCCAGCAGCAAGACCTCAAAATTCCCGTCACGCGCGCCTGCGCCTTCCGCGTCGCCCTGGGCAATGCGGACAATATCAATGCCTACTCGGACGGCGGACGCATCATGCTCACGCGCGGCATGGTCAATGCGGCGCAAAACGACGAAAGCATCGCCTTCGTGATCGCCCGCGAAATGGCGCACAACATCCTAGACCACGCGCGCAGCCAGCGCTCGGCCGGGACGGCCGGCAGCATCATCGACAGCCTGGGCGCCGTGCAGCCCGACGTGTCGATGCTGACGGGCGCGGCCGGCATCAAGGCCATGCCGCAGGAACTCGACGTGCAAGCCGACACCCTGGCCATCTACCTGCTGGCGCGCGCCGGCTACAACGTCGACAACGCCGCCCGCTTCTGGCAGCGCCTGGCCACGCAAGTGCCGGCCACGGTCGCCAATGGCTACACGGCCCTGCACCCGGGCACCAACTCGCGCATGGCCGCCGTCAACCGCGCCGTCATCGACGTGCGCGCCAAGCAGGCGGCGAAGAAGCCGATCAAGCCCTAGGCCTGATCAACAAAGGAGGCGCCTGACAAAACCAAGTTTGGTCAGGCGCCGGGGAAGTTCGGGAAATAGGTGCCCATGATCCAGGTCAGGGCGCCGCAAAATACCACCGCCAGGAACAGGGCGATGAGCAGTTTGCCAAACTTGGGAATGCCGTCGTCTTGCGTTTTTTGGTCGTTCGACATGAAAACTCTCCGCAGGCTGTTGGAGAGCGTAGTATAGCCACAATATTGAAAAATATTCCATACTTTGCCGCCTACCTGCGGCTTTCCTTTCGCGGCCCATGGACAGCATCGACCTTGAAGTTCTGAAAACCAGCGCCGCCTGGCTCGCCGCCGGCCACCGCTGCGAACTCGTCACCGTTATCAAGACCTGGGGTTCCAGCCCCCGCCCCGTGGGCGCCACCCTGGCCATCTGCGACGATGGCACGGTGGTCGGTTCCGTTTCCGGCGGCTGCATCGAAGATGACTTGATCGACACCGTGCGCGTGCACGGCATCGTGCGCACGCAGCCGGACATCGTCAGCTACGGCATCAGCGCAGACGAGGCGCACCGCTTCGGCCTGCCCTGCGGCGGCACCATCGAACTGGCCATCGAACCGCTGCATGCTGGCAGCCGCGTGGCAGAACTGCTGGCGCGCCTGGAAGCGCATGAACTGGTCGAGCGCCGCCTCGATCTGGAAACCGGCGCCGTCACCCTGCAGCGCGCCACGCCGGGCGCCGTGCTGGCCCTGGAAGACGGCATACTCACCACGCAGCACGGTCCGCGCTGGCGCTTGCTGATCATCGGTGCCAGCCAGCTGTCGCGCTTCGTGGCGCAGATCGCCACGGCCATGGATTACCACGTCATCGTCTGCGACCCGCGCGAAGAATACCGGGGCGGCTGGAACGTGCCCGGCGTGCCCCTGCTGCACGCCATGCCGGACGACCTCGTGCTGGAACTCAAACTCGACAGCCGCAGCGCCGTCGTCGCCCTCACGCACGACCCCAAGCTCGATGACCTGGCCCTGATGGAAGCGCTGAAATCGCCCGCGTTCTACGTGGGCGCCATCGGTTCGCGCGCCAACAATGCCAAGCGGCGCGAACGGCTGCTGCAGTTCGACGTCAGCGCGGAACAGCTGGCGCGCCTGCATGGCCCCATTGGCCTCTACATCGGCAGCAAGACGCCGGCCGAAATCGCCATCTCCATCCTGGCCGAACTGACGGCCGTAAAAAATGGCGTGCCCGACGCGCTGCAGATCCAGCACGCGGCGGCCCTGAGCCCGCCCAGCACCGACATCTGCGCGCTAAGGTAAAAAGCAAGAAACGCGGTGCGCCCGCATCGCCTCCCTGATACCGTCCCTGACTTTGCCCCCCCACCATGACCCTGCTGCACTGGACCCTCCCCCTACCCACCGGCTACCGCCGCGACGACGTCATCACCTTCCACAGCCGCGATGGCGAAGCCGTGGCAGAACAAGTCACGCCGACTGGCCTGCGCAAGGGCATCCTGGTGCAAGACGTGCCGGTCGTGCTGGATGTCGCCTTCACTGACGCTGCCGCCGTCTGCCGCGCCGAGATCGACGGCGATGCGGACCTTCAAACACCGCTGCACGGCGCCTTGTTGAACATCCTCGGCCTGCGCATCGATCCGCAGCCGTTCGCGCAACTGGCGGCCAATGACCCGCTGCTGGCGCCTCTGGTCAGCCTCAATCCAGGTCTGCGCATCGTGCAATCGGCCAGCCCCTTCGAGGCGCTGACCTGGGCCATCATCGGCCAGCAGATCAACCTGCCGTTCGCCATCGCCCTGCGCCGCACCTTCATCTTGCAGGCCGGACGCCGGCACGGCAGCGGCTTGTGGTGCTACCCCGAAGCGCGCGACGTGGCACGGTTGTCGGTGGAAGAGCTGACCAGCCGCAAATTCTCGCGCGCCAAGGCGGAAACCGTGCTGCGCCTGGCACGCCTCGTCGATGAGGGAGAACTGTCGCTGGAGCTGCCGCCTTCCGGTGACGTGGCGGCGATATCGCAAGCGCTGCTGGCCGTGAAAGGCATCGGCCCGTGGACCGTCAACTACGCGCTGCTACGCGGCTACGGCTATGCCGACTGCTCGCTGCACGGCGACGTGGCCATCCGCGCCGCGCTGCAAAAGCTGCTCGGCGAAGAAGCGAAGCCGGACATGGCGCGCACGGAACAGTGGCTGCGCCAGTACGCGCCGCACCGCACCATGGCGGCGGCCCACCTGTGGGCCAGCCTGCACGCGCCAGCAAAAAATAATTCGCCAACGCGGGAATAAACGGCGGGCGGCACGCGTCTATCCCTTGCAAGCCCCCAAAACCTCAAGGAGACCATCATGCGCTTTACCACTTTTGCCGCCACCGCCCTGTTCACCGCCTTGTCCGCCCCGCTGGCCTTCGCCGCCGACGTCATGCCCGCCAACGGCATGCTGGTCAACGCCAGCGGCATGACCGTGTACGTGTTCGACAAGGATGTCGCCGACAGCGGCAAGAGCGCCTGCAGCGGCGGCTGCCTGGCGGCCTGGCCCGCCGTCATCGCCACCGAAGCGGCGCCCGCCGCCCCGTATGGCAGCATCAAGCGCGAAGACAACGGCGCCATGCAGCTGACCTACAAGGGCAAGCCCCTGTACCTGTACAAGGAAGACAAGAAGCCGGGCGACGTGGCCGGCGACAATTTCAAGAACGTGTGGCACATCGTCAAGCCGTAAGCAGCCCTTCCCGCCGCCACGATGGCCACGCAAGACGATAGCCGCCAGCTGCAAGCGTGCCTGCCCGGCCTGCGCCGCTATGCGCGCGCGCTGGCGGGCGCCCTGCACGCGGACGACCTGGTGCAGGACACCGTGGAGCGGGCCTGGCGCAAGCTCGATCAGCGGCAGCGCGGCGGCGAGATGCGGCCGTGGCTGTTCTCCATCATGCACAACCTGCACGTGGATCAGTTGCGCCGTCCCGGCCTGGCGCTGCAGGAACTCGATGACGAAGCCCTGCTGCCCGCGCCCGAGCGCGCGCCCGGGCAAGCCATCGCCATCGGCGAAATGGATGCGGCGCTGGCCCGTTTGCCGCTGGGGCAGCGCGAAGTGATCCTGCTGGTCGCGCTGGAGCAGATGCCGTATGAGCAGGTGGCGTCCACCTTGGGCATCCCCGTCGGCACCGTCATGTCGCGGCTGTCGCGCGGGCGCGAGCGGCTGCGCGAACTGCTCGACGGCCGCCCCGCCGGCAGCCATGGTGCCCCTACTCTGAAAGTCGTGAAATGACAACGCAAGCCATCAGCGAAGCGCAATTGCACGCCCTGGCCGACGGCGTCCTGCCCGAGGCACAGCGCGCGGCCATCGACGACCACCTGCGCGCGCATCCAGAAGACGCCGCCCGAGTCGACGCTTGGCGTGCACAGAACCGGCAATTGCGCGCCCTGTTCGACCCCGTGCTGGACGAAACCGTGCCACCGGCCCTGCTGCAATCGGCATCGCCACCGGCCGCGAACGGCGCCTGGCGGCGCCCCGCCATGCAGGCGGCAGCGGCCGTCGTGCTGGTGATCGCTGGCGGCGCGGGCGGCTGGCTGCTGCGCGGCGATGCCGGCGGCAGCCTCACCGCCAGCGCCAGCCCCCTTGCCCTGGCGCGCAGCGCCGCCATCGCCCATGCCATCTACACACCCGAAGTGCGCCACCCCGTCGAGGTGGGCGCGGAACAGGAGGCGCACCTGGTGCAGTGGCTGTCGAAACGCCTGGGCACGAAATTGCAGCCGCCAGCGCTGTCGCCGCTCGGTTATCACCTGATCGGCGGACGCCTGCTGCCCGGCGATGGCGACGGCCCCGTGGCGCAATTCATGTATGAAGATGGCGGCGGCAAGCGCCTGACCCTGTACGTGGCGAAAGAGCGGGCCGGCAAGCAGGAAACGGCCTTCCGCTATACGCAGGAAAAGGAGTTGAGCGTGTTTTACTGGATCGACGGCCAGCTCGGTTATGCCCTCTCGGCGAACCTGCCCAAGCAGGCGCTGGGCAAGATCGCCGACACCGTGTACGCGCAGCTGGAGCAGCCGCGTTAAGTGGCGCTTGCAGTCCGCTGCCGTGCGCGTGATCCGGCCACGTGGATGACGCCAGCCAGCAAGCCCAATGCGACACCAAACACCGCCACGCCCGTCCAGCCAAAACGCTGCATCAGCCAGCCGCTCACCGCCACACCGGCGGCGCCGCCGATGAAGGTCGCCGTCATGTACAGGCTGTTGATGCGGCCCTGGGCAGCCGGATCGACGGCAAAGGCGCGTGTCTGGTTGGCTACCAGGGCGGCCTGCACGCCGATATCGAGCACGATGACGCCGATCACCAGCAAGAGCAACGACGAGGCGGCGCCCGCCAGCAGCAGGTAGGACAGCGTCACGATGGCGATGCTCAGGCCAATGACCGTGCGCGAACCGAGTCTGTCGGTGGCCCTGCCGCCCACGGTGGCGGCCAGTGCGCCGGCCGCGCCGATGATGCCGAAGGCGCCGGCCCAGGCGCTGCCCAAATGCCATGGGCCGTTCGCCAGCAGCGACGCCAGGTTGACCCAGAACGCATTGAAGCAGGCCCACAACAGCGCCTGGATCAGCATCGATTCGCGCAGGGGACGATGGTCGCGCGCCAGTGGCCACAACGACGCCAGCAAGCCAAGGTAGGAGAGCTGGCTACCCGGTTTCCCGCGTGGCAGCAAGGCCGCCGCCGCGATCCACACGGGCACCATGAACGCCGCTTCCATCGCGTACACGGCGCGCCAGCCCCAGGCCTCGCCCACCACGCCGGCGACCGTACGCCCGAGCAGGATGCCCACCATGATGCCGCTGACCACCGTGCCGACGGAACGGCCGCGCTCAGCGGGCGGCGACATGCTCGCGGCGAGCGGCACCAGTTGCTGCGGCACGCAGCTGACGATGCCCAGGCCAAACGATGCCCCGATCAGCGGCCAGATGCCGGGCGCCAGCGCGGCCGCCAAGGCGCAAACGAAGGCCAGCGCGATCTGCCCCAGCACCAGCGTGCGCCGGTCGACGCGGTCGCCCAGCGGCAGCAGCAGCGCCAGCCCCGTGGCAAAGCCCAGCAGCGCCGCGCCAGCGACCAGGTTGACGGCCGCCAGGTCGACGCCGAGGCCGGACTGGATCAGGGGCAGGATAGGCTGGGTGCAATAGATGTTGGTGATGACCGCACCGGCGATCACCGCCATCATGAGTATCTTGCCGCGCGGCGCGGACGCCACGGTGTGTGCATCGGGCGGGGGAATGGGCGTGGGGCGCATGGCGCTCTCCTTTCAAGTTGCCGCAGCGACGTGCCGCAGCGAAGGAGACCAGCTTACGTACTTGCACCGACAAAGAGAATCCCATAATATTGAGAATCATTCTTCCAAAATTCGATAGGCTCACATGAGAACACGCCATGGATAGACTGGAATCCATGACCATCCTGCTGGCCGTGGTGGACGCGGGGAGCCTGACGGCCGCCGCGCGCCATCTCGGCATGCCGCTGGCTACCGTCAGCCGCAAGGTGGCGGCGCTGGAAGCGCACCTCAACACGCGCCTGCTGCACCGCACGACGCGCCAGTTGTCGCTGACGGAAGCCGGCCACTCCTACGTGGCCGCGTGCCGCCGCATCCTCGACGAGATCAGCGAAGCGGAGCGCATTGCGACGGGTGAATATGCGGCGCCGAAAGGCGAACTGACGATCACGGCGCCCGTCATGTTCGGACGCCTGCACATCGTGCCCGTGGTGGCGGCGTTCCTGGCCCGCTATCCGGACATCGAGATCAAGCTGGTACTGACCGACCGCGTGCTGCACCTGATGGACGAGCAGGTCGACGTGGCCGTGCGCATCGGCGATCTGCCCGACAGCAGCTTCATGGCGACGCGGGTCGGCACGGTGCGCCGGGTCGTCTGCGCCAGTCCCGGCTACCTGGCCGCGCATGGCACGCCAACTGCGCCGGACGACTTGGCCGCGCATGCCTGCATCAGTTTCGAGGTGCTGGAATCGCGGCGCGCCTGGGTCTTCGGCACGGGCAAGGCTGCGCAGTCCGTGCCCGTGCACTCGCGCCTGGCCGTCAATACGGTGGACGCGGCGATCGCCGCCGCCACCCTGGACGCGGGCGTGATCCGCGTGCTGTCGTATCAGGTGATGGACGCCCTGCGCGGCGACCGGCTGCGCATCGTGCTCGCACCGTTCGAAGCGGCGCCCTTGCCCGTCAGCCTGCTGCACAAGGGACAAGCGCCGCTGCCCTTGAAATTGCGCGCCTTCCTCGATTTCGTCACGCCGCTGTTGCGCGCGGTGGAGCTGGACGTCAGCCCAGCGCGCGTTGGAGTTCCGCATACGCGTCGACCAGCTGCTGCTTCGAATAGCCGCGATTGAGCCCACTGGGATTGGGCAAGATCCACACGCGCGCGCCGCCGAAGCGCTCCGGCTGTTCGCCCCACTCCAGTTGGCGCTTGCCCGTCATCGCCGCGTAGGCGGCCTTGCCCAGGAAGGCGATCCACTGCGGCTGCAGCAAGGCCAGTTTATGCCGCAGGCCCGCCGCCGCTTGCGCGAATTCGTCCGTGTCCACCTGATCCGCGCGGCGGGTCGGACGTCCGACGGCCGCCGTCAACCCCAGCCCGAAACCGAGCACGCTGGCATCGTCCTGCGGCGCCACCAGATGCGGCGTGAAGCCGGCCAGGTGCAGCACGGGCCAGAAGCGGTTGCCGCGGCCGAGAAAATGGTGGCCGGCCGCCGCCGCGTCCACGCCGGGATTGAGGCCGCAAAAAACCACCCGCAAGCCGGGAGCGAGAATGTCCGGCAAGCCCGGCGCCGTTGTGAGGCATGTCATGGAGAACTCCGATATCAGAAGCCGCAGTATGCCACCGGGCCCCACTCCCTGCAGCGCATGGCCGCTGGTGCTACCATCCCCTACTGATGCGCTCATCCGTTTGGCGGATGACCGTCGCGCTGTCCCGCACCATCCCCCACCAAGGAATACACATGACGACCCTGACCATCAATGGCAAGCAGCACGACCTTGCACTGCCTGAAGACACGCCCCTGTTGTGGGCCTTGCGCGACGAACTGGGCATGACCGGCACCAAATTCGGCTGCGGCATGGCCCTGTGCGGCGCCTGCACCGTGCACCTCGATGGTGTAGCCATCCGCTCCTGCGTGACGCCGGTGTCGGCCGCCGCCGGCAAGAAGATCATCACCATCGAGGCGGTGGGCGAAGACAAGGTCGGCCTGGCCCTGCAACAAGCGTGGCAGGAACACGGCGTGCCCCAATGCGGCTACTGTCAGGCCGGGCAAATCATGTCGGCCACGGCCCTGCTGCACAAGACGCCAAAACCAAACGACCAGCAAATCCGCGAAGCGATGAGCGGCAATATCTGCCGCTGCGGCACCTACACGCGCATCCACGCAGCCATCAAGCAGGCCGCCACCAGCATCAACGCAAAAGGAGCGGCCAAATGAGCATCCATGACACTCCTGCAGCACATTCGCCCGCGCGGCGCAACTGGCTCAAAGCCGCCGGCGCGCTGGCCGGTTTGACTTTGGTGGCTGGTCCTTCCGGCCTCGTGATGGCGGCCGATGCCGTCAAATACGGCGGCGACAAGATGGCTGGCGGCGTGGTCGACGACAGCCTGGTCTTCCTGTCGGTGGCCGCCGACGGCATCGTCACCATTGTTGTGCACCGCTCCGAAATGGGCCAGGGCATCCGCACCAGCCTGCCCATGGTGGCGGCCGACGAACTGGGCGCCGACTGGGCGCAGGTGCGCGTGCAGCAGGCGCCCGCCGACGAAGCGCGCTACGGCAGCCAGGATACGGACGGTTCGCGCAGCATGCGCCACTCGTTCCGCGCCATGCGCCACGTGGGCGCCACGGCGCGCCTGATGCTGGAAACGGCGGCCGCCGTGCGCTGGGACGTGCCAGTGACGGAAGTCAAAGCCGTCAACCACGCCGTCGTGCATGCGGCCAGCGGACGGTCGCTGTCGTTCGGCGCGCTGGCAGAAGAAGCGGCCAAATTGCCGGTGCCGCCACGCGCGCGCATCAGCCTGAAAACGGCGGACGAGCTGCGCTACATCGGCCAGACCAGCACGCGCGGCATCGACCTGCACGACATCGTCACGGGCAATACCCACTTCGGCATCGACACGCGCCTCGATGGCATGGCGTATGCCGTCATCGCCCGCCCTCCCGTATTCGGTGGCAAGCTGAAAAGCGTGGACAAGACGGCAGCCCTGAAGGTGCCGGGCGTGCTGCGCATCGTCGAACTGGCGGGCAGCCCGCCGCCGGCCATGTTCAATCCGCTGGGCGGCGTAGCCGTCATCGCGCGTAACACCTGGGCCGCCATCAAGGGCCGCGAAGCGCTGGTGCTGGAATGGGACGACGGCCCGAACGGCAGCTATGATTCGAAAGCCTTCCGCAAGACCCTGGAAGCGGCCGTGCGCCAGCCGGCCAGCCCGGCGCGCGACCAGGGCAAGACGGTGGCCACGCTGGCCGCCGCTCCCGCCGCGCGCAAACTCAGTGCCGAATACTATCTGCCCCACCTGGCCCACGCCACCATGGAGCCGCCCGCCGCCACCGTGCGCATCGCCAACGGCAAGGCCGAAGTGTGGGCCTGCGTGCAGGCGCCGCAAGCGACGCGCAGCAACGTGGCCAAGGCCCTGGGCCTGACGTACGACGACGTGACCGTGCACGTGACCCTGCTCGGCGGCGGCTTCGGGCGCAAATCGAAACCCGATTTCGCCGTCGAGGCGGCGCTGCTGTCGAAAGCCATGGATGGCGCGCCCGTCAAGCTGACGTGGACGCGCGACGACGACCTGCAGCACGACTATCTGCACACGGTGTCCGTCGAACGGCTGGAAGCGTCGCTGGACGCGAAAGGCATGCCGACGGCCTGGCTGCACCGCACGGCCGCTCCCACCATCACCTCGACCTTTGCCGCCGGCGCGAACAAGCAGGCGCCGTTCGAGCTGGGCATGTCGGCCATCAACGTGCCGTTCGCCATTGCGAACATCCGCGTCGAAGTGCCCGAAGTACCGGCCCACACGCGCATCGGCTGGTTCCGTTCCGTATCGAATATCCCGCACGCCTTCGCCATCCAGTCGTTCACGGCCGAACTGGCCCACGCGGCAAAGAAAGACCATCGCGACTACCTGCTGGCGCTCTTGGGCCCCGCGCGCAAGATCAATCCGGCCGACCTGTCCGACGGCTGGAACTATGGCGAGGACCCGGCGAAGTATCCGGTCGATATCGGCCGCATGCGCCACGTGATCGAGCTGGCGACGGCCAAGGCGGGCTGGGGCCGCAAACTGCCCAAGGGACGGGGACTGGGCCTGGCCGTGTCCTACAGTTTCGTCACCTATGTGGCGGCCGTGATCGAGGTGGAAATCAATGCGGCCGGCGAAATCATCGTGCCGCGGGTCGATATCGCCATGGATTGCGGACCGCAGATCAACCCGGACCGCGTGCGCTCGCAGATCGAGGGCGCCTGCATCATGGGCCTGTCCTTGGCCATGAGCGGCGAGATCAGTTTCAAGAATGGCCGGGTCGAGCAAAGCAATTTCCACGACTACGCCGTGCTGCGCGCCGCCGACGCGCCGCGCGTGATCCACACGCACCTGGTGCCGGGCACCCTGGACATGGAGCTGGGCGGCGTGGGCGAGCCGGCCACGCCACCCATCGCGCCCGCCCTGTGCAACGCCATCTTCGCCGCCACGGGCAAGCGCATCCGCGCCCTGCCCGTGGGCATGCAGCTGGCGAAGAAAGGCTAGGAGCGCCGCGCAACGAAGAACTGCAGCAGCAACGCCGCGGCTGCCACGGCTGCGGCGCCGGCCGCCAGCAGCCACATCGGCCAGTCCAGCAGGAGCAGCAAACCGCCGGTGGCGGCGCCGATGGCGCTGCCCAGGTACAGCGCCGATTCGTTGAGGGCGATGGCCAGGTTGCCGTCGCCCTGCCGCGCGCGCACGGCCAGCAACTGCTGGTTTTGCGGCACTTGCAGGGCCCAGCCAGCCGCGCCCCACAGCGCGATCGGCGCCAGCATCAGCCAGGCCGACCAGCCGGCCGCCAGCGGCAGCGCGCACAAGGCCAGCGCCAGCAGCAGCAAGATGCAGCAGGTCAGTTTCGGCGCCGCCACCTTGTCCGCCCAAGGCCCGACCAGCACGCTGCCAGCGATTCCCCCCACGCCCCACGCCCACAGGAAAGGTGTGACGGACATCGCCGCGCCGTGCGCCGACCACGCCAGCAGCGGCGCGATAAACGTGTACATGCCCAGGCTGGCGATGGCCGCCAGCAGCGACACCAGCAAGATGGACAGCACCTGCCCATCGGCCAGCAAGGCCAGCTTGCGGCGCAGCGACGTGGCCGGCGCCGCCGGCAGCGCGGGCAGTTTCCACAGCAAGCCCGCCAGCGCCAGCCCACCCAGAAGAGTCACCAGCCACAGGGCCGCCGTCCAGCCCAGCTGCTGCGCCAGCAGCAAACTCAATGGCACACCCAGCACCGTGCCGCCCGCCATGCCGCCCATGATCACGCCGATGGCCTTGCCCCGCTGCTGCTGCGCCGACACGCCCGCCGCCGCCGCGATGCCCAGCGCCAGATAGACACCGGCACCGATGCCGGCGATGCCCCGCCATGCGAGCAAACCGCTGAAACCTTGTGCCAGCGCGCTGGCCCCATTCGCCAGCACGAATACTGCCAGCGCGATCAGGAGGCCGGAGCGCTGCGCGCGCGCCGGCAGCAAGGCCACCACCAGCGGCGAACCAAGGCCATAGGCCAGGGTAAACGCCGTCACCAGTTGCGCGGCCATCGCCAGGGAGATGGAAAACGCGCCGGCGATCATCGGCATCAGGCCCGCCGTCACATACGACGCCATGCCCAGCGCGAACGCGCCAATGGCGATCAGGTAGACGGTGGCGGGAAGACCGGTACGGGAGGAAGAATAGTCAGACATGGGCCAGCTTTCAGAAAGAAAGCAGGCATTCTGGAATACAATATAAACAATTACAATTTAACTGTTTATGCTATTACTGATAGCAACAGACTCACCGGAAAGACAGCACCATGCGCACTTTGGCCCGCACCCGCCACGAACTGGCCGCCTACCTGCAGGCGCGCCGCGCACGCCTGTCGCCCGAGGACGTGGGCTTGCCCGGCGGCGGACGGCGCAGGACGCCCGGCTTGCGCCGCGAAGAAGTGGCGGCGCTGGCTGGCGTGGGGCTGACCTGGTACACCTGGCTGGAGCAGGGGCGCGACATCGGCGTCTCGAGCGCCTTTCTCGACAAGCTGGCCGAAGTGCTGAAACTGGACGGGGGCGAACGCCGCCACCTGTTCCTGCTCGCACATGCGCGTCCGCCAGCCGAAGAAGGCAAGACGTTTTGCGTGGTGCCCCCGCCGGTGCGCCGGTTGATGCACGAGCTGGCGCATCCGGCGTATGTGCTCAACCTGCGCTGGGACGTGCTGGCGTTCAATGCGGGCGCGGATACCCTGTTTGGCTTCGGCGCACATGTGCCATCGCGGCGCAATCTGCTGTGGCTCTTGTTTACCGATCCGCTGCTGCGCTCACGCTTCACGGCCTGGGAAGAGCAGGCGCCGCTGATGCTGTCGAGCTTTCGCCGCGACTACGCGCGCGCCACGCAGGAAGCGGACATTCACGCGCTGGTGCAGGAACTGGAAAAAGTCTCGCCCGAATTCAAGCTGTGGTGGCGCCGCCACGACGTACATGCGCCGTGTGCAGGCGTGCGCCGCCTGGACATCGGCGGCGAGCAGGTCGCGTATGAACACACCTCGCTGACCATCGATGCGGACCGCCATCTGCGGCTGGTCGTGTACGCACGCCAGCTGGAATAGGAAATCTCCCCGCATAACGAAAAAACCGCTGGCCCTCTTGCGAGGAACCAGCGGCTTCGAATTGGTTGCGGGGACAGGATTTGAACCTGTGACCTTCGGGTTATGAGCCCGACGAGCTGCCAGACTGCTCCACCCCGCACAAGAATTATATACCAGATTGTTGCGGGGCGTAAAGGGCTTGATTTGACAATTGCATGCGCGCCCCGTCTGCCGGAGTTCGCCGTTGGCCAGCAATGAAAAAAGCCGCCGATCTTTTGCAAGAATCAGCGGCTTTCCGGTATTGGTTGCGGGGACAGGATTTGAACCTGTGACCTTCGGGTTATGAGCCCGACGAGCTGCCAGACTGCTCCACCCCGCACAAGAATTATAAGCGCAAACGGGTGACTTAGGCAATAGCTATCTCAACTTCGGCTGCAATAGAGCCATTTAATGAAAAAACTCGGCCAATTGCCGCTTGGTATTGTGTCCGCCCGTCACGCCACGCCGCGCGCAATCGGTGTACAGTAAGCGTTACACTAGACACCCATTTTCCGAAGCCTGCCCATGAAATTCTGCTCCGAATGCGCCCATCCTGTCAGCCTCTCCATTCCGGAAGGCGACAACCGTCCGCGCTATGTCTGCGCCAACTGCGACGCCATCCATTACCAGAACCCGAAAATGGTGGTCGGCTCCATCCCCGTGTGGGAAGAGGACGGCCAGCTGCAGGTCTTGCTGTGCAAGCGCGCCATCGAGCCGCGCTTGGGCTACTGGACCCTGCCGGCCGGCTTCATGGAAAACGATGAAACGACCTCCGACGCGGCCGAGCGCGAAACGGTGGAGGAAGCGGGCGCGAATATCGAACTCGGTCCCCTGTTTTCGCTGCTGAACGTGCAGCGCGTGCACCAGGTGCACCTGTTCTACCTGGCGCGCCTGCGCGACCTCGATTTCGCGCCGGGCATCGAAAGCCTGGACGTGCAGATGTTTACGGAAGCGCAGATTCCCTGGGATGACCTGGCCTTTCCCACCATCCGCGCCACCCTGGAACTGTTCTTTGCCGACCGCGTGAAAATCCGCGAAGGCGGCAGCTATGGCTTCCATACGGGCGACATCACGCGCCCGATGGCGCGCGTGGATGCAGAATAAGCAACTGCCGCATGATTCCCTGGCTCGACATCCATACCCCGTTCCCCGACGTCTCGCGCGCGCTGACCGACGAAGCGCCAGGCCTGCTGGCGGCCGGCGCCGACCTGTCGCCCGCGCGCCTGCTCGACGCCTACCGGCGCGGCATCTTCCCCTGGTTTTCCGAAGGCCAGCCTATTTTGTGGTGGAGCACCGATCCGCGCATGGTGCTGATGACGGAGCATTTCAAGGTGTCCGACAGCCTGGCCAAGGCGATCCGCAAGGTCGAGCGCAGCGCCGCCACGGACGGGCGCTGGCAACTGCGTTTCGACGGCGATTTCGAGGCCGTCATGCGCGCCTGCGCGGCGCCACGCAAGGATGGCCCGGGCACCTGGATTTCCGACGAGATCATCGCCGGCTACACGGGCTTGCACAAGCTGGGCTACGCGCATTCGTCGGAGCTGTGGCTGGACGGGGAACTGGTGGGCGGCGCGTATGGCGTGTCGATCGGGCGCATGTTCTATGGCGAATCGATGTTCGCACGGGTGACGGATGGCTCGAAGATCGCGCTGGCGCAGCTGGTGCGCTTTTTGCAGGCGCGCGGCGTGACCATGATTGACTGTCAGCAAGAAACGAAGCACCTGGCCTCGCTGGGCGCGGCGCCCATTTCGCGCGCGCGCTTCCTGGCCCATGTGCGCAGCGCCATTGAAGCAACGCAAATCACCGATTGGCAAGCTGCGCCAGCGGCATAAAAAAGCTATGATAGCTTCACGCAGACTTCCATTGCCGCGGACAGACCAGACAGGATCAGCATGACGCACCTGAACGAACTACCGTTTGCCACCCTGCAGTTCTACACGACGGCACCGTATCCGTGCAGCTACCTGGACGACCGCCAGGCCCGCTCGCAGGTGGCCACGCCTTCGCACCTGATCAACAGCGACGTGTATTCGGAACTGGTGCGCAACGGCTTTCGCCGCAGCGGCATTTTTACCTACCGCCCGTATTGCGATGGCTGCCAGGCCTGCATCCCCGTGCGCGTCGTGACGGGCGAGTTCACCCCGAACCGCAACCAGCGCCGCGCCTGGAGCCGCCACGCCGACCTGCAGGCGGGCGTGGCCACCCTCTCCTTCCTCGACGAGCACTACGAACTGTACCTGCGCTACCAGAGCACGCGCCACGCGGGCGGCGGCATGGACCAGGACAGCCGCGACCAGTATGCGCAATTCCTGCTGCAAAGCCGGGTCAACACGCGCCTGGTGGAATTCCGCGATGCCGAAGGCATCCTGCGCATGGTCAGCATCATCGACGTGCTGGCCGATGGCCTGTCATCCGTCTACACTTTTTTTGACCCCGACGTGCCGGGCGCCTCGTACGGCACCTACAACGTGCTGTGGCAAATCGCCCAGGCGCGCGAACTGGGCCTGCCGTATGTGTATCTCGGCTACTGGATCGAACAGAGCCCGAAGATGGCTTATAAAATCAATTTCAAGCCGCTGGAAGCGAGGATCAAAGGACAGTGGGTGGTGATGTAAAACCAAGCGCATGTCGGTGGGGGCAGTTGGTAGGTCGGATTAGCGCGCAAGCGCGTAATCCGACACCACCGGCGGCGCCAACAATGTTGTCGGATTACGGCGCTGCGCGCCTAATCCGACCTACGCCTTTTATTTACTTTTATCTGGAAACGCCGGACGGGCAGGCCGCGCGGGCGGGTTCTTCGCCAGTTCGGCCTGTATCACCTCGATCGCTTTTTCCAGCTGCGGATCGCGGCCGGCGATGACGTCGGCCGGCGTTTGCTCGACTTCGATATCGGGCGGCACGCCTTCGTTTTCAACGCCCCAGCCATTCTCGCGCGTCCAGAACGCCAGGTTCGGCGCCGTGATGAAGCCGCCATCCATCAGCACGGGAAAGCCGAGGACGCCCACCAGGCCGCCCCACGTGGCCTTGCCGATCAGCGGACCCATGTTATTTTTGCGGAACATCCACGGCAGCAGGTCGCCGCCCGAACCGGCCGTCTCGTCGATCAGCATGGCGCGCGGACCCTGGATCGACGCGGACGGCGTCTTCATGTCGGCGCCATAGCGCATGGTCCACCAGGCGATTTCCTTCTTCTGCAGGATCTCGATGTAGTAATCGGCCACGCTGCCGCCGCCATTGAAACGCTCGTCGACGATGATGGCCTGCTTGTCCGCCTGCGGGAAGAAATAGCGCTTGAAGTAGGTGTGGCCCAGGCCCGCCGTATTGGGCACGTACACGTACGCCACCTTGCCGCCGGTCGCCGCATTGACCTTGCGCATATTGCCTTCGATCCAGTCGCGGTTGCGCAAGGCATCCTCGGTCGGCACCGGCACGACGGTGATCGTGCGCGCCCCCTTGCCGTCGGCCGATGGCCCCACGGTCAGGTCGATGGCCTTGCCGGCCGTGTTCTCGAAGGCGCTGTAGATATTCGTCGGCGGCAGCAAGGGACGGCTGTCGACGGCCAGCAGGTATTCGCCCGCCTTGACGTTCAGGCCAGGCTCCGTCAGCGGCGCGCGCAGGGCCGGATTCCAGTTCAAGCCGCCATACACTTTCTTGAAGCGGTAATGGCCGTCGCTCACTTCATAGTCGGCGCCCAAGAGTCCCCCCGGCACTTTCTTCGCCTCGATAAAATCATCGCCGCCACCGCCGCGGTGATGGCCCACTGCCAGTTCGCTGCACATCCACTGGATCAGGCGGTTCAGGTCCGCGCGGCTGGACAGCTCGGGCAAGAACACGGCGTACTTGTCGCGCATGGCTTTCCAGTCCACGCCATGCATGCCCGGATCATAAAAATAATCGCGATTGATGCGCCACACCTCATTGAAAATCTGCGTCCACTCGGCGCGCGGATCGGCTTTTACTTCGATGGCGTCGACCTTGATCTTGCCTTCGCCGGGCGCCAGCAGCTTGCCCATGGCGGAACCCATGGCCCAGTTGTCCTTCTGGCGATACAGCAGCTTCTTGCCATCGGCCGACACTTCGAAGTCGTCCGCTTCGGCCACCACGGTTTCCGCCTTGCGCTCCTTCAGGTCGAAGCGCTGCACGGCCTTCTTGCCATCGCTTTCGCGCAGCAAAAATATCTGCCCCGCAGCGCCGGCGGTCAGGCTGGAAAACTGCGCGGCCGGCAGCGGCAGGTCGACGATGCGCGTGGCGATGCCGTCGAAATCGATGTGGATCGGCGCCACGGGTGCCACGACCACTTTCGGGTCGTCGCGGCCCGTCTTGGGATCGATCTTCGCTTCGCTCTTCGGCTCCGCCTCCGCCTTCGCCGTGTCCTTCTTGCTCTCCGTGCTGGCAGCCTTTTCCTCGTCGCTTTCCTTGATCAGGGGCGATGGCAGGTCGCGCCGCAGCACGGCCATCCACACGGTGCGCGTCACCAGGTTGTCTTCATTCTGCTGCGAGAACCAGTTGTTGCTGGGGCCTGCATTCGTCGAAGCGAAGAAGTACAGGTATTTGCCGCTCTTGTCGAACACGGGCTGGGCCACGTCGGACAGGCCATCGGTCACGGGCATCGACTTGTTCTGCTCGACGGAATAGATATACGCGCTGCGCGTGTAGGTGGGCGAATTGAGCGTGTAGGCCAGCCAGCGCGAATCGGGCGCCCACGAGGCGCGCATGCTCTTGTCGACGCCATACATCGGCTCCGTAGCCACTTTCTGCACCTTGCCCGTGCCGACGTCGATCACGTACATGCTCCAGCCGTTGTCGGCAAACGCGATCTTTTTGCTGTCGGGCGACCAGACGGCGTTGTCATAGAAGCCGCTGCCGTTGAGCTTGAGCTTTTTCACGGCACCCTTGCCATCCTGCGCCCGCACATGCAGTTCATACTCTCCCGACTCGTCCGAGAAATACGCGACCGAACGGCCATCGGGCGACCAGATGGGCGTGCGCTCGTGGGCACCGGCCGTCTGCGTCAGGTTGCGCACGTCGCCCTTGTCGGCGGGGATGGTGACGATCTCGCCCCGGTACTCGAAGGCGATGCGCGCGCCCGAGGGCGAAATCGACGCGTCGCGGATGTATTTCGCGTTCTTGACCCAGCGGGGCCGCGTTTGCCCCAGGTCGCTGGCCACGCCGATGGCCAGCTTGTGCGTCTGGCCGCTGGCGATGTCGAACGCGTGCAGATAGCCGGCCTGCTCGTAGACGATGGTGCCGTTCGCGGCCGACGCGTTCAGCACGGGGAAATCCGCATGCCGCGTCAGCTGGCGCACGGCTTTCGTCTTGACGTCATAGGCAAACAGGTTGAATTCGCCGTTGCGGTCGGAGCGGAAGTAGACGGTGTCGCCTATCCACATCGGATCGACGTCGTTCGAGCGCGTCGTCGGCTGGGGGATTTTTTCAATCGACTTGTCGCTGGACGAAAACAGCCACAGCCAGGAATTGGTGCCGCCACGGTAGCGCTTCCACTGCTTGAAGGCGGGTGCCAGCGGGTTGTACGCGATGCGCTTGCCATCGGGCGAATACGTGGCGCGCGAGGCGTTCGGAATTTCCAGCTGCGTTTCCACGCCGCCCGCCACGGGCACCGTAAACAGCTTCTGGAAGCGGTTGTTGAAGGCGGCGCGCGGTGAGGTGAACATCACGGCCTGGCCATCTGGCGTGAACGCCTGCGCCAGGTCCGCTCCGGGGTGGAAGGTCAGGCGGCGCGGCACGCCGCCGGCCGCGGCGATCACATACACGTCGACATTGCCGTCGATGTTCGCGCTATACGCGATCAGGCTGCCGTCGGGCGAAAATACGGGATGCGACTTGTCGCCCAGATCGGACGTCAGGCGCCGCGCGCCGCCGCCATCGAGGTTGGACAGCCACAGGTCGCCCGCATAGATGAAGGCGATGTGGCGGCTGGAGACGGCAGGCTCGCTCAACATGCGGGTGTCTTGGGTGTTCGGCAGTGCCAGGGCCGGGTGGCTTAGCAGCAGTGCGCTGGCGGCCGCGATGGCCGTCAAAATGCGTGTCTTTTTCAATCGATGTCTCGCTTATAAGGTAAAGAGAACAGGGAAGAAACAGGAAAGTCCAAGGCCCCATGCTGATTATCAAGGGATTAATATTGCACTAGACCAACAAGAACTATACACCCGGCAGGCGCGTGGAACACGGTAAAATACGGCACTTATTTCGCGCGCCGCCAGCCCTTCCCGGCGCCACGCACACCTACTCAAAGCGCCCCATGTCTGAAAAATTCCTGTACTCCCTCGCCCGTCCGCTGCTCTTTTCGATGGATGCCGAAGCGGCCCACCATCTCACCCTGCCCGCCCTGAAACGCGCCAGCGCGCTGGGCCTGACGAAGCTGGCCGGCAAACCGGCCGCCGACCCACGCACGGTGATGGGCATCACCTTCCCGAACCCGGTCGGTCTGGCCGCGGGCCTGGACAAGGACGGCGCCTACATCGACGCGCTGGCCGACCTGGGTTTTGGCTCCATCGAAGTGGGTACCGTCACGCCGCGCGCGCAGGCGGGCAATCCGAAACCGCGCATGTTCCGCCTGCCGCAGGCGCAGGGCATCATCAACCGCATGGGTTTCAATAATGGCGGCGTGGACGCCTTTGTCGCCAACGTGCAGGCGTCGAAGTTTTACCAGAACCGCGCCGGCGTGCTGGGCCTGAACATCGGCAAGAATGCCGACACGCCCATCGAACGGGCGGCTGACGACTACCTGCTGTGCCTGGAAAAAGTCTACCCGTACGCCAGCTATGTGACGGTGAACATCTCGTCGCCGAACACGAAGAATTTGCGCCAGCTGCAGGGTGCGTCGGAACTCGACGCTCTGCTGTCGCAGCTCAAGGAAGCGCAGGCGCGCCTGGCGGACAAGCACAAGCGCTACGTGCCGCTGGCCCTGAAAATCGCGCCGGACATGGATGGCGAACAAGTGAAAAGCATCGCCGAGTCGCTCACGCGCCACAAGATTGATGGCGTCATCGCCACCAACACGACCCTGTCGCGCAGCGCCGTCGAAGGCATGCCGCACGGCGCCGAAGCGGGCGGCCTGTCCGGCGCGCCCGTGTTCGAACTGTCGAACAATGTCATCCGCTTGCTGAAGGCGGAACTGGGCGACGCGCTGCCCATCATCGGCGTGGGCGGCATCATGCAGGGCAAGGATGCCGTGGCCAAGTTCGAGGCGGGCGCGCAGCTGGTGCAGCTGTACAGCGGCCTGATTTACGCCGGTCCGGCGCTGATCAAGGATTGCGCCCGCGCGCTGCGCGGCAAGCAGGCGAAATGATCAACAAGGTCAAGCTGGGTTCCAGCAACCTGGAAGTGAGCACGATCTGCCTGGGCACGATGACCTTCGGCGAGCAGAACAGCGAAGCCGAAGCGCACAGCCAGCTCGATTACGCGCTGGAACGGGGCATCAACTTCATCGACACGGCCGAGATGTATCCGGTGATGGCCAGCGCGCAAACGCAGGGCAGCACGGAGCGTTACATCGGCAGCTGGCTCAGGAAAAGCGGCAAGCGCAGCCAGATCGTGCTGGCCAGCAAGGTGGCCGGGCCGAATTCGCGCATGCACTGGATACGCAAGGGCAAGACGGATCACGACGCGGCCAACATCCGCGCCGCAGTCGAAGACAGCCTGCGCCGGCTGCAGACGGAGCACATCGACCTGTACCAATTACACTGGCCCAGCCGCAACCTGCCCATCTTCGGCGCCAGCGTGTACAACCCGCGCAAGGAGCACGCGTCGGTCGCCATCGAAGACACCTTGGCCGTGCTGGGCAAGCTGGTCGAGGAAGGCAAGATCGGCCACATCGGCGTGTCGAACGAATCGTCGTGGGGCGTATGCGAATACATCAAGCAGGCGCAGCTGAAAGGCTTGCCGCGCATCGCCTCGATCCAGAACCTGTACAACCTGACGGCGCGCCATTTCGAGACAAGCTTGCTCGACGAAACCTGCCACCGGGAAAACGTCAGCTTGCTGGCCTACAGCCCGCTGGCGTTCGGCCAGCTGACGGCGAAATACCTCGACGATCCGCAAGCCAGGGGCCGCCTGACGCGCTTCCCGGCCGGCTGGAGTCCCCGCTACGTGCGCCCCGCTACCATAGCAGCCGCCGCCCAGTATGCGGCGCTGGCCCGCGCGCACGGCTTGACGCCGGCGCAGCTGGCCCTGGCCTGGTGCTACTCGCGCTGGTTCGTGGCCTCGACCATCATCGGCGCCACCAGCGTGGCGCAGTTGCAGCAAAATATCGATGCCCATCAAGTCAGCCTGTCGCCGGACCTCGTGGCGGCCGTCGACGCCATCCACGCCAGCCTGCCCAATCCAGGGCAATAGGCGCACTCCGTCTGGCGGCGCATGCCGCCGCCAGGCTCCCCCGCCCATAGCAACTAGTCGTATTTATACAACAGCTGGCAATTTACTGCTGTGCAGCATTGCGGCCTGGCCATGCCCGGTCGTATGCTGGAAACGTGGCCATATGCGCTACCCGCGCCATTTGGACGTGTATCAGACATTTATTGCATATCGATAGACAGAACGATTCGTAAGCACGCCACAGACCCACTGTTACTCTGATGTCATCACCGGACCGCCCTGGTTCGCGCATCCACCAACCGAAGAGATATCGTCGATGAGTTCAAGCACCGCCCGCTCCCAGATTCCCGCCCTGCCCGTGAAAACCGTTATCGCCGCCAGCCTGATCGCCTGCTTCAGCCTGCCCATGCAGGCGCAAGCGCAGCAAGAGCTGCCGGCCGAAGGTGAATTGCAATCGGTGGTAGTCACTGGCACCTTCGCCAAGAACCGCCGCACCATCGATTCCGAGTCGCCGATCGACATCCTCACCTCGCGCGACCTGCAAAGCACGGGTTCGGCCGAACTGGCCACCGTGCTGGCACGCCTGCTGCCATCGATGAACTTCCCCCGTCCGACGGGTGCCGATGGCAGCGATGCCGTGCGCCCTGCCCAACTGCGCGGCCTGTCGCCCGACCAGACGCTGGTACTGGTGAACGGCAAGCGCCGCTACACCTCGGCCGTCGTCAACGTCAACGGTACCCTGGGCCGCGGCTCGGCGCCGGTCGACCTGAACGCCATTCCCCTGGCCGCCATCGACCATGTGGAAGTGCTGCGCGATGGCGCGGCGGCCCAGTATGGCTCCGATGCGATTGCCGGCGTAATCAACATCATCCTGAAAAAAGGTGCGGCCGGTGGCGACATCGAAGTGGGCTATGGCCAGACGCAGGAACGCGACGGCAAGCAAAAATCCATCAAGGGTTCGGCCGGCTTCGCCCTGGGCGACGATGGCTGGGTGCGCGTCTCGGCAGAAGTGGCCGATCGCGGTCCGACCAACCGTGCCGGCCGCGATTTCAGCAACCCGCTGGAACCGCGCTATGGCCAGGTCAACCTGCGCTACGGCGATGCCGAGAGCAAGCCGGCCACCGTCTTCATCAACAGCGAATACCATCTCGGCGACAACCTGGACTGGTATGCCTTCGGCGGCTACGGCCAGCGCGACACCTCGGCCGGCGCCACCTGGCGCGCAGGCCTGGTGAAGAATGAAAAAGGGGACTACATCACGCGCTCGTCGATCTTTCCCCAAGGCTTCTTGCCAATCCAGAACAGCACCCTGACCGACCAGTCGCTGGTGACCGGCTTGCGCGGCGAAGCGGCCGGCTGGCGCTGGGATGCCAGCCTGAATTACGGCAGCAACAAGTTCAAGCTGGATCTCGACAATACCGTCAATTTCGACCTGGCCGCCGCCAGCCCCACGCACTTCTATGTGGGCTCCCTGAAAAATGAACAGACCGTCCTGAATCTCGACGCGGCGCGCGAATTCCCCGTCGCTTACTTTACGGGGCCGCTGACGGTGGCCGTGGGCGCCGAAGCGCGCCATGAAAAATACACGATCGGCGCTGGCGAGAAAGCATCGTATACCGGCACCGGTTCGCAGGGCTTTGCCGGCTTCCGTCCCGAAAACGCGGGTAGCCACAGCCGCCACAATGAATCGATCTACGTCAACCTGGAAGCGGAAGCGACGAAAAAACTGTCCGGTGGCGTGGCCCTGCGGCATGAGCGCTACAGTGATTTCGGCAGCACCACCTCGGCCAAGGGTTCGGCCCGCTATGCCTTCACGGACGCCCTGTCCCTGCGCGGCACCGTATCGAGCGGCTTCCGCGCGCCATCGCTGGCGCAGCAGTACTACACCATCACCACCACCAACTTCCAGGTCATCAATGGCACGAATACGGCCATCGAAACGGGTACCTTTGCCGTCAACACACCACAGGCACGCGCCCTGGGCGCACAAGACCTGAAGGCGGAGAAAGCGCGCAACTACAGCCTGGGCCTGCAGTTCCAGCCCACCCGCAACTTCACGACGACGGTCGACGCCTACCGCATCGACATCGATGACCGCATCCTGTTTTCCTCCAATCTGATACTCAGCACTACTTTGAAAAACATCCTGGCCGCGCAGGGCACGCCAGTGGGCGCGGGACGCTATTTCACCAACGCCGTCGATACGCGCACGGAAGGCGTGGACATCGTCAGCACCTACCGCATCGACTTGCAGGACAAGGATCGCCTGGACCTGACCGTGGCCTACAACCACAACAAGACCTCGGTACAGAAAGTGGCGGACAATCCGGCCATCCTGACGGCCAACAACCTGAAACTGATCGACCGCCAGACCATCCAGCGCGCCACCGTCGGTTCGCCGAAAGACAAGTTCAGCCTGGCTGCCGACTACAGCTTCGGCATCTGGAATGCGCACGGCGTCGTGACGCGCTACGGCAGCTTCATCGTGCCGCAAAACAATGCCCTGCAAGACCAGCACTACGATCCGCAATGGGTGCTGGACGTGTCCGGTTCCGTAAAACTGGGCAAGAACTGGCGCCTGGTGGCCGGTATCGACAACGTCACCAACCGCTATCCTGACCAGATCACCAGCGCGGGTAACCTCAACAATGGCGGCACCCAGCCGTACAGCGGCTTCGCACCGAACGGCTTCAACGGCCGCTACTACTACGCCAAGGCTGGCTATAGCTGGTAAATGGCAGGCTGGCTCGGCAGGCAAAGCCGTTACACTGGTCTTTGGCTGGGTATGTCTCGTGCAGCCCAGCCAAAGACCAGTGGCTACTTAGCCGGTGTTGCAGGCGGTGCTTGCTGCGCTTTGGCATGCTCGATGGCAACTTGATGTGTCTGCTCCTGTTGCCGCGTCTGCATCAGCGCCTGCGCTTGTGCCTCGCTATTTTTGACCGCCAGCTCGGTGCGCACCAGTTGTGCTTCTTTGGCTGCCATCTTGACTGCCGCGGTTTGTTGTTGCTGTGCTATCTGTACTTCGACAAAGGCCTTGGTGAGTTCGCTGAACAGCACCTTGACATCACCACTCTGAATGGCGCCATTCAAATGATACTGACACAAGGCATAGACGCCGGTACGGTAGGCGTCGAGTGCGGCAGTCCTGTCAGCGAGGACGCTCACTGTCGTTTCGAACTCATCGTCAAACTCGGCATTGCCACGGACGCCAGCTTTGCCAGTCACATCCAGCTTGCCGTTCAGGGCGGCCTCGATACCATTGGCCGTATCGGGCGGCGGCTCCGCACAGAAACGCGTCTGACGCTTGATAACAGCATTGTTGGCATCCACGCCGAGGTTTTCCTCGGTGACAAAGATGACTGTTCGCCTATCGGCAGACAGTGAAAAGACGCCCGGCATTTTATCCACGCTATCTTCCACTACCGGGCGATTGAATAGCGTTCCCAATTGAGATGCACAGCCGCAGAGCAATAGGGAAATGCCTCCAAGAAGCATAAATTTGAGCATGTTCGTCTCCACGATTGAGATCATGAAAGCTATCTGTGCTGCGAATGAAAAGAGTCAGCAAGAACCGGTTTCAGTCCAGACTAGCACCTGGCGACCCAGCCAGGCAGTGATGTTGCTGGAGTCTGCGCTTCATCAAGCTTCCATACACAGCAATTGCTCTCCTGAAAAACCATACAAGCTCTTGAGAACGACCCCGCTGTGCAAACTGGGAGCACGGATGAGAAAACGCCGGCCAGGCCGACGGGCAATCAGCTACCATGGGGGTTCTTCCACTCCGATGACGGATCACCATGCCCAGCTGGCACTTGGCCGACGCTGCCGAACTGGCGGCGCGCCATCCCTACACTTTCTATAAATCGCCGCGCGAGGCCATTGCCCAGGTACGCCCCGGCGAAGTGGTCAAGCTGATCTTCGCTTTTCACAGCGACGATCCGCAAGCGCCGGGCGCCGAGCGCATGTGGGTGCTGGTCGACACGGTCGAGCCGCATGGCCGCTTCACCGGCAAGCTCGACAACATGCCCGGCTACATCGCCGATTTACAGGCCAAAGACCCCATCGCCTTCGATGCGCGCCACATCATCAATACGCAGCACGATGATGACGACAACCTCGTCAACCGCTACGCGGGCCTGTGCTTCGTGACGAAAAAAGTGCTGGAAGACGGTGCGCCCGTCGGCTATCTGTATCGCGAGGAGCCGGACAACGGCGACGACAGCGGCTGGCGCTTCACGGCCAACGACGAGAGCGACGACTACATGAACGACAGCGCCAACGTGGCCCTCGTGTCGCTGGGCGCCGTGCTCAGCGTGGATGACCGTTTTATCGCGCTGCTCGATGCGCCTGCCGGCGCGGCCTATGCCTTCGACCACAACACGCAACAATTCGTGGCGGTGGACGAATGACAACTGATGAATTGAAGGATTTTTGCACGGCCCTGCCCGGCGCGCAAGCCGTGCTGTACGGTGCGCCGTCGAACATTCTCGTAGTTGCAGTGGAGGGGAAAAAATTTGCGTATTTCAAGACCAGCATGCCCGAGCAGTGGCGCTTCAGCCTGCGGGTCAGCGCGGAACGCTTTATCGAATTGACGGACATGCCGGGCGTGAAACCGGCCCGCTACATGGGCCGCTTTCACTGGGTAACGATCGTTGACGTGGCGCGCTTCCCCGCCGATTACCTGGAGGAACTGGTTCGCGATAGCTACGCGCGCGCCGTGGCCAGCCTGACGCGCGCGCAAAGAGCCGCCATCGCCTAGAGCGCGTCCTCTCCCGCCATGGCGCGGTCGATGTCTTCGCGCGTCAGGTCCGGCGCCAGTTGCAGGATAAACTCATAGGCATACGCGCGCAGGTAAGCGCCGCGGCGCACGGCCAGGCGCGTCGTGTTGGTGGCGAACAGGTGCGACGCTTCCACGGCCCTTAGCCCCTTGTCGCGCCCATGGTCGAAGGCCATCGAAGCAACAATACCCACGCCCAGGCCCAACGCCACGTATTGCTTGATGACGTCGGAATCCATGGCCGTGAGGATGATGTCGGTCGCCACGCCCGCCTTGGCGAACGCGTCGTCGATATGGCCGCGCCCTGTGAAACCCTTGTCGTAGGTAATCAACGGATATTTCGCCAGGTCTTCCAGGCGGATCGGCGAGTGTTCGAGCAGCGGATGGCCGTCCGGCACGACGATCAAATGGCTCCAGCGGTAGCACGGGAACGACACGAGGTCGGGGAACTGGCTCAAGCCTTCCGTGGCGATGCCGATGTCGGTCTTGCCGGACAGCACCCATTCCGCGATGTGCTCGGGCGCGCTTTGCTGCAGCGCGATACGCACGTCGGGGAAGGCGGCGCGGAAGCTTTGCACCACCTTCGGCAGCGCATAACGGGCCTGCGTATGCGTGGCCGCCACCGACAAGGTGCCGCTGGTCTGGCCGCTGTATTCGAGGCTGGCCTGCTGCAGGTTTTCCGCCTCGATCAAGAGGCGGTCGACGATCTTCAAAATGCCCTTGCCCGGCTCCGTCAAACCCGTCAGGCGCTTGCCGTTGCGCTCGAAAATCACCACGCCCAGCTCGTCCTCGAGTTCGCGGATTTGCCGGCTCACGCCCGGCTGCGACGTGAACAGGGCGTTGGCCACTTCCGTCAGGTTATAGCCGCGGCGGGCCGCTTCGCGGATCGAGCGCAGTTGTTGAAAATTCATAGTGTTCCTACCTTTTAGGTTCTTGTCGGTTCAACGAACACGTGCAGGCGTTTCGGGCGAACCACCAGGGTTTCGCCTTCTTTCAGTTGCAGATGGGTAAAACGCTCGTTCGACATCACAGCTTCGATCAGCTCGCTGTTATCGACGCGCTGCAAGTCCAGCTGGGCCAGCGGACCGATCGCATGCGCGCGGCTCAGTTTCACGACGATGCCTTCCGCACCCTGCGTGTAGCGGTCGATTTCCAGGTCATGCGGACGCACGTAGGCCGTGCCCTTGCTGTCGCTCACGCCTGCGTAATCGGGCACCTCGAAGCTGGCGTCGCCCGTCGCCATCACGCCGTCATGCACGCGGCCGTGGAACAGGTTGACGTTGCCCAGGAAGCCATACACGAAGGGCGAAGCCGGATGGTTGTAAACTTGCTCTGGGGAACCGAGTTGCTCGACGGTGCCCTTGTTCATCAGTACGACCTGGTCCGCCACTTCCAGCGCTTCCTCCTGGTCATGCGTGACGAAAATACTGGTCACGTGCAAGTCGTCATGCAGGCGACGCAGCCAGCGGCGCAATTCCTTGCGCACCTTGGCGTCAAGCGCGCCGAACGGTTCGTCGAGCAGCAGCACGCGCGGCTCGACAGCCAGCGCGCGCGCCAGGGCGATGCGCTGGCGTTGCCCGCCCGACAGCTGCGGCGGATAGCGGTCGGCCAGCCAGTCCAGCTGCACCAGTTCCAGCAAATCTTTCACCTTGCGGCGGATCTGGTCTTCCGACGGGCGCTCGCTGCGCGACTTCACGCGCAAGCCAAAGGCCACGTTCTCGAACACGGTCATGTGCTTGAACAGCGCATAGTGTTGGAAGACGAAACCGACTTGCCGCTCGCGCACGTGGCGGTTCGACGCGTCTTCCGCATCGAGCAGCACCTGGCCGCTATCAGGGTGTTCCAGACCGGCAATAATGCGCAGCAAGGTGGTCTTGCCGCAGCCCGACGGGCCCAGCAGGGCCGTCAATTCGCCGGCGGGAAAGTCCAGCGAGATATTGTCGAGGGCGACGAAATCACCGAAACGTTTATTGATGTTTTTAACTGCGATGGTCATATCAGTGCTCCGTAGAACGTAAGGCGGAATCGTCGGCGTCGCTCTCGTTCAAACGCCACTCAATGAAAGCTTTCAAGGCCAGGGTCACCAAGGCCAGCAAGGCCAGCAGGGAGGCGACGGCAAACGCGGCGGCGAAGTTGTACTCGTTGTACAGAATCTCCACCTGCAGCGGCATGGTGTTGGTTTCGCCTCGGATATGGCCGGAGACGACGGACACGGCGCCGAACTCGCCCATGGCGCGGGCATTACACAGGATCACGCCATACAGCAGGCCCCACTTGATGTTCGGCAAGGTGACTCGGCGGAACGTATTCCAGCCCGAAGCGCCCAGCACGATGGCGGCCTCTTCCTCTTCGCTGCCCTGCGACTGCATCAGCGGAATCAGTTCACGCGCGACGAACGGGAAGGTGATGAAGATGGTGGCCAGCACGATGCCGGGCACGGCGAACAAAATCTTGATGTCGTGCGCCTGCAGCCACGGGCCGAACCAGCCCTGGGCGCCAAACATCAGCACATAGATCAGGCCGGAAATCACCGGGGAAACGGAAAACGGCAAGTCGATCAGGGTCAATAAAATGCTCTTGCCGCGGAATTCGAACTTGGCGATGCACCAGGAAGCGGCCACGCCGAATACCAGGTTCAGCGGCACGGCGATGGCGGCCGTGATCAGGGTCAATTTAATGGCGGAAATCGCGTCCGGATCGATGATGGCGGCGATGTACGCTTCCCAGCCCTTCTTGAATGCTTCCGCAAACACGGCCACCAGGGGCACGATGAGGAAGGCCGTCAGGAACAGCAAGGCGATGCTGATCAAGACCGTGCGCACCCACAATGGTTCCAGCACGACAGGGCCGACGTTCGGCTCGAAGCGGCGCGCCGTCGGCAGCGCCTTGTCCACGCCAGCGGCGGCAGTCGTATTCGTACTCATGATTTCTTCGCCTTTCCGCGCGTCCATGCTTGCAGCAGGTTAATCGTCAACAACAGCAAAAAGGAGACCACCAGCATCACCACGGCGATGGCCGTGGCGCCTGCGTAATCGTATTGTTCCAATTTGGTAATAATGAACAGCGGCGTGATTTCCGACACCATCGGCATATTGCCGGCGATAAAGATCACGGAACCGTACTCGCCCGTGGCGCGGGCGAAGGCCAGCGCAAAGCCCGTCAGCAAGGACGGCAAGATGGTGGGGAAGATGACGCGGATAAACGTTTGCAATGAATTGGCGCCCAGGCTGGCGGCCGCTTCTTCGAGTTCCTTTTCCGCGTCTTCCAGCACCGGTTGCACGGTACGCACGACGAAGGGCAAGCCGATGAAGGTCAGCGCCACCACCACACCCAGCGGCGTGAACGCCACCTTGATGCCCAGCACGCCTTCGATGAACTGGCCGAACCAGCCGTTCGACGAATACAAAGCCGTCAGGGTGATGCCGGCCACGGCCGTCGGCAGGGCGAACGGCAAGTCGACCAGCGCGTCGATGATGCGCTTGCCGGGGAATTTATAGCGCACCAGCACCCAGGCCAGGATGCCACCAAACACCACGTTCAACAGGGCGGCGATCAGCGAGGCGCCAAACGTCAGGCGGTAAGACGCCATCACGCGGTCGGACGTGACGGCGCTGAAGAAGGCGTCCCATGTCATGGTGAACGTTTTCAGGAACACCGACGACAGCGGAATGAGAACGATCAAGGCCAGGTAAAAGAGCGTGAAGCCCAGTGACAGCTTAAACCCCGGCATGACCCGAAACGGCGCTCCACGCGCCTTGAGCGATGCTGCTGATGCTGCAGACATAGAAACCCCTTCTTATTACATTTTTGAGTTATAGGGCGCAATAATCACATGCAATCGTTATAAAAAGAACTAACCATTTCTCATTTGCTTAGATGGATTTTGCATACTTGCCGTGAAAGCTGCGGGCGAAAAAAAACGCACCGGACAGGTGCGTTTTTATGAAAGCTGAAACGTTTATTTATTTGGCTGCGGCGTCAGACGGAGGTATGGCTTGGCAGCCGTAAACCCCTTCGGATACTTCTGCTTGATCACGTCCGGATCCTGCACGGTCAATGGAATGATGACGTCGTCGCCGTCTTTCCAGTTGCCTGGGGTGGCCACCGTGTAGCCGTCCGTCAGTTGCAAAGCGTCGATGACACGCAGGATTTCATTGAAGTTGCGGCCCGTACTGAGCGGATACGTGAGGATCAGCCGTACTTTCTTGTTCGGGTCGACGATGAAGACGGAGCGCACGGTGGCCGTGACGGACTGTTCCGGGTGGATCATGTCGTACAGCACCGACACTTTCTTGTCGACGTCGGCGATGATGGGGAAGCCCACGACCGTGTTTTGCGTCTCTTCGATATCCTTGATCCAGCTCTTGTGCGACTCGGCCGCATCCACCGACAGGGCGATGGCCTTCACGTTGCGCTTGTCGAATTCAGGCTTGAGCTTGGCCGTCAGGCCCAGTTCCGTCGTGCAGACGGGGGTAAAGTCGGCCGGGTGGGAAAACAGCACCACCCAGGAATTGCCAGCCCACTCGTGGAACTTGAGCGGGCCGATCGAGCTGTCTTGTTCAAAATCAGGGGCGACATCGCCCAGGCGTAAAGTCATCGTGATCTCCTGTGAGGTTATGTGCAATCGAATTCGTCGAATCAGGCTGCCTGACGGTGGCGCTTGTCGCTTTGCGCCAGATCAAACAGTGTTTGCAGCTGCGCCTGGCCGTAGACCCAGTCGCCAAGGCGCGACTCGGCGTTGATATGGCCCAGCGCACCGCCATCAATATACTTGCAATTCCAGCGCCGTGCCCACTGCGCCGCGTGTTCGGCCGTCATCCACGGATCGGTCTGGCTGGCGATCAGGATGCCGGGGCAAGGCAGCCGCTTTTGCGGCAATGCCTTCGCCACGCCAAACTTGTCCGGGTCGGCCGGCCCCACCAGCAACACGCCGGCCACGCCCTGCGGATCGCGGGCCAGGCTATGCGCCGTCGTCAGGCAGCCGAAGCTGTGGGCGACGATCAGGGTTGGTCTTGCATCTTGCCGACGCACCTGATCCAGGCGCGCCGACCAGGTGGCCAGGTCGGGTTCGTTCCAGTCGTCCTGCTCGACCCGCTCGAATTGCGGATACAGGCGCTGCCAGCGGCTCTGCCAATGCTCGGGACCGCTGTTATGCAAGCCCGGCACGATCAGTACCCGGTAATCGGAAAAGCTGCGCAGCGCCATGATGTGTCCTTTTAGTAACGGTCTGGCAATCGTGCCATCCGGTATTACTTAGGCTGGTAGATCTGGTCGAAGATGCCGCCGTCGGCAAAGTGCGCCTTTTGCGCCGTCGTCCAGCCGCCCGCCACTTGCTCGATGGTGAACAGGTTGACCTTGGCGAACTGCGATGCGTATTTCTTCGCCGCCTTGTCCGTTGCCGGACGGTAGTAATTCTTGGCGATGATGTCTTGCGCTTCGTCCGTGTACAGGTAATTCAGGTAAGCCTCGGCCACCTTGCGCGTACCGTGCTTGTCGGCAAACTTGTCGACGACGGCGACGGGCGGCTCGGCCAGGATGCTGACGGATGGCGTGATGATGTCGAACTTGGTCGGGCCCAGTTCCTTGACGGCGAGATACGCCTCGTTTTCCCAGGCGATCAGCACGTCGCCGATGCCGCGTTCAACGAAGGTGGTGGTGGCGCCGCGCGCGCCGGAATCGAGCACGGGCACGTTTTTATACAGCTTGCCGAGGAAATCCTTGGCTTTCGCTTCGTTGCCGCCCGGCTGGCGCAGCGCGTAGCCCCACGCGGCCAGATGGTTCCAGCGGGCGCCGCCCGAAGTTTTCGGGTTCGGCGTGATGACGGACACGCCCGGCTTGATCAGGTCATTCCAGTCCTTGATGCCTTTCGGGTTGCCCTTGCGCACCAGGAACACGATGGTCGAGGTGTAAGGCGAGCTGTTGTGCGCCAAACGCTTTTGCCAGTCGGCGGCCAGCAGCTTGTGCTCGGCCAGCGCGTCGATGTCGTAGGCCAGGGCCAACGTGACCACGTCCGCTTCCAGGCCATCGATGACGGCGCGCGCCTGCTTGCCGGAACCGCCGTGCGATTGCTTGATCTTGACGTTGTCGCCCGTCTTGCCTTTCCACTCCTTGGCAAACGCCGTGTTCACATCCTGGTACAGCTCGCGCGTCGGGTCATACGACACGTTGAGCAGGGTGATATCGGCAGCCTGCGCCGTTTGCAAAAGGGCAAACGCGCTGATGGCGGCGGCAATGATGATTTTTTTCGACAGCATCTAAGATCCCCGAGTGGTTGAACTTTCAGAGCCACCAGATTACGGCGCCATGGCCGCAAAGAGAACGAAGCGTTTCGCCGTTTGATATGCGATTTTCGCATATGGGCGAGGCGCAACGGGGATTTAGCAGTTAATAGAACCGGTTGAACAGGACCACGGCCCAGGTGGCGAAGGCCAGGATGCAGGTCAGCAGCACGGCGGCGCTGCCGAAATCCTTGGCGTTTTTCGACAGCGGATGGCGTTCCAGCGAAATGCGGTCGACCACGGCTTCGATTGCCGAATTGATCAGTTCCACGATCAAGACCAGCAACAGCACGCCGATCAGCACCAGCTTTTCAAACGCGGAGATGCGCAGCAGCAAGGCGATCACCGTGCCGACGACGAACAGGCCCAGTTCCTGGCGGAACGCATGCTCATGACACCAGGCCGCTTTCAAGCCATCGAGCGAGTAGAAAAAGGCGGAAAAGATCCGCTTCAAGCCACTTTTACTTTTGAATTCATTTACAGGTTGCATAGTTTTCCATATGTAAAGCAAGTGCAGTGGGCACATTATGGGGGCGACATAGCACTGTGACCATTTATTCGCTGAATATCTCGGAACATTTCACTATTTTTTCACATCATGGTATAAAGAAGCATGAATACTGCATTGCACCAAATCCATCATGAAAATTGAACCGGTCGCTGCCCCGAAGACAACGATACAGGTGATCGAACGCATGGTCGCCCTGCTCGATGCCCTGGCCAAATATTCCGACCCGGTCAGCCTGAAGGAATTGTCAAAAGTTTCCGGTTTGCACCCCTCCACGGCGCACCGCATCCTCAACGACATGGTACTGACGCGCTTTGTCGACCGCATCGAACCAGGTACCTACCGGCTGGGCATGCGCCTGCTGGAACTGGGCAATGTGGTGAAAAGCCGCCTCAGCGTGCGCGAAGCGGCGCTGGACTTCATGCGCCAGCTGCACAAGAAAACCCAGCAAACCATCAACCTGTCCGTGCGCCAGGGCGACGAGATCGTCTACATCGACCGCGCCTTTTCCGAGCGCTCGGGCATGCAGGTGGTGCGCGCCATCGGCGGGCGCGGTCCGCTGCACCTGACTTCGACAGGTAAATTATTCCTCTCCGTCGACGAGCCGAAAGCCATCCGCGCCTACGCCACGCGCACGGGCTTGGCCGGACACAACAAGAATTCCATCACGGATCTGCAAAAGCTCGAGCGCGAGCTGAGCCTAGTGCGCGAGCGCGGCTATGCGCGCGACAATGAAGAGCTGGAACTGGGCGTGCGCTGCATGGCCGCCGGTATTCGCGACGATACAGGCAAGCTGATCGCCGGCCTGTCGATCTCGGCGCCAGCCGACCGCTTGCAGGATGAGTGGCTGGTGGACCTGGTGGAGACGGCGAACCAGATTTCAGTGACGTTGGGGTTTATTCCTCAGGACTAAAGCTGGGGTCTGACCCGACGGGTCAGACCCCGGTCAACGCTGCCATGGACATTTTTAGCCGCCTGGCAGACTCATGTTGGCAGGCTTGAGGGCTTCCAGCCACTTGCGCATGCGTCCCGCATCGGCCGTACGCGACTGTTTTCCCTTGGAATCGAGGAAGACCATGATCACGGCCCGTCCTTCGATGACGGCCTGCATCATCAGGCAACGTCCCGCCTCATTGATGAAACCTGTCTTTTGCAAGCCGATCTCCCAGCCCGGATTGGCCACCAGGTGATTCGTATTGCCAAACTGCATCGGCTGGCCGCTGGCTTCGACGATGGCTTTCGGGTCCGTCGAATACTCGCGCAGCAGCGGATGGCGGAAGGCGGCCATGGCCAGCTTGCCCAAGTCGCGCGCGCTGGCCACGTTCATTTTCGACAGGCCGCTGGAATCGACGTAATGCGTATCCATCATGCCCAGCTGGCGCGCCTTGCTGTTCATGGCGTCGACAAACGCGGGCAAGCCGCCCGGATAATTGCGGCCCAGCGCCGAGGCGGCGCGGTTTTCCGAGCTCATCAGGGCAATGTGCAGCATATTCGCGCGCGTCAATTGCGACCCCACTTTGAGGCGCGAGCTGCTGAACTTGGCGCGGTCGACGTCCTCGTCCGTGATCGTCAGCACTTCATCCATATCCTGGCGCGCTTCGACCACCACCAGGCCCGTCATCATCTTGGTGATGGAGGCGATGGGCAGGGCCACATTGGAATTCTTTTCAAACAGCACTTCCGCATTGGCCTGGTCCAGCACCAGCGCCACGCTGGACTTGAGGTCGAGCGGATCGCGCGTGAGGTTCAGGCCGGCCAGGTCGCCCATGGTCGGCATCGGTGCGGCCATGGGCACGGCCACGCTGCTGACTTTTTGATAGATGACTTTGCGCTTGCCGCGCACCATGACGACCCGGCGCACGGTCTTGTCGCGCGGCGCGGCCGTCGCGCCCTTGCGCAGCACGACTTTGACTTTCTTGGTGTTGTGTTTCTTGGAGGCTGAGGATTTGCCGTTCGCTTCCTTGGCGTGCACGGCCGCAGCCGGCGCCAGCGCAAACAGCAGGGAAGCCAGGATACCCAGCGCAAGTTTAAACTTAGCCATTCGTTAATTCCCCGTGAAGCTGTTGCATTATTGCAGTGTAGCGAAATGCAGAGTAATCGCAAGCCTATTTAACAGTTAGGACAGTATTTATTGCAGTAATGGAATACAAATCGTTGGCGATCCGCAAACGGGCTCATCCTTAACCGGCTGTTTGTCTGTGCCCATCGCCAGTCATGTCTATTTGTCCATGAATTTAACAAAGCCGGCCAGCGGCTCGCGTTCCGTGTTCAGCCGATTCTCGACCTTGTCCGGATCCGCATGGCCGAGAGCCATGCCGCACACCACCATTTCGCTGGCCGGCACGCCCAGCTCGTCGCGGATGATGTCATGGTAATGAATGAAAGCCGCCTGCGGGCAGGTGTCGAGCCCGCGCGCGCGCGCCGCCAGCATGATGTTTTGCAAGAACATGCCGTAGTCAAGCCAGGAACCCTGCTCCAGCACCCGTTCGATGGTAAAGATCAGCCCGACGGGCGCATCGAAAAACTGGAAATTGCGCCCGTGCTGGGCCGCCATGCCGGCTGTGTCGCCCCGCTCCAGGCCCAGCAACTGGTACAGGTCCAGACCGATCTTGCGGCGGCGCTCGATGAACGGCGCCGTCCACTGGCGCGGGTAATAGATATACGAGGCCGTGCGCGCGGGCGCATCGGGTGCCTTCGGCGCGTCGTAGGCGGCCAGGATGCGCTGCGACAAGCGCAGGCGCGCCTCGCCCGACAGCACATACACTTTCCACGGCTGCATGTTGGCGCCCGAGGGCGCGCGCGCCGCCACTTCCAGGATGCGCGCGATCTCGTCCTGCGCCACCGGCGTGGGTAAAAAGGCGCGGATCGAACGGCGCGACAGAATGACCGCGTCGACGGCTTGCTGCGCCGACTGTATGGTGGATGCTTGTTTGCTCACTGCCCTGCTCTCCCGCTATCTCTACTTCTTGACGACAAATACCACACCGACCACGGCCACCAGCATGCCGGCGATGCCCAGCATATTGAAGGCTTCGCCAAACATCAGCCAGGCCATCACGGCCGTCGTGGGCGGTGTCAGGTACAGCAAGCCCGTCACTTTCGTCGCGTCGCTGCGGCGTATCAGGGCGAACAGCAGGAAGATGGCGCCGATGGACAGCACGAGTACCGACCACAGCAAGGCGCCGATGAAATTCGCCGTCCATTGCACGTTGCTGAAATGCAGATCCAGCCCTTCGTAATACAGGGCGAAGGGCAAGACCACGACGATGGAGGCGGCAAACTGCACCACCGTACCGGTGCGCAAGTCGAATTGCGGGCAGTGGCGTTTTTGGTACATGGTGCCGGCTGTCATCGACAGCAGCGCGAACACGCACAGCAGCACGCTTTCCACCGTGAGGCCCACGAGGTTGATCTTCGCATACACGACGAGGGCCACGCCCAGCAAGCCGAAGAACAGGCCCAGCCACTGGCGCGGACGCACGGATTCGCCGATCAGGGGCGCGGCGCAGGCCGTCAGCACGGGTTGCATGCCGACGATCAGCGCAGACAGGCCGGCCGGCATGCCCAGCTTGATGGCGCACCAGACGCCGGCCAGATAGCCGGCCTGCATCAAAATGCCGGCCACGGCGATCTGGCGGAACTGGCCCACGGGCCACGGCGCGCGCAACAGCAGCACCAGCGGCAGCAGGATCACCAGCACGCCCAGGAAGCGCAGCAGCAAAAAGGTCAGCGGCGGCGCATACGGCAAGCCGAACTTGGCGACGATAAAACCTGTGCTCCATAACAACACGAAGAAGCCAGGCAAGGCCATCGGCGTCAGAGTGGTCAGAAGAGAGGCTTTGCCGCTGGCACCAGCCGCGGCGGGAAGATTGGACATGGTATCAACTCGGGAAACAGGATCGGCACCGGGGCGCTGCGCCAGTGCGGGAGGCAAAGTCTAGCATGCTGCGCCGCACCCGTCCTGAAAGGCGGGGAAATAACAGTTTAGGGTTAAACCATTAACACCAAGAAATCAAATATTTCTCTTTAGAAACAATGACTTTTGATGCAAATCTATTCAATTGTTGCATCGCACAAGAAACGCTTGACTTCGTTTTTTTTCACCGTAGAATAGGGTTTGTTGCGTTGCACAATTCTTGTTCAGCTTGAAAAATTTAGATTCACCTGCTTTCCCAAACGGTACACGCAGCATCAAATTAACCAGATTTCGATTTTTTGGAGATTTATATGTTTTCAATTCCTGAGCAATTCTCGTCCGCTACCAAAGCCAACCTGGAAGCCCAATTCGCCCTGTTCTCGTCGTTGACGGGCAAAGCTTTCGAAGGCATCGAAAAGATCGTCGAACTGAACCTGACCGCTGCCAAGGCAACGCTGGAAGAATCGACCGCCGCCGCCAAGCAATTGCTGTCGGCAAAAGATCCACAAGAATTCTTCTCGCTGAGCGCTGCTCAAGCCCAGCCTGGCGCCGAAAAAGCCATCGCTTACGGCCGTCACCTGGCTGCCATCACGTCCGGCACGCAAGCCGAGTTCAGCAAAGCTGCTGAATCGCAAATCGCTGAAACCAACCGTAAAGTCCTGTCCCTGGTGGAAGAAGTCACCAAGAACGCGCCAGCCGGTTCGGAAAACGCCGTCGCCATCCTGAAAAGCGCCATCGGCAACGCCAATGCAGGCTACGAGCAATTCTCGAAAACCAGCAAGCAAGCCGTCGAAGCCATCGAAGCCAACCTGGCATCGGCCGTGAACCAGTTCACGCAAGCGGCTGAAAAAGTCGTGCCGCGCGCTGCCGCCAAGTAATTATTAAGCGACCGCCAAGGCGGTCCGCTGTACCAGCTCCTCCAGGCATCCATCCCGTACTTCCCCGACGGATGCCATTATGCCCCAGCCTGGCTGGGGCATTTTTTATGCCTGAACACTTCCTGAACGTGATTACTCCCCCAGATACGCCGCCTTGACGCGCGGATCGTCGAGCATGGCGGCCGCGTTGCCGCCCATGGTCACCAGGCCGGAATCCATCACATAGCCGCGGTGCGCCGCCTGCAGGGCCAAACGGGCGTTCTGTTCGACCAGCAAGATCGTGATGCCCTCGGACGACACCTTGCGGATCACTTCGAAGATTTTCTCGACCATGATGGGCGACAAGCCCATCGAGGGCTCGTCGAGCAGCAGCAGCTTAGGATGGCTCATCAGGGCGCGCGCCATGGCCAGCATCTGCTGCTCGCCGCCCGACAGGGTGCCGGCCATCTGCGCCGCCCGTTCCTTGAGGCGCGGAAAGACATCGAACCAGCGGGCGATGTCATCCTCGACACCGGCCTTGTCCGTGCGCGTGTAGGCGCCCATCATGAGGTTTTCGCGGATCGACATGCGGGTAAACACCCCCCGCCCTTCCGGCACCATGGCCAGCTTTCTTTCCACCAAGTGAAATGATTTCGTGCCCTTGAGCGATTCGCCCAGGTAGCTGATCGTGCCCTCGATCTTGCATTCAGGCAAAGTCCCCGTGATGGCTTTCAAGGTCGTCGTCTTGCCGGCGCCATTCGCGCCGATCAGGGCGATCAGCTCGCCCTGGTTGACTTCCAGGTCGATGCCTTTCACGGCCTTGATGCCGCCGTAGGCCACGTGCAGGCCCGATACCTTCAATACATTCTTGTTCAAGCCATCGTTACTCATGCGTGCGACCCTCCCAGATAAGCCTCGATGACGGCCGGGTTTTGTTGTATTTCGGCCGGCAAGCCTTCCGCGATGCGCTTGCCATACTCGAGCACCGTGATGCGGTCGCACAGTCCCATCATCAGTTTCACGTCGTGCTCGATCAACAGCACGGTCTTGCCTTCGGCCTTGATTTTTACCAGCAACTCGCGCAGGGCCAGCTTTTCCGTCGCGTTCATGCCGGCCGCCGGTTCGTCGAGGGCCAGCAGTTGCGGATCGGTGGCCAGCGCGCGGGCGATTTCCAGGCGCCGCTGGTCGCCATACGACAAAAAGCGCGCCGTGCGGCTGGCGAACTGGGCGATGCCGACGAAATCGAGCAATTCCATGGCCCGCTGGCGGATGGACGCCTCTTCCTCGCGCGCCGCCTTGTGGCGGAAGATGGCGCCGAACACGCCCTGGTGCGAGCGCACATGGCGCCCCACCATGACGTTTTCCAGCGCCGTCATGTCGCCAAACAAACGGATGTTCTGGAAGGTGCGCGCAATGCCCGCCTTGGCCACCTTGTGTGGCGCGGACGGCGAATACGGCTTGCCGGCCAGCTCGAAGGTACCTGTATCAGGCTGGTACAGGCCGGTGATGACGTTGAAAAACGTTGTCTTGCCGGCGCCGTTCGGGCCGATCAAGCCATAGATTTGCCCTTGCCGGATGGTGATGCCCACGTCGGTCAGCGCCTGCAAGCCGCCAAAACGTTTATTCACGCCGGCAATATTGAGAATGATCTGTTCGCTCATGCTATCCCTCCCTTAAGCGGACACGACGCCGGTGGATTTGTTCGGCTGGTCGACGTCGTGGTCGGGCCGGTCTTCATGCTTCGGCGATGGCCACAGGCCGGCAGGACGGTTGAGCATGATCAAGACCATGGCCAGGCCGTACAGCAACTGGCGCAGCACTTCCGCCTCGATCACCACGTGGCCGAACAGCGCCTGCTGGGCCGGCTCCACCACGTGGCGCAGCACTTCCGGGATCGAAGCGAGGATCACGCCGCCGAGGATCACGCCGGGGATGTGGCCGATGCCGCCCAGCACCACCATGGCCAGCACGGCGATCGATTCCGTCAAGGAAAACGATTCCGGCGAAACAAAGCCCTGGAACGACGCAAACATGGCGCCGGCCACGCCGCCGAACGAGGCGCCCATGGAAAAGGCCAGCAATTTGACGTTGCGCGTGTTGATGCCCATGGCTTTGGCGGCGATCTCGTCTTCGCGGATGGCCACCCAGGCGCGGCCCAGGCGCGAATGCTGAAGCCGCTTGGTTACGAACACGACAGCGATGCACAGGAAGAGGAACAAAAAGTAATAGGCGTTCACGGACGGCATGGAAAAACCGGCCACCGTGACGGTGCTGTTGGTGCCCGCCTCGCCCGCCAGGTTGACGCCGAAGATGCGGATCGGATCGATCAGATTGATGCCTTGCGGCCCGTTCGTGAAATTGATCGGGTCATTCAGATTGTTCATGAAGATGCGGATGATCTCGCCAAAGCCCAGGGTCACGATGGCCAGATAGTCGCCGCGCAGCTTCAAGGTGGGCGCGCCCAGCAAGGCGCCAAACAGGCCCGCCACGGCAGCGGCCAGCGGCACGATGATCCAGATCGACAAATGGATGCCATTCTCCCGGATTTCCGGCCCCATCAGCTGCACCAGGGTTTCTCCCAGTACCGGATACTGATTCACCACCGATTCGAGCAGGATGGCGAACTGGGGCGACGCCAGCAAGGCCGTCAGGTAGGCGCCCACGGCGTAGAAGGCGATGTAGCCGAGGTCGAGCAGGCCGGCGAAGCCGACGACGATGTTCAAGCCCAGGGCCAGCATGATGTACAGCAAGGCCATGTCGATGATGCGCACCCACGAGTTGCCGAACTGGGCGGCAAAAAACGGGAACACCATCAGCAGCGCGGCCAAGCCCAGCATGCCGGCATAGGCTTTGGTCGGATTTTTCTTAGCGTCAAAATCGAGTAGTGCCATGATTTAATCTCCCAGTTTCACATCAGGCACGGTCGGCCACTCGTTCGCCCATGATGCCGGACGGACGCAAGGTCAGCACGATGATCAGCACGACGAAGGCAAAGATATCCTGGTAGTGGCTGCCCAGGAAACCGCCCGTGATGTCGCCGATATAGCCGGCGCCCAGGCTCTCGATAATGCCCAGCAAGATACCGCCCAGCATGGCGCCATAGATATTGCCGATGCCGCCCAGCACGGCCGCGCAAAACGCTTTCAAGCCGGGGATGGCGCCCATGGAAAATTGAATGGAGGCATAGTTGGCGCCCCACATCACACCGGCCACGGCCGCCAGTGCGGCGCCGATGGCGAAGGTGGCCACGATGACCTTGTCGGAGTCAACGCCCATCAGCCCTGCCACACGGGGGTTTTCCGCCGTGGCGCGCATGGCGCGGCCCATCCGTGTTTTTTCCACCAGCAATACCAATCCGCCCATCGACAGCGCGGCCAGGGCCAGCAGCAGCACTTGCGTTTGCGAAATCACGGCGCCGCCTATGTTGATGGGGTCGGTCGACAGCAATTGCGGGAAGGGCAAGGGATTGCGCGTCCAGATCATCATGGCGAAGGTTTGCAGCAGGATGGAGACGCCGATGGCGGTAATCAGGGGGGCGAGGCGGGGGGCGTTGCGCAGGCGGCGGTAGGCGACCCGCTCGATGATGATGTTGACCAGAATACAGATGGGAATGGCGCCGAGGATGGCGGTGGCCAGTTTCAAATAGCCGGGCCAGTCCGGCACATAAATGCCCAGCAGTTTGAGGATGGTCAGGCCCACCATGGCGCCGATCATGAGCACGTCGCCGTGGGCGAAGTTGATCAGGTTCAAAACGCCGTACACCATGGTGTAACCGAGGGCGACTAAGGCATACATGCTGCCCAACACCAAGCCGTTAATGATCTGCTGGATGAATGTATCCATGATTGCCCTATCAAATATGCATTTTTCGGGAACAACTTCCGCCAGAACATGGGCCGCTGATACAAAAACGGCACCGGAGGAAGAATTCCTGCAGTGCCATCCCTGGACCGTTCTCACCAGCATGGTGCACGCACTGAAAACGGGCGTGACCTTGCTTAGTCATAACGACAACATATTCAAGCTTGAGGCAATCATAACGATCTTTTGCAAAAACTAAGCTTGGAATAAATCAATCATTTCCGAATTAAATTCGGTTTTGAGGTAACTATTTCACCGATACTCAATTGTCCCACCGACTCAGGCGACGTCGCGCTTGATGCCGTCGAGGCCTTTCGGCATCGGGAACGTGACGGCTTCCTGCACGCCGTCAAGCGGGCGCACGCTCTTCACGCCGCACTCTTTCAAACGGTCGATGACGGCTTGCACCAGCACCTCGGGCGCCGAGGCGCCAGCCGTCACACCCACGCGCAGCTTGCCTTCCAGCCAGGCAGGGTCGATTTGCGAGGCATTGTCGACCATGTAGGCAGGCGTGCCCATCTTCTCGGCCACTTCGCGCAAGCGGTTCGAATTCGAGCTGTTCGGGCTGCCGACGACGATCACCACTTCCACTTGCGGGGCCATGAATTTCACGGCTTCCTGGCGGTTCGTGGTGGCGTAGCAAATGTCGCCTTTTTTCGGCTCGGCGATATTCGGATATTTCGCTTTCAAGGCCGCAATAATGTCGCTAGTGTCGTCAACTGACAACGTTGTTTGCGAAACATAGGCCAGGCTTTCCGGATTGGCAACCTGCAATGCCGCCACATCGTCGAGCGTTTCCACCAGATGCATGCCCATATCGGCCTGGCCCATCGTGCCTTCCACCTCGGGATGGCCATCGTGGCCGATCATGATGATCTCGCGGCCTTCGCGGCGCATCTTGCCCACTTCCATGTGCACCTTGGTGACCAGCGGGCAAGTCGCATCAAAAATGCTCAGGCCGCGCGACTCCGCCTCGGCGCGCACGGCTTTCGACACGCCATGCGCGGAAAACACGAGCGTATTGCCAGCAGGCACGTCATCGAGGTCGTCGATGAAGATGGCGCCCTTGTTGCGCAAGTCGGCCACCACATAGGCGTTGTGGACGATTTCATGGCGCACATAGATCGGTGCGCCAAATTGCTGCAAGGCACGCTCGACGATTTCAATCGCCCGGTCGACGCCAGCGCAGAAACCGCGGGGCTGGGCCAGTAACAGTTCTTTATCCATCGCTACTCCTTACAGGACCGAAATGAGCTTGACTTCAAAACGCAGCGGCTGGCCAGCCAGCGGATGGTTGAAGTCGAACAGGGCCGAATCGTCGCGCATTTCGCGCAGCACGCCGGCAAAGCGGCCGCCGCCCGGCGCGGCGAAGTCGACCAGGTCGCCGATCTTGTAGTCGGCACCGGGCACCGAGTTTTCGTCCAAGGTTGCGCGCGAAACAGACTGCACCAGCTCGGGATTGCGCTCGCCAAAGCCTTCGCCGGCGGCCAGTTCGAACGTCTGGTGCGTGCCTTCAGGCAAGCCCAGCAGACGCTGCTCAAGGAATGGCGCCAGCTGGCCCTGTCCCAGCATCAAGGTCGCGGGATTGCCGCTGAAGGTCGTGACAATGTCAGTACCGTCAACAGTGGCAAGACGATAATGCAGGGTGAGGTAAGCCGCTTCGGTGACGACTGCTGGTTGCTCGTTGGACATAGTAGTTTTCAAGTAACTGGTGCAAAACGATATTGTAAGCCACCCTGAGCCAGCGCGCGCCATGCCATCTCGGCGCGGCCGTGCTTTTGTCAAAAAACATGGCCGCGCGCCCTGTCACTTATCCGACGTTGACGTACGTCAACCCGCCAGGCGTGCTGGCGTGATTGCCGAAGCCCGAGCTGTCCTCCAGATCGCCATCGAGCTTCCAGCGCCCCACGGGCCGGTGCACGATGCCATACTGGCCATAGTCATACACTTCCTTGGGCGTCAGCACGCGGTCGTACAGGATGACGTCCGACAACTGCCAGGCGGGTGCGCCCTGCTCCAGCGCATCCACGGTGCGGCCGATCACCAGGGGCGCGCCGATGGCCTGCACGAACGGCGTCACCATCTTGCTGCCCTGCGACATCAGGAAATCGTCGACGTACAGGCTGATGGAACCATCATGCTTGACGGTGTAGGTGCAGCGAAACCAGCGGTTGGCGCTATCCACGTTCACGCCGTGACCATTGTTATTGAAGCCCGCACCAGCACTGTTGAGCAGGAACAGGAACGTCTGGATATCCTGCGTCAGCAGCGTCCATCCTTTCAGGTTCGCCTGACGCGCGACAAAAGCCCCACCCCGGCCCACCATCGTGGAAAATGCCTGCTGCCGGATACAATACGACAGCGAGAAATCGGCGCTCTCATAGCGCACGGACGACGGCACGGTGAGCATCAGGCCCGGCTGGAATTGCAAGGTTTTCTTTACGCCGAAGCAAGGCGTGGGCGGCGCCGGACGCATGGCATCTTCGCCGCGCAAGGCATCCCAGACAGCTTTGCGTCCGTTGCTGTAGGCCGGCGTCTCCACCAGGTTCAGACCGTCGACCTCCATGGGCTTCCCCCCATTCCAGTCCCAATAGCACGCCAGTTGCACGCCCGTACGGCGTATGGCGCTCAGCAAGGCATGCAAGTTGTCTTGCCTTTCCGTATCTTGCAACGCCAGCTCCTGCTTTTGCGACAGGCAAAAGCTGCCAAGGTAATACGGCTTGCCCAAGGCATGTGCGACACGCTGCATCACTTGCAGGTAAGCGAGCGAAGACGAGACGAAGTCGGCCGGCAAATCCGCGCTGCTGCCCAGGGCGCTGCTCACATATTCATTACCCGGGAACAGGTTTTCACAAAGACAGTCGACCGGATCCGGATTTACGAATGGCAAGGTTTCCGTGACGTATTGCTGCAAGGATCCTTGACGGGGCGAAGTATGAGCGATGCCGGCATTACCGGAAGAAATCATGCGCGCCAGACCATCGTTGTCACGCAGCAATTGCGCCGTCTCCTGGATGATTTCCCGGGTAGCGGTCAAGCTGATCCCGGTCACGCCCATCAGTTCCTGCGCAGCCATCCAGGCGGCGATGCCCGCGTGGTTGCTGTAGTGCTGCGCAAAAGCCTGCGCAAAGGCACGCATATAGCGGCGTGTTTTCGACTGTGGATTGACCAGTGCGACCCGCGCAACTGCGGCCTGCTCGTCTTTTGTAGCGCCCGCAGGGCCCGCCTCGCCCACCAATTGCGGCACGGCGTAGGGATTCCAGAATGGGCAGGCGATGATGCCGATGCCATTGGCCAGCGCGCAATCGAGCAGCGCCTGGATCGCGGCCCAGTATGCGGGCTTGATATTGAGCGCGGTCAGCGTGTTGTCGGTTGCGAAATCGGGCTTGCCAACGACTTCGCCCCAGTTCCAATAGCCATCCTTGCCCTTGAAAGGCGCCAGCATCACCTGGAGGTACTTGAAGCCGTTGGCGGCAAGATACGGCAAATCGGTGCTGTAATCGGGAGTCTTCGGGTCCGGAGCGAGCGGTGCGTTAACGCTCCATTGACGGTGTTCCAGATATGCATGCGCATTGAGGCCGATGCCGCTGACCTTGCCCGTGTTGACGCCGGCGGCGTTGAACTCTTGCATGACTCCATTGATAACTTTGATGTACGGCATGACGACTCCTGTAAAACAAGTGGAAGACATTGAGTTCAGGGCCCTGACTCCCCGTCGCTGCAACTTGCATGGAATGCAACGACAGGCAAATGATAGCGCCTGAAAATGGCCGGGCCGGGCATCTTGGTTTTTGTTTTTTTACCATGAACTGACATAAAGACGAGCTAGCGCAGCATGGCCGCCCGGGGAAGGCGCGACAATCATCGGCAGGCGCCACGACCAGCTGGGCGCGACGGGAGGCAGCATGGGCATCAAGGATTGGCCGGCCGGCGAACGGCCGCGCGAACGCCTGATCGAGGACGGCGCGCAGTCGCTGTCGGACGCGGAATTGCTGGCCGTCTTCCTGCGCACGGGCGTGCGCGGCAAGAGCGCCGTGGAACTGGCGCGCGACACGGTCGAGCACTTCGGTTCGCTGCGCGGCCTGTTTGGCGCCAGCCTCGTGAGTTTTTCCGCCGTGCACGGCATGGGCAGCGCCAAGTTCGCCCAGCTGCAAGCGGTGCTGGAACTGGCGCGGCGCGCCATCATCGAAGACTTGCAAGCGGGGCAAGCCCTCAATTCGCCGCACGCCGTCAAAGACTATTTGCGCTTGACCTTGGGCCACCTGGCGCATGAAGCATTCCACGTGTTGTTTTTGGACGTCAAGAACCGCCTGATCACCAGCCAGGAAATGTTTCGCGGCACCCTCACCCACACCAGCGTGTATCCCCGCGAAGTCGTCAAGCAGGCTCTGCTGCACAACGCGGCCAGCGTCATGCTGGCGCACAACCACCCGTCCGGCACGCCGGAACCGAGCGAATCGGATCTGCTGCTCACGCGCGCGCTGGTGCAAGCGTTGTCGCTGGTGGACGTGCGCATCCTCGACCATTTCGTCGTGGCCGGGCGGCAAGTGCATTCGTTCGCGGAACATGGCCAGATCTAGCGGATCTCGCCCGACCCTGCTCAATTAGCAGTTAACCATGTGTAAACAAGGACATACGTGACAGCCCCAAGACGCTTATCTAACAGTAAACAGCGCTGTTTACCAGTGCTTTCCCCTATGGCGAAGGGTAAAAGTCAAATTGTTAAATTATTTCAATACAACATGACACAATTGTTTTTCGCAAGTCATTGATAAATCGGCTTATTTTGGATATACTCTCGTTTTTCCAATTTGGAATATCTTTAAGGAGTGCGCCATGGCACGTGTTTGCCAAGTCACTGGGAAGAAGCCGATGGTCGGCAACAATGTTTCCCATGCAAACAACAAAACCAAACGTCGTTTTTTGCCTAACTTGCAGAATCGTCGTATTTTTGTTGAATCTGAAAACCGCTGGGTCTCCCTGCGTTTGTCCAACGCCGGTCTGCGCGTCATCGATAAAGTCGGCATCGACGCCGTATTGGTCGATATGCGCGCTCGTGGCGAAAAAGTCTAATTAGCAGAATAAGGGAGCTATCATGGCAAAATCAGGCCGCGACAAAATCAAGTTAGAATCGACCGCCGGTACGGGTCACTTCTACACGACTACCAAAAACAAGCGTACGACGCCTGCGAAAATGGAGATCATGAAATTTGATCCTAAAGCACGCAAGCACGTCACGTACAAAGAAACCAAAATCAAGTAATTGATCTTGTGTTCTGTAAAAAGAGCCGCTCCGATGAGCGGTTTTTTTTCGCCCTGATTTTCAGCCGGCCCCCTCCCCTTTTGCAGGGACGAAAAAAAGGCCCTGGAATCCAGGGCCTTGATATAGCACAACAGTCTACTTAGGCATAGCTGCGCAGGCGCAAGGAGAAATCCTGCAGCGACTTGATGCCCGACGCTTCGGCGCGCGTGCACCAGTCTTGCAGCTTTTGCAGCAACTGTTCACGCGTAAAGTGCGAGCGTTCCCAGATGGCGCCCAGCTCCACGCGCATGTGGTGCATGGTTTCCAGTGCTTTGCTGTGCTGGAACAGTTCCGACAACTGCTCGTGATGCGCATCGGCCAGCTTGCCCGGTTCGCGCTGCATCAGCTTGCGCGACGATTTCAGAAAACGTTTTTCCAGCTCAGCCTTGTGCTTCAGGTGTTCCAGCTCTTCTTTCCAGGCATGCTTGATCGATTTCGCATACTTGGCCATCACGTCGTAGCGGTTGGCGATGACGGACTGCAAGGTCTCGAAGTCCGCTTCCAGCTTGCCGTGCGAGAACTTCGGTTCTGGCGCCAGCTTTTTCACCTTGGCCAGGCCCAGCATTTCCAGCGCGCGGATGTACGCCCAGCCGATATCGATTTCATACCATTTCGACGACAGCTTGGCCGACGTGGCATATGTATGGTGGTTGTTGTGCAACTCTTCGCCGCCAATCAAGATGCCGAAGGGAATGATGTTGGTGGCCGCGTCGGCGCAATCGTAGTTGCGGTAGCCCCAGTAGTGGCCGATGCCGTTGATGATGCCGGCCGCCGTGATCGGGATCCACATCATTTGCACGGCCCACACGGAAATGCCGATCACGCCGAACAACACGAAATTGATGACGAACAGCGATACCACGCCCAGCCAGCTGTACTTCGTGTACAGGTTGCGCTCGATCCAATCCGTCGGCGTGCCGTGGCCGTACTTGGCCATGGTTTCCATGTTCTTCGATTCAGCGCGGTACAACTCGGCGCCTTCCCAGAACACTTTCTTGATGCCGCGCGTCACGGGGCTGTGCGGATCTTCTTCCGTATCGCACTTGGCATGGTGCTTGCGGTGGATGGCGGCCCACTCCTTGGTGACCTGGCCCGTCGTCAGCCACAGCCAGAAACGGAAGAAATGACTAGGGATGGCGTGCAATTCCAGCGCCCGATGGGCCTGGTGGCGGTGCAGATAAATCGTGACGCTGGCGATCGTGATATGCGTGACCACCATGGTGTACAGGAAAACTTGCCATGCGGACAGATCGGTAACGCCAGTTGCCATGAACTGCAAAACGTCGTGTAAAACGGAACTCAATGTCATTACTACTACTCCAAGTGGACAGGGCGTGCGCACGGTCGCTCCAGTGACTCTGGAGGTCCGGCAGAGTTAATTTTAGGCGTGATTGTACGCCCTAATGGGTATTCTCAGGCAAAATCGGAGGCACGCAGCGAGGTTAAGGCTGGGTGCCGGATGGGGCGGACTCACCCTCTGCCGCGCCCGCGAGCGGGGCAGGAGGCGTACCAACAATACGCAATTCGCGTTGCGGAAACGGTACAGTGACCTTATGTTCCTGCAAGGTGCGCCAGATGGCGCGGTTCACATTCGACTTCACGCCGCCGGTGCCGTTTTCCGGGTCCGCGATCCAGAAGCCGATCTGCACATCAAGGCCGTCGGCGCCGAAACGCACGAGGGTGGCCGATGGCGGATTGCTTTGCGACACACGCGGCACCTTGGCCGTCGCCGCTTCCAGCAAGGGGAAGATGACGTCCAAGTCCGTTTCATAGCCCACCGATACGGCCGTCGACAGCCAGACCATGCGGTTGCTCAGCGACATGTTCTGCACGCCGCCGGAAATCAGCATTTCATTCGGCACGATGGATTCAACGCCATCGCCACCCAATAACACAGTATAGCGCGTATTGATTTGCGTGACCTTGCCCGTAAATTGACCCACCGTAATCATGTCGCCGATGGTGAGGCTGCGGTCGAGCAGGATGATGAAGCCGGAGACGAAGTTCGCGGCGATCTTTTGCAAGCCAAAACCGAGCGCCACGCCGAAGGCGCCGCCAAACACGGACAGCACCGTCAGGTCGATGCCCACCAGCGACAGGCTGACCAGCACGGAAACAAGAATCAGCACGGCGCGGCCCATGCGCGACATCACCACGCGCAAGGAAGTGTGCAGGCCCTGCATTTTCATCAGGCGCTCGTCGAGCGAGGTGCCGGCCCACATGGCCAGCACCAGCAGCACGGCCACAGAAATAGCGGCTTGCAAGATGGCAGCCACCGATACTTTATTGCGTCCCAGCGGAACGACGATGCTTTCCAGGAAGGTATGCAGTTCCGGCCACAAACCCGTGATGTACAGCGCCATGCCGGCCCACACCACCACCGTGAAGATCTTTTCCAGCAGCAGCATGGTCGGGCTGATGTCGCCATGGCGGGCAAAAATGCGGCGCAGCACATAAAAGCCGAAGCGCACCAGCGCCATCGAGGTGCACAGGGGAATGGCGATGCTCAGCAGATTGACCGACTGGAACTTGGCCAGGAAATGCTGCGCAATACCCAGCAGCATGGCCGCCAGCACGGGCGTCAGGATGCGGATGAAACTATCCGTGCGCTGCAGGGTTTCCGGCGTGGCCGGCGTGGCGGCCGCTTCCGCCCGCTGGTGCAGGAACACCCGCAACTGCCGCACCAGCAGCCAGCTCAGCGCCAGGCAGCCGACGATGACCAGCGCCTGCCACAGGATGGCCGGTTGGCGGAAATCATTGACAAAATCAGTGATCAGGTTGAGCAGCGGGGTTTCATTCATGGCGGATGGAGTCTGGAAGATGGTGCGGGGAAATAACCGGGCGGGGTGCCCACAGCGTGCGCCAGACTGGCTGGCGCAAGTGCTTGGCCACCGCTGCTATGCTGCAGCGGCGGCCCGTGACCAACTTATTCGGCTTGCTCAGCGTCAACGTCGTCGGCCGGCTTTTCATCGGCGTAGACTTTTTTCGGCATGACCTTGCGCTCGAACACGGCGGCGAAGAAGCCGTCGGTCTGGTGCAGGTGCGGCAACAATTTCAGGTAGTCGCCCATTTCCAGCTCAATCTTCTGTTCAGCCAGTACCTTGCTCATCGGCACCAGGGTGAAGTCAGGGTTCGCCGCCAGGAATTGCTCGGCGATAAAATCGTTTTCTTCGTTCAGGAAGCTGCAGGTGGCGTACACCAGGCGGCCGCCGCCTTTGACGAGGCGCGCCGCGCCGGCCAGGATGGCTGCCTGCTTGGCTTGCAGTTCGACGATGGAGTTCGGCTGCTGGCGCCATTTCACGTCCGGATTGCGGCGCAGGGTGCCCAGGCCGCTACATGGCGCATCGACCAGCACGCGGTCGATCTTGCCGGCCAGGCGCTTGATCTTGGCATCGCGCTCATGCGCGATCTGTACCGGATGCACGTTCGACAGGCCGCTGCGGGCCATGCGCGGCTTCAGCTTGGCCAGACGCTTTTCCGACACGTCGAATGCGTACAAACGGCCCGTGTTGCGCATCAGTGCGCCCAATGCGAGCGTCTTGCCGCCCGCGCCCGCACAGAAATCGACCACCATCTCGCCGCGCTTGGCGCCGACGATTTGCGACAGGATCTGGCTGCCTTCATCTTGCACTTCGATGGCGCCACTCTGGAACAATGGCAGGTTTTGCAACGATGGCTTCTTGATCACACGCAAGCCCAGCGGCGCAAACGGCGTTGGCGTGCTGAGGATAGGCGCTTCGGCCAGGGCCAGCATCACGTCGTCACGCGTGGCCTTGAGCGAGTTCACGCGCAAGTCCAGCGGCGCCGGCGCGTTCAGCGCATCGGCCAGCTTCATGGTTTCCGCTTCGCCGAACTGGGCGATCAGCTTGTCGAACAGCCAGGTCGGCATGTTGGCGCGCATGTTCGACGGCATCAGGCTGCGGTCGATCTGCGTGATGCGTTCCAGCCATTCCACTTCTTCTTCCGTCAGGCCGCCCAGGGAGTCCGCACCGACGGCTTCGGCCAGGCCGAGGATGGTCAGGCGGCGCATGGTCGGGCCGCTGCCCGCTTCGGCGAAATCCGTGAAGAACGATTTGTTGCGCAGCACGGCATAAATGCCTTCGGCGATGGCGCCGCGTTCGCGCGAACCGAGGCGCGGATGGTCGCGGAAATAGCGCGACAGGGTGGTGTCGGCCGGAGCCGTGAAACGTAAAATTTCGCGCAATACTTCTTCAGCATTGGCAAGTATCGCTGGTGGCAATCTCATTGTTATTCTTCCTGTAATATTTTATTGAGGGTCCACGCGGACCTCGCCATGCTCGACTGACAGTTTATCGTCAATGAACAGGCGGATGGCGCGCGGGTAAAGCAGATGTTCCTGTACCAGCACGCGCGCCGATAAGCTGTCTTCTGTGTCACCTGGCAAGACGGGGACTTTCGCGCTCGCCACGGCCGGGCCATGGTCAAGCTCGGCAGTCACGAAATGCACGGTCGCGCCGTGTTCCGTTACGCCCGCCTCGAGCGCCTGGCGGTGCGTCGCCATGCCCGGGAACAGCGGCAGCAGCGACGGGTGGATATTGAGCATGCGCCCCGCGTAATGCTCGACGAAAGGCGGCGTCAGGATGCGCATGAAACCGGCCAGCACGACCAGGTCGGGGGCAAAGCCGTCGATCACGGCTTGCAGCGCCGCATCAAACTGTTCGCGGCTGGCATAATCCTTGTTGGCAACGACTGCCGTCGCTATCCCATGTTCCGCGGCAAAAACCAATCCCTGGGCATCGGCCCGGTTACTGATGACGGCGGCAATACGGGCTGGCCATTGCTCGGCTTGCGCCGCGCGTACGACCGCTTCCATGTTGCTGCCGCGTCCGGAAATGAGGATAACGATATTTTTCATAGCGCGCATTGTACCCGCTATGGCGATGCGAACCAAGAAAGGCCGGCGATATTGTTGCGCCGCAACATGATCGCACAACAGGCGCTTTCGCCGGACGATGCTGCCTGCCAAGCCGGAAAAAGGCTGATTTTACGCTATCACAACGTGAGTAAGTGTTTACTCGAACGAATAGAAGACGCGGAACGGGACTTTCTTCTCGGCCCAGTAGTCGGCCGCATCGCGGAACACGTCGAGCAGGATCTCGCGCGCTTCCTTGTCGAATTTTTGCGTATTTGGCAATTGCTCAAGCACCACCAGGAAACCCGTCTGCGTGCCGGCCTTGAACATGGTGTCCGTCAGGCACAGGCGCAGGGCATCGAAATTCTTCGCCAGGTTTTTCGGAAACAGGAATGCTTCTGCAATAATGCCGATGACTTGTTGTTTGGTCTGTCCAGCGTTGCAATGCGCATATAAAAAGTGCTGCCCGAGACGGATCGCCTCGTCTTGTAATTCGGTCACGCGAAAGGCACGGATGGACTGGACAAGGTTGGGCGGCACGGTTAGTAACAAACTCATTTTTCCCTCAAATCGACCTGTTATGTATGGATTTTTTCTAGCTGCTCTTCTTATTGCATCCCCGCACGCGGGTCAATGCGCACGCGGTGATTCGATCTGTATCAACTTTTATGCGATTCAGTGCGATTTTATATAAGCCATACGCGTATTAGGGTAACGTGTTGTCCTGCATGAATCAACCCGAATATGATGTCAAACGCAAGATTTGTTACAAACCGCTGGTTTCAAGTCACTTCAACATCTTGTATCGATTGAAAGTGCATGTTACAGACTGTGGGGCAAGGGGCTTGGGCTGTTACATTTTGTTGCCATGCGAAACACTTGCCTTGGTCTGGCGGGATTACTATAGTCCCAAGTTGTAAAAAATACCCTGAAAGATTCTCTAGATAACGAGGTTACAAATGAACTTGCAAGCCAAATTGATGATGTCAGCCCTTTGTATCGGTGCATTGCCACTCGCCCAGGCCGCCGACTTTGAAGATTTCGGCAAGGTCGTGCGCGTCGTGCCGCAAGTGGAACAGATCAACCGTCCACGCCAGGAATGCCGCACGGAATACGTGCAAGTCCAGGCACCGCCGCAGCAGCGTAGCGCTGGCGGCTCCATCGTCGGCGGTATCGCCGGCGCCCTGCTCGGTAGCCAGGTCGGTGGCGGCAATGGCCGCACGGCCGCCGCCGCCGCTGGCGCGATTGCCGGCGCCGTCGTCGGCGACCGCGTCGACAATCAGAACAATTACCAGGGCGGCATGCAGGAACAAGCCGTCAAGCAATGCCGCCAGGTCGACCACTGGGAATCGCGCAACAATGGCTACCAGGTCACCTACGACTACCGCGGCCGCAATTACACGAGCATCATGTCCTACGATCCGGGCGAACGCATCCGTCTGCGCGTCTCGATTGAACCCGCTCAGCAATAAGCGCAGCAACCGGCCCCTACCATGCCAGCCCCAGTGGCTGGCATTTTTTATGGCGCCCCGGCACGGGCTATAATGCGGCACACTTTCAGGCCGCCTTATGCTTATCAAACGAAAATCCATCGAACAAGTCGAATCCTCGCGCCCGGCGCGCAAGCCCCGCTATGCTCCTGTCACCCTGTCGGAAATGGATGGCGTGCGCTATCTGCATTTCGGCACGGAATGGGTACAGGGCGCCATGCGCATCCGCAAGCCGGACTGGCCGGAGCTCGAATACGCGCAGCAGATGATGGCGTGGATGCTGTGGATAGCGCAACCGCAGCGCCTCGCCCAACTGGGCCTGGGCACGGCCGCGCTGACCAAGTTCTGCTACCGCCAGTTTCCGCAGGCGCAGGTCGAGGCCATCGAACTGAACCCGTCCGTCATCACCATCTGCGAATCGATGTTCAAGCTGCCGCCCAACGACGAGCGCCTGCACGTGCGCGAGATGGATGCGCTCGATTACGTCAACGATGACGCCAACCATGGCACCCTGGACGCCCTGCAGGTGGACCTGTACGACGCCACGGCGCGCGGCCCGGTGCTCGACAGCGCCGATTTCTATACCGCCTGCTGCGCCTGCCTGGCGCCGCACGGCATCATGACGGTCAACCTGTTTGGCGACCACCCCAGCTACGCAAAGAACATCAAGGCGATGAAGTTTGCGTTTGAACAGGTGATCTGCCTGCCGGAAGTGCATGATGGGAACGTGGTGGCGATCGCTTTCAAGACGAAAGTGGCACTCGATGCCGAGGCGCAAGCTGCCTTGCTCGAGCGCGCCAAGCAGATCGTCGCCGAAACCAAGCTACCCGCCAAGTCCTGGGTCAAGGGCATCGTCAGCACCCTGTAACCGCCGGTCTATCCAGGCAAGGCCGGCAGCCCAAAAAGGCGCCGGCCATGCCCGCATCCCCTCCTCCCTCTCTCACCGCTCCCGATACGCAGCTGCAACTGCCGCAGCTGCTGGCCTGGCTGCAGGAAGACGGCTTGCTCGATGCGGCACAAGCGGCCGCCATCGACGCCCAGGCCGCCCTGCTGCCGGCACCCGCCCTGCATCCGCTGTGCAGCATCGCCCACGGCGCACTGACGCTCGACACCCTGTGCGCCTGGCTGGCGCAACGCTCCAGCCTGCCGTATGTGCGCATCGATCCCCTGCACATCGATTTCAGCCAGGTGGCCGACGTCATGACGGCCGGCTATGCGGCCCGCTTCAACATCCTGCCCGTGGAAAGCACGCTTGATCGCATCGTCATCGCCACGGCCCAGCCGTACGCGCTCGCCTGGCAGGCGCAGCTGGGCAACCTGGCGCCGCGCAAACTGAGCCTGGTCATCGCCAACCCGCTGCACATCGCCGACGCCATCGCGCAATTTTTCAGCCTGGCCAGTTCCGTCAAGGTGGCAAGGCAGGCGTCCACGCAAGACCTGGCGCTGCGCCAGAATGTCGAACAACTGGTGGAGCTGGGGCGCAACAAGACCAGCCTGGACGCCAACGACCAGCACGTCGTGCGCATCGTCGACTGGCTGTGGCAATACGCGTTTGCCCAGCGCGCCTCCGACATCCATCTGGAACCGAAGCGCGACGCGGGCCTCGTGCGCCTGCGCATCGACGGCCGCCTGCATCAGGCCTACCAGCTGCCGCCCGTGGTGCTGCTGGCCATGACGGCGCGCATCAAGTTGCTCGGACGTATGGACGTGGTGGAGAAGCGCCGCCCGCAGGATGGCCGCATCAAAACGCGCAATGCGCAGGGCCAGGAAATCGAGCTGCGCCTGTCGACCTTGCCCACGGCTTTCGGCGAAAAACTCGTCATGCGCATCTTCGACCCGGAAGTGGCCGTCAAGAGCCTGTTTGACCTGGGCTTTCCGCCCGCGGACGCCGAACGCTGGCGCCAGCTGACGGCGCGCACGCACGGCATCGTGCTCGTGACGGGTCCCACCGGCTCGGGCAAGACCAGCACCCTGTACAGCACCCTGAAGGCGCTGGCCAGCAGCGAAGTCAATGTGTGCACGGTGGAAGACCCCATCGAAATGGTCGAACCGGCCTTCAACCAGATGCAGGTGCAATCCCAGGCCGGCATCGAACTGTCGTTTGCCGATGGCGTGCGGGCGCTGATGCGGCAAGATCCCGACATCATCATGGTGGGCGAGATCCGCGACCTGGCCACGGCCGAGATGGCCATCCAGGCGGCGCTGACGGGCCATTTGGTGCTGTCGACCCTGCACACCAACGACGCGCCCTCGGCCGTCACGCGCCTGCTGGAACTGGGCGTGCCCGCCTATCTGCTGGAAGCGTGCCTGGCCGGCGTGCTGGCGCAGCGCTTGCTGCGCTGCCTGTGCGCGGCCTGCAAACAGCTGGACGACGCCCCCGGCGTCGCTGCCTGGCAACGCCTGACGGGCGGCCAGCTGGAGCGGCCGGCCGCAGCGTACCGCCCCGTCGGCTGCGCCCTGTGCCGGCACAGCGGCTACCTGGGACGCGCCGGCATTTATGAACTGCTGAGCGTGACGGAAGCGTTCGGCCAGCTGGTCAAGGCCGGCGCCGACCTGCACGCGCTGCGCCGCCAGAGCATCCTCGACGGCATGACGCCGCTGCGCATCGCCGGCGCCCGTAAAATCATCGATGGCACGAGCAGCATCGACGAAGTGCTGAAGCTCACGGCAGCCCTGCCCTAGCTGGCCAGTACTTTCTCGCAGGAATGCTTTGCATTCTTTTTCAACTGATATATAATGCGGCCTCTTTCGGGTCGTTAGCTCAGCTGGTAGAGCAGCGGACTTTTAATCCGTTGGTCGCAGGTTCGAATCCCGCACGGCCTACCACGAATGCGCAGTACTAAAAAGCCCATCCTCACGGATGGGCTTTTTTCGTTTCCGGCCCTCACGGTTATACTGGCTCTTCGTCTTGCCAGCCCTGAAAGAAACGCATGAAACTTGCCGCCATCCTGTTGCTTGCCACCGCCTGCCTGTCCGCCCATGCTCAAACGCAAACGCCGATCGTGCTCGACGGCCAGTACAGCGCGCGCACGGACGAGATGAGCCTGGACATCATCGGCAACCGCGTCTGCTTCGCGCCCGACAAGGCGCAGTGGGGCCGTTTGCCGCGCCCTGCCGCCACGCACGCTGCGTGGTTCTGTTTTTCCAACGATGGCGAGGCGCGCCGGTTGCTGCGCGTGCCCGCGCGCCAGGCCGACAATTGCGGCTGGCAGGCGCGTGCGCGCATCGTCATCGACAGCTATCAACCGTATGTGGAGCAAGGCGACGGCAACGACATGGCGCGCCTGGCGTCGGTGGTGAAAGTGGCGCAGCCGAACGCCATCGCCTGCGAATAAACCCTAGTCGAGTTCGTATTCCTCTAAATAACGGGCAAACAAGTCGCCATCGGCCAGCGGGCACGCAAACCCCGCGCCCCAGTCGGCCAGCAGCAACTGCTCTTTCAAGGGCAACAGCAACAGCTCGGGCATGGCGTCGCTGCACCACAGGTCGCACACGATGCCCTTGTCGTCCAGGCCGGCAAACAGGGTTTCCGTGTTCTCGCCGCCAAAGGCCAGCACGTTCTTGCATTCCACGCGGTAACTGCTGTAACCCGTGTAGACGGCGTCATACGGCGGCAAGGCGTCCGCCAGCGCCAGCCGCAGCTGGTCCGCCGTGAGGCCCAGCACGCCCATCTGCGACGGCGGCGCCTCGGGCACGTACATCTGCGTCCAGCCGGCGCCGCTGCGGTGCGCGTCGGCGAACACCTCTTGCTCACCCATCTGTGTCAGACAGTGCTGCAAGTTATCGAGCGGCAGCAGTTCGATCATGCAAAAATCGTCTTCGTGGTAGTACGCTTCCCGCATGTTTTAGTTCTCCAGCAAGTCTTGCAGTTGCACATTGCGCCGCGACGTCAGCATGGCCGCCCAGGTTTCGCTCGTCACGGATGGATAGCGCACGGCGCCAAAGTTCATCCAGGCATCGCGATACGCCAGCCACAGGCGCTGGGTGGCGCGGACGCCATCCTTGCCCACGGCGCCCGCATGGGTTTGCGCCGGCTTTTTCATGAGCTTGCCGTAGATGGCGTTGAGCTCCTTGTCGAGCGCCGCCGCCTGCTCCTTCGTCCTGCTGGCCGGCAGCTTGCCCGCTTCGTAGTCACGCAAATCGTGCGCCAGCAGATCAAGCTCGGCCGTGCGGGCGGCGATGCTCAGGGCGGCGCGCGCAGTGCCGCTCAAGTCCGTTTCATTGGCCGCACGCGCATCGGCAAACTTACTGGCCGCCGCCTGCAGTTTTTGCAGCGACGCTTGCGCCACGGCAGGCATTGCTTCGCTGACTTTGGCTGTCGCCTGCCCGCGCACTCTTTGCTTCTGGCGCGCATCGATGGCGCTGCACACGCCCATCATGTAGCCGCTGGTGATGTCGTCGCACAAATCGATCATGCCGCGACCGCTGGCATTGATCTTCTGCAAGTGCTCGATACGGCCCCGCATCTCGGCCGGCGCCGCGTCGATGCTGCACGCATACTTGAGCGCCAGCAACGGGTCTTTTTGCACGCCCTGTCCATTCTGGTACAGCATCATCAGGACGGCGCTGTTCTGCGTAGCCATGGCGCAATGGCGCGCGGGACGCCAGTCGGCCGGCTTGGGCGCGGACATACTCTTGGTATCGTAGTACAGGTCGGTAGCCTGGCATTGCTGCAGGGACGCCACGGCCGATGGCGCCGGCAGGTCGGCGGGCGGCGGCGCCGCATCCTTGACCTTCAGGCAGCCCGCATACCAGGCCGTGCTTTCCGCGTGACCGACGCCCATGGCGCTCGTGTTCGGGTAGGGAGCGGGCGCGGCGGCAAAAACCGGGGCCACCAGCAGGCAGCTCGCGCCCAGCAATGCCGTTTTCAATAAGGGTAGACAAATTTTCATGGCCGGCCAAAGGTAGCGTCAGTAAAAGAACAAGTTTAACTGATCAGCCATGGCGCGCCCGCCCGATACGTGACCGTCCCACTTGGTAAGTAACGGTACCCAGCCTTGGCAATGCGGGAAAGCATGGGCAATAATGTTGCCCGCTGTACTTTTTTCACTACTCCGGACTACGCCCATGACCTCACCCCGTCTTCGCCGTTCCCTCGGCTCGCTGCTGATCGCAGCGGCCTGCGCCTCGCTTGCCCATGCCGCCGATACCAACACCACCACCCCAGTTGCCGCCACGCAAATGCAAGCCAGACACGCCATCACGCATGAAGATGTGTGGCTGATGAAACGTGTGGGCGCGCCCGTCGCCAGCCCGGATGGAAAGTGGGCCGTGTTTTCCGTGGTCGACAGCGCCTACGATAGCAAGGAACAATGGTCGGATCTGTGGATCAAGTCACTGCTTGACGACAGCCCCGCGCGCCGCCTGAGCTATTCCAAAAGCGGCGAAAGCGCCGTGGCCTGGTCGCCGGACAGCCGCCAGCTCGTCTTCGTTGCCAAGCGCGACGGCGATGAAGCGGGCCAGATTTATCGCCTCGACGTTGCCGCCGGCGGCGAAGCCCAACGGTTGACGAGCTTGACCATGGGCGCGCGCATGCCGAAATGGAGCCCGGACGGCAAGCAATTGCTGTTCATCAGCGATATCTATCCAGGCAACAAAACGGAAGCCGACGTCAAGCAAAGCGCGAAAGAGCGCAAGGACCGCAAACACAGCGCCCGCTCGTATGAAACGACGGCGCCCCGCTATTTCGACAAATGGCTCACCGACAAGCAAGTGCGCCTGTTCGTCGTCGATGCGCAAGCGGACGCCAAGGGTGAGAACACAGCGCGCGACATCCTGTCGGGCACGCAACTGGCCACCCTGCCGGGCTTTGGCGGCGGCCAGGGCGACGAAGGACAATCGCTGGACGCCGTCTGGACGCCGGACGGCAAGGCTGTCGTCTTCAACGCGGCGACCAACCGCGATGCGGCCCAGCGCGAGGCCGTCGTTTCGCAACTGTATCTGCTGCCCGTGGCGGGCGGCGAAGCGCAGCGTTTGACGCAGGATAAACACAGCTATGGCAGCCTGAAATTCGCGGCCGACGGCAAGACCCTGTTCGCCTTGAGCGACGCGCAAACGCCAGGCAAGGTGTATGACGTGAAACGCCTGGCCAGCTTTGCCTGGCCGATGAGCAACCCGGCGCCAACAATTTTGACAGCCAAGCTGGACCGTTCAATTTCCCGCTTCGTGCTGCCCGAAGGCGGCAAGCGCATCCTGTTCAGCTATGAACATGCGGGTCTGGAAAAGCTGTACTCGATTGATACCAAAGGCGGCGACCTGCGCGAGGAGCCATCCTTGCCGACGGGTACCATCAATTCGCTGAGCAGCGGCGGCAAGGCCCTGGTCGGCGTGTGGGAGTCCGCTATCAACCCGCCGGAAATCTATGCCTTCAACGGCAAGCAGCCAAAGCGCTTGACGGCCTTCAACACGGAGAAAGCCAGCAAGATCGACTGGCAGGCACCCGAGCACTTCTGGTTCACGACGGCCGATGGCCGCCAGATCCACAATATGCTTGTCAAGCCGGCCAATTTTGATCCGAACAAGAAATACCCGCTGTTTACCGTCATCCACGGCGGCGCGGCCAGCATGTGGCGCGACCAGTTCGTGCTGCGCTGGAACTATCACTTGCTGGCCAAGCCAGGCTATGTCGTGCTGCTGACCGACTACAAGGGCTCCACCGGCTATGGCGAGGAATTCTCGCGCTCGATTCAGTTCGACCCCTTGAAAGGTCCGGGCGACGAGGTCAACCAGGGCGTCGATGAAGCCATCAAGAAATACCCATTTATCGACAGCACGAAACTGGCTGCCGGCGGCGCCAGCTATGGCGGCCACCTGGCCAACTGGCTGCAAGCGACCACCACGCGCTACAAGGCCATCGTCTCGCACGCGGGCGAAATGGACTTGATCATGCAATGGGGCACCAGCGATGGCGGCTTCGGCCGTGAAACGAATGCAGGCGGCCCCGTCTGGTCGAACCTGCCCGTGTGGCGCGACCAAAGCCCCATCATGCAAGCGGGTAATCACGAAAAAGGCACGGGTTTCACGACCCCGATCCTCATCACCGTGGGCGAGCTCGATTACCGCGTGCCGGCCAACAATGCGCTGATGAACTTTGCCGTGCAACAACGCCTGAACGTGCCGGCAAAACTGCTGGTCTTCCCGGACGAAAACCACTGGATCTTGAAGGGCGAGAACAGCCGTTTCTTCTATAGCGAAGTCGAAGGATGGCTGGCAAAGTATTTGAATTAATCGCGCCGCACGCTACTTGAAAGCCAGGCTCCGCACACGCGGGCCTGGCTTTTTTCATGCAGGCTGAGCGGCTGCCACGGCCGCCTTCTGGCGCTGGATCGCCAGCACCAGCAACGCGGCGACGAGGCAGGCGGCGCCGGCCGCGAACAGGGCCGGGTTGTAGGTCAGCATCAGGGTGCGGATGCGGCCCGCGCCGTACGCGGCCACGGCGGCACCCAGCTGGTGGCCGGCGAATATCCAGCCGAAGACCATGCCCGCCCGCTCCCGCCCGAACGTGGCCCCCACCAGTTTCACGGTGGGCGGCACGGTGGCGATCCAGTCCAGGCCGTAGAACATGGCGAACAGCGACAGGCCGTACAGGGTGAATTCCGAATACGGCAGCCAGAACAGAGAGAGACCCCGCAAACCGTAATACCAGAACAGCAGTTTGCGGTTGTCATAGCGGTCCGACAGCCAGCCGGACAGGATCGTGCCGAACAGGTCGAACGCGCCCATCATGGCCAGCACGGAAGCGGCCGGCACGGCGGACAGGCCCGAGTCGCCGCACAGGGAAATGAAGTGCGTCTGGATCAAGCCATTGGTGCTGAGGCCGCAAATGAAGAAGGTGCCGAAGAGTATCCAGAAGGTGCGGTTCGCCGCCACGCTGCGCAAAATCAGGAACGGTGTGGCAAATGTCATCTTCGCGGCCGGCGCCACCATCAGGGGCGTAGCCGGGTCGGCGCCGTAGGGCCGCAAGGCCACGTCCTGGGGACGGTTGCGCATGCAAAGGAAAGCCAGCACGGCGACGATGGCGCAGGCGGCAAACACGGGCATGACGGCCGTTCGCCAGCCGTAGTGCTCGATCAGCCAGGCGCCCACGGGCAGGAACAGCAGCTGGCCCGTGGCCGAGCTGGCCGTCAGCACGCCTACGACCAGGCCCCGGTGCGTCTCGAACCAGCGGTTCGCCACCACGGCGCTCAAGACCAGCGCCGTCATGCCAGAGCCCAGCCCCAGCAGGATGCCCCACAGGGCCACCAGGTGCCAGAACTGCGTCATGCGCGTGGCCAGCAGCATGCCGGCGGCGATCAGGCCCAGCGCCACGCAGATGACATTGCGCAAGCCAAAGCGTTCCATCAGGATGGCGGCGAACGGCCCCATCAGGCCAAACAGCACGAAGCGCACGGCCAGGGCCGAGGAAATCTGCTCGGCATCCCAGCCGAATTCGCGGCTCAAGGGCTGCATCAGCGCACCCGGCAAACCCAGCGCGGCGGACGAGGTCAATGCCGTGAGGAAGGTGATGGCGACGATGACCCAGGCAAAGTGCACGCCGCGCCGCGCCAGCCATTGCGAAAAAGGATAGGAAAGCATGCAGTCCTCATGAGAAAAAGTAGATACCGGTCAGCATCAGCCGACAGGATTTTCCTCATGTTATATTATGATCATAATTTATACAATCAAAAAAAACTGGAGCCGTATTGCTGCGTACGGCTCCAGTCCTGGCTTGAGCGCCGGCGCAGAATGCGCTTATTTCACCTTCAAGCCATTCTTCACATCCGTCACGCCTTCCACGCCACGGGCCAGGTCGGCGGCTTTTTTCACTTGCGCCTGGGAAGGCACGAAGCCGCTGAGCATGACGACGCCGTTGACCGTTTCCACGTGTACGTCGAGCGCTTTCAAGTCATTGTCCTTGACGAGGTCAGCCTTGATTTTCGTCGTGATGACGGAGTCGGCCACGGCCGTCTTGGTGCTGCCGGCCGCGTTGCGCGTCACGCAGGCGGCCTTGGCGGTCGCATCCATGGCGTCGCAGTTTTCCTTCGTCGTGGCGGGCGGATTCTGCGCCACGTTGGTGCCATCCCTGGCGCCCGTGTTGGCGTCAGCCAGCGCGGCCGTTTTCGCCGCCTTGGCATCGTTCATGCACGTGGTTTTGTCGGCGCCCGTGCGGTCGCCGCACTTGGCCTTGGCCAGGTCATACTCGGCATTGGCGACGTCCTTGCGGGCCTTGCCCAGTTCGCGCGGCGTGTTGCGGTATTGCGCCACGGCGTCCGAATCGGCCTTGGCGCGCGCCACCTTGGCTTCTTCCACGCAGACTTTTTTCGCGTTGCCGCTGTGGCTGTCGCAGGCGGCCTTGGCCTGCTTGTAGTCGGCCGATGCCTTGTCCGTCAAACTCTTGTACGAGGCATCCTGCGCATACGCGGGCGCGGCGGCAAGCAGGGCACTGGCACTGGCGGCCAGCATGAGTGCGATCATTTTGTTCATGATGGTTCCTCTCTGGTTAGTTGATGCCCAGATTAGACCCCTGCCGCGCACAAAGCTCCGTGCGACAGCACACGCTGACAGTCCATTCACATAAAAATCAGCGTTTATTTGTCCCCGCTCAAGCCCTTCCGCCACAATACTTGCGCCTGTTCAAATATTGAAGCGGACTCATCAAATACACCGGCGCCATCGGCCAGCGCCAGCCATGCTTGCGTGGCGTGCGAACTGCCTACACCGCCGCTTGCGACTTCACCAGCCGCACGCACGCCGCGCATCCAGGCGAGCACATCCTGGTACTGCCCGGGATGGCGTCCATGCATCCAGGCCAGGGCCACCAGATCCGCATAGCCCTCTTCACGGCGCGTCTCGCGCAGCTCCTGCGCCAGCGGGGTCAATTTGCCTCGCTGCATGCTGCGCGGCTCGACAAAGCCGCGTGGCAAGGCATGCCAGTCGCCCTGCGCATAGCGCCGGCAGTGGCCGATCTCATGCGCCGTCATCGCTTCCATCATCAGGCCGTGGCGCGCGGCTGGCACGCCCTGCAAGATACTGTCCGCCTGCGCATTGCCGCGCAAGGACAGCACCAGCTTGCAGCGCCCTGCAGCGTAGCCCAGCGCCAGCGGCACGGCGCCGGGCGCATCCTGCGGCTGCACGATGATATCGATGGGCAAGCCCTGCCTGCGTGCGTACTCGATGACGGGTTGGCCCGCCTGCAGCCAGCGGGTTTCCAGATCAGTGATTTGGGCGGCGGCCACGGCGGGCAAGGCAAGGGACACACACAACAGCGAAAACAGTTTCAACATGGGATCGACGGGAAGAAAGGAAGATTTACCACTGCAGAGTAAGCGGTGAAAATATTTCCACAAGGAAAAACTGGCAACTTTTCATAAATAAAGACGAAAAAAAACCGACGCAGAATGCGCCGGTTTTTCACACTGATAATAATCAAGGTCAGCTTATTTCTTCGCCGCTTGCTCCAGCGCGCGGGCCGTGACGAATTCCGGACGGATATCGTTGGGTACAGCCTTCATCTTGTCGAGCGCCACTTGCACTTCAGGGCGGATCACCACGTACTTGGTCATCAGGTCTTTCGCGCGCGCATAGTCGCCCGTCGCCTCGATGGTCAGAAATTCACGGTCCAGGTCGATCACGGCCTGTTTGATCTTGCCAAAATCAACGCCGAACTTGCCATCGCCCAAGGACACAAACCCGCCCTTGTCGAGGATGTAATTCATCTGGATGGCCATGCCGCGCGCGTGCGAATCCGTCAGGCCGAAATGCAGGGTGCGGAAGCCGGAGGCGAGGAAAGTGTTGTACAGCTTGCGCTCGGCCGCGTCGCCCTGGCCCAGGGTATCGTTCAGTTGCCCCTTGTCCATCATGTAGCGCAGCGCGAACAGACCCGTGATGTCGGCCTTGGCTTCTTCGATGGTCGAATAGGCTTCCTTCAAGTCCTGGCGCGGCGTCGAAGGCTTGCCGTCGACGACGGTGGCGTGCGGGCCCAGGCCGTGCATGATTTCATGCGCGAGGATGTGCGTGAAGAAGGAATTGAAGTCGACGTCCTGCTGCGCTTCGGGCGTGAGCACCAGTTTCGAGATCGGCGTCAGGGTGGCCTTGAACTTGGCTTCCTGCACGTTTTTCAGCATGACGCGCTTGGAGCCGCGCGCGCTGATGATGCGCTCGTCGTTCGGCAAGTTGTAGGCAGCCGTCTGCACGGCCATGTTGCCGTCGCCGGCGCCATACACCTGGTTGACCACCACCATCGGCGCCAGCGCGCCCACTTTCGGGTTGCGGTACTGGGCCTCGAGCGGCAAGTTGTCTTCCAGTTCCTGCATGTGCTTGGCAAAGAAGTTCAGCTTTTGCGTTTCCGCCTGGTCGCGGATGTTCACGTAGGCCTCGAACGCGGCCTTGTAGCCGAACAGCTCGTCGTTATACGTTTCATACGGGCCGATGGTGATGTCGACGGGCGAATCGAGATCCATCCAGGCGAAGTCGGACGGCAGATAATCGTTGTCGAGGAAAGCCTTGGCGCGCAGGGTCAGAAATTTCTTCAACGACGCGTTGTCCGTGGCGGCGGCCGCCTCGTCGAGCAGCCTGGCCAGCTGTTTCAGCTCCACCTTGTACTCATCCGAGTACTTGACGGTCTGGTACTTGCCATCCTTGCCAGCGCGAATCGTCGTGAAGAACCATTGCGCCTGCTGCTTGTCGTCCGCCGGCAAGCCATTCATCCACGTTTCCAGGCTGGCCTTGGTGGCGCCCTGCGGATAGAAATTGCCCGCTTCCGGCTTGTGCGCGGGAATGGCGATACCGGCATAGCTGGCCGGCATGAACGAGGCGTGGGCGTCGAGCACCGACCATGGTCCCTTGTTGATCCAGAAATAATTCAAACGGGCCTGGCCCAGCTTTGATTTGTCCTTCTTCAATGCGGCCCACAGCGCTTCGTTACCGGACCAGCGCTGGCGCAACTGCAGCACGTCGACCAGCTTGGCCGCTTCGACCAGCTTGGCGATGGCCTGGCGATCGCCCGCGGACAGGTGCGTGACATCGGCAGTCAGCGCGACGGGCGCATAGCGGGCGCTCATGCTGGTCAATTGTTGCGCCGTAGCGGGGGCGGCTGGCGTTGCGGCGCAAGCGCTGCCGACGGCGGCGGCCATCAGCAGGGGAATCAGGATGTTTTTCATGGGGCCTCGGTGTATGGTTCACAGCAAGAAAGCGCCCCGCGCTGTTACTGCGCGTCCGCTTCCTTGTTCAGCCTGCGATTGTCCCACCTGCCCCCATGGCATGGCAAGCGGCTTACCAGACCTTGTACACCTGCCCCGTCTGCGCCCCTTCCACGCTGCGGCTGTAAGCCAGCGCCACTCTGCTGGCGGCGGCCGGCTCGAAGCCATAGAAGAACGGACCATATGCTTCCAGCGATTCGGCCAGCACCGTCGGGCTGACGACATTGATGCGCACGCCGCGCTGCAACTCGATGGCGGCGCCCCGCACGAAACCTTCCACGGCCGCGTTGGTCATGCTGGCGGCCGCGCCGAAGCGGATAGGCTGGTCGGCCACGATGCCGCTGGTGAGGGTGATCGAGCCGCCGTCGTTCAGGTATTCCTGCGCCACCAGCGCCACGTTGACCTGGCCCATCAGTTTGCTGTCCAGGCCCAGCTGGAATTGCTCGGGCGTGAAATCGGCCAGGGGGCCGAAATGCAGCTTGCCGGCCGTGACGACGACGGCGTCGACCTTGCCGATGCGCTTGAACAGGGCGCGCACTTGCGCGATGTCGCCCATGTCGGCCTGGTGCGTGCCGCTGCGGCTGCCCACTTCGATGATTTCATGGCGTTGCGCCAGTTGTGCGGTGACGGCCTTGCCGATGGTGCCGCTGGCGCCAATGATGACGATTTTCATGCTGCTTCCTTGTATGGGTTGAACGATGCAGCCAGTATGCGCCGCTTACAAAAAGGAATAAATACGCTAGAATTTACAAGATTACCAACTCAGAGTTTGCAATCAAGGCGCCATGGATAAATTGCGCAGCATGGAAATCTTTGTGTCCGTCGTCGACCAGGGCAGTTTCACGGCGGCCGCCGACACCTTCCGCATCTCGCCCGTGATGGTGGGCAAGCACATCAAACAGCTGGAAGAGCGGCTGGGTGCGCGGCTGCTGGCGCGCACGACGCGCCGGCAAAGCCTGACGGAAATCGGCCAGCAGTATGTGGAACAGTGCCGCCAGATCCTGGCCAGCATCCATGCGGCCGAACGGGGCGCGGAAGCCATGCGCACGGCACCGCGCGGCAAGCTGAAGATCACGGCGCCCGTGTCCTTCGGCAGCGAATGCATCGCGCCGCTGATGGCCGAGTATCTGACGGCCTATCCGGACGTGAGCCTGGAACTCAATTTGAATGACAGGATGGTGGATCTGGTGGAGGAAGGATTCGATGCGGCCATCCGCATCGGCAAGCTGGAAGATTCCGGCATGGTGGCGCGGCCCTTGCGGCCGTATGCGATGGTGATCTGCGCCTCGCCCGCCTACCTGGCAAAGCACGGCACGCCGCGCACGCCGGACGACCTGGCGTGGCACGAATGCGTGGATTTCATGCAGTGGTCGCGCCACATGCGCTGGCGTTTGAGCGGCAAGGAAGCGCGCCACGATGGCGCTGCGGCCGAGAGCCGCTTCCGCTCGAACAATGGGCAGGCGCTGCGCATGGCAGCCCTGCACGGCTTCGGCATCGTCATGCAGGCGGAGATTTTACTGGCCGACGATATCGCGGCGGGAAGACTAGTTCCGCTATTGACCGATTACGTGCCGGCGCCGCGCCTGATGCATGTGCTGTATCCGCGCGACCGCCAGCCCACGCCCAAGCTGACGACCTTCATCGATTTTCTGCTGGAACGCTACGGGCCGGCGGCGACACCGCCACCGGCCACGCTCACGTAATCGTCGTGCCTAGTTCACCTTCGCGGCTGGCGCGGATGCCAGCTTGGCCAGCTCGCCATCCGGCTGCCAACCTGCCCCCAAAGAGCGCGCCACGGCGACCGTCGCCAGCAAGCGCTGCGTCTTGATCTGCGCGGCGGCGCGGTCCGCGGCCAGTGAGCTGCGCTGCGCATCCGTCACGTCGAGGTAGGTCGAGATGCCGCGCTCGTAGCGCGTGCGCGCCACCAGGTAGGCGCGCGCCGCCGCTGCTTGCGACAAAGCTTGCGCGTCGCCCTGCAACTGGCGCTGCTCCACGTCGGACAAGGCATCTTCCACTTCGCGCAAGGCCGTCAAGAGCTTCGTTTCGTGGTTCGCCACGGCTTCCGCATAGCGCGCCTTGGACAGGTCAAGATTGGCCTGGTTGCGGCCGCCGTCGAAGATCGGCAGGGACAGGGCCAGCGGACCAAAGCTGAACTGGCGCGAGCCGCCCTGCGCCAGGTCGCGCAGCTTTTCCGAGGCGTAGCCGAAATTGCCCGTCAGTTGCAGCGTCGGATAAAACGCGCCTTCAGCCACGCCCACTTGCGCATTCGCCGCGCGCAGGCCCGCCACGCTGGAGACCAGGTCCGGGCGGTGCGCCAGCAGGCTGGCGGGCAGGCCGACGGGAATGGCGGGCGGCAGCGGTAATGCCGACGGCTCGGCGGCCACCGGCAATTGCAGCGCCGATGGCGGCTTGCCCGTCAGGGTGGCCAGGCTGTTTTCCAGCTGGTTGCGCTGGCGCTTGACTTCATGCAGGTCGGCCTGTGCGTTCGACAGTTCGACTTTCGCGCGCGCCAGGTCCAGCTCATTCGTCAAGCCCGCGTTGAAGCGCGCCTCGACCAGCTGGGCCGACTCGCGGCGCGTGTCCAAAGCGCCATTCAGGATCGCCATTTCCGCATCGAGGCCGCGCAGTTGCCAGTAATTGCTGGCCACTTGCGACGACAGCATCAACAGCACGCCATCGCGGTCGGCCTGCGCCGCCAGGGCTTGCGAGTCGGCCGCTTCGACCATCCGTTTTACACGGCCCAGCAAGTCGACTTCATACGACAGCGAGCCGCCCACGGAGAAGTTATTGCCGCTGATGGAGCGGTTGCCCAGGGCCAGGCCCTGCGAAGTGTTGGCCGAAGTGCGCGAGTTCGAGACACCCGTGCTGACGTTGACGCTCGGGCCCTGGTTGGCGCGCGCCGTGCCGCTTTGCGCCAGCGCCTGCAGCAGACGCTCGCCGGCCGCCTTCACGCCGGGATTGTCCTGCAGCGCGCTTTGCTCGAGGCGGTTCAGGGTGGCGTCGCCGTAGATGCTCCACCACTCCTTGGGCAGCTGGGCGGCGTCCGCCGTGGATGCGCCGTGGCGGAAGGTGTCGCTGCCGGCGACGTTCGCCGGAGCGGTGAAATCCTGGCCCACGGTGCCGCAGGCGGAGAGCGCCACGGCAAGGGAAGCGGCCAGCGCGATTTTCGTCAATACTGTTTGCATGATGATTACCTTCTTGTTCTTGAGGTGCTGCACGTGCGGGCTGTGCGCGGTCAATGACCGCCGCCACCGCCACCGGGAGCTTTGAGTTTGTCGGCCAGCCACAGGGGCACGATGCAGGCCAGCAGGATGGCGCCGATCAGGAAGAAGCCATCGTTGTAGGCCATCACATACGCTTCGCGGCGCACGATGCCGTCGATCGCCTGCAAGGCCTGGTTGCCGGCCGTGACGGCGTCATAGCCCTTGGCCATGAACGACGACGTCAGCTGGTCGATGCGCAGCTGCGTGGCGCTGGAATAGGCATTGATCGCTTCACCCAGGCGCTGCGAATGGAAATGCTCGCGGGTGCTCAGGGCCGTGGCCAGCAGGGCGATACCGATCGAGCCACCGAGGTTGCGCGTCATGTTGAACAGGCTCGAAGCGGACGCCATGTCCTTCGGTGCGATGCCCTTCATGGCGAAGTTCGACAGGGTCAGCATGACAAAGGGCTGGCCCAGCGCACGCACCACCTGCGACCACAGCAGCTGGTCGTAGCCGGTGGACGCGTCCATGTAGGCATTCATCATGCACGAGCCGCCAAACAGCAGCAGGCCGATCGAACACAGGATGCGGTTGTCTACCGTCGACGACAGCTTGGCGACGAATGGCATGATGAACAGCTGCGGCAGGCCCACCCACATGATGACTTCACCGATCTGCATCGGCGAGTAGCCGGCGATCTGACCCAGGAACAGGGGCAGCAAGAAGGCCGAGCCATACAGGCCCATGCCCGTCACGGCCGACAGCACGGTAGCCACTAAAAAATTGCGCTGGCCGTACAGGCCCAGGTTGACGAACGGTTCGGCGCGCGTGGCGCTGGTGACGACCCAGCCCAGGATGCCCGTCAGGGCCAGCGCGGCGAAGGTGATGATGAAGCCCGAGTCGAACCAGTCCTTCGAATTGCCCTCTTCCAGGAAGATGGTCAGGCAGCCCAGGCCCAAGGCCATGAAGAAGATGCCCAGCCAGTCGGCTTTCCAGAACAATTTGAGCTGCAGCGGCTCCTTGTCCAGACCATAGATCATGCCGACGATCAGCAGCACGCCCGGCACCCAGTTGATGTAGAAGATCGATGGCCAGCCATACAGCTCGGAGAGGTAGCCGCCCAGGGTCGGGCCCATGGCCGGCGCCAGGGTGGCCGTCAAGCCGAAGATGGCCATGCCGACGGCCCGCTTCGATGGCGGCAGCTTGAGCATCACCAGGGTGAACGCCATCGGGATCAGCGCGCCGCCGGTGAAGCCCTGCAGCATGCGGAAGACGATCATGCTTTCCAGGTTCCAGGCCGCGCCGCACAGGGTGGAGAACAGCAGGAAGAAAGCGGTGGTGCCGATCATGTAGGTGCGCAGTCCGAACACGCGCGCCAGCAGCGCGGTGAGCGGGATGACGATAATTTCCGCCACCAGGTAGGCCGTGGAAATCCACGAGCCCTCTTCCTGGGTGGCCGACAGCGAGCCAAGGATGTCCTTGAGCGATGAATTCGTGATCTGGATGTCGAGCACCGCCATGAAGGCGCCCAGCATGCCGGCGGCGACCGCCAGCCAGGTGCGCCCGGAGACTTTCTCGTCGATCACGGGAAACGCTGGCGGCTTCGCCAGCGTGGTGGAAGGGCTGCTCATGGAAGCTTAGCGCGTGGTGGTCTGGGCGACGGGAGCAGCTGGCGCGGCGGCGTGGCGCGCGGCCGGCTGCGTTTCAGGCTGATTCACTTCCACTTCGGCGATCACCGACATGCCCGGCACCAGGCGGCCATTCATGGCCTTGATGTCTTCCGGCTGGAAGACGATTTTCACGGGTACGCGCTGGACGATCTTGGTGAAGTTGCCGGTGGCGTTATCGGCCGGCAGCAGGGCGAACTGCGCGCCCGAGGCAGGCGCGAAGCTGTCCACGGTACCCACCAGTTTCTTGCCCGGCATGGCGTCGATGGTCACGTGCACGCTCTGGCCGCGGTGCAGGTCGGCCAATTGGGTTTCCTTGAAGTTGGCGGTGACCCAGACGTTGTCCTGCACGATGGCCGTCAATTGCTGGCCAGGCTGCACGCGCATGCCCGTTTCCACGTTGCGCTTGCCGATGCGGCCGGCGACAGGGGCCAGGATGCGGTTGTATTGCAGCTGCTGTTCCGCGTCCTTCAATTGCACGCGCAATACAGCCACTTGTGCCTTGGCCACGTCGCGCGCAGCTTGCGCCGCGCCGATCTGCGCCTTGGCGGCCGAAGCGCTGTCGCGGCGGGCGGCCAGGTCGGCCACGGCGCTCGAGCGGGCCGCATTGGCCGCGTCGAGTTCCGCTTTCGAGACGGCTTTCATCTGGCTCGTGTAGAGCTGGCCATAACGGTCCGCATCCTGTTTTGCGCGCAGCAATTGCGCATCGGCTTGCGCCACTTGCGCCTGGGCGCCGCTCGCTTGCGCCTGCACTTGCGCGATCTGCGCGTCCGCTTGCAGCACTTGCTGCTCGGCGCTGGCGATCTGCGCGGCAATTTGCTCGGTTTTCACGCGCTGGTCGAACGGGTCGAGTTCGGCGATCACGTCGCCCTCTTTCACCATTTGATTGTCGTCAATGAAGACCTTGGTGACGACGCCGGAAATGCGCGCCGAGACGGGATGCACGTGACCAGCCACATAAGCGTTTTCCGTTTCCACGAAATAGTGGCTGCGGTACCACATGCGGGCGCCGGCGCCCAGGGCAACCAGGACGATCAGGCCGGCGATGATTTTCACGCGATTGTTAGGTGGTGCGGAGCTGGCCGAAGCGGCGGGCGCGGAAGGTGCGGCAGGGGCCGCGGGTGGGACGGCACTCAGCACCTTGTGCTCTGCTTGGCCTGGCTGGTTGGACATACTTGCTCCGGAAATGAAATGATGTATGTTCATTATTGGGCAAAGAAAAGCCAAAGTCAAGAAATGAAACGATTGCATTTCATTTTAATTTGCACTACAGTGTGAGCCATCACTTACCTTCCACCTTATAAAGAGACCCAGACCATGTCCGATCCCGGCCTCAGCGATAACTTGCCTACCGATACAGAATCCGACGACGCCGTCCAGGAGCTTTCCTGCTGCGGCAAGCCAGCCGGCCGCCCGCGCGCGGCCGATATGGAAGCGCGCATGGAAAACCTGCTGCACACGGCCGGCTGCCTGTTTCTGGAAAAGGGGTATGGAAAGGTCAGTCTGGAAATGATCGCCCGCGAAGCCCATGTGGCCGTGCGCACGATTTATGTGAAGTTTGGCGGCAAGTCCGGCTTGTTCAATGCCGTGGTGGAATTGCGCCGCGCCTCTTACTTCTCGACCATGCCGGCGCTGGAAACGGATATGCGGCCCCTGCCCACCATCCTGGGCGAGTTCGGCCTGCTGTTCGTCCAGCTCGTCACCATGCCGGCGGCGATTCGCCTCAATCGCATGGTGGTGGCCGAAGCGGCCACGCACCCGGAACTGGCGGAAACGTTTTACAAGGTGGGACCGGGACAGACGCGCGAGATGCTGACGAGGTTTTTCAGCCGCCCCGACATCGCGCCCCTGTTTCGCGCGGAATTGACACCGTCCATGCTGGCGCTGCACCTGCTCAATTGCCTGCTGGGCGACCAGATGTCGCGCCTGCTGTTTCCGCCACAGGCGCAACCGGATGTGGCGCAATTGCGCGCCAAGGTGGCGGTCAGTCTCGACCTGTTCCTGCACGGCACCCTGCGCCAGCCGCTGGCGGCCTGACGCGGAACGGTTGGCCGGGGAAATCAGCCAGGACGGCTGCAACTCTCCGGCACCGCCGCTGCCGCGCGTTCATCGCTCAAGCCCAGCGCGCGCAGGAAAGGCTGGGCCGCTGACGCGCCATCAAGACTGAGTGAAGACTCACTTCCATCGTAGCGGTCCGGGCCATAGCGCATCAGGTCGAACGAGGTTTCAAAGCGCTGCGCCAGGAAATACGTGCGGAAGTAATCGAAGGAAAACGCCACCTGGCCATCATCCCGCAGCAGCAAGCCCTGCGCATACAAGGGCGCCAGCCAATCCCCGGCCGCCATGCTCCAGCCCTTCACGCCACAATAGTCGCTGGCAAAGCGCTCCAGCTCCGCCTCGCTGAGGAAGACGGTCTTGGCTTCGAACATCACGAACGCCAGCTCGATCAGGAATTCGCGCGCATCGGCAGCCACGCCTGCGTTTACGCGCTGCTGCGCGCCCGCCTTGCCCAGCAAGCCGTCGAGATAATCGCGCTCGACTGCCAGCTGCGGCAGCAAGGTGGCAAACACATACTCGGCATCCACCTGCCCCGTTTCCTGACCATTCGGCGTGTACAGCACCGACAGGGCGAAGTGCTTGCTCACGTCATCGAACTCGCGCAGGGACACCGTCCACTGCGTGCCCGCCGCGCCGCCATCGGCCGCGGCCTCGCCTGTACCGAACTCGAGCACGGCAAACGCCGCCATCTGTCCTTGCGCACTGTACAGGCTGCCCGGATTGCTCTTGAACAGGATGCCCAGCGACTTCATCAGCGAACTGGCGTCGCCCGTATGCTGGTGGCCATGAAACACGGCGTGGATATTCTTGTAGTGCGCGCGCTGCTCGGCACTGGCGTGCTCGTCGGCGGAGAAAAAGCTGAAACCGGCATTGCCCAGCGCCGCAGCCGCGACACCCTGCGCGCGGCTGCCCGGCACCAGGTAGAAGCGCGCGCCAGGCAAGCTGGCCGCCTGCAGCAGGGGGCGCAGGAAGTATTCGTAGACATACACGGGCGTCGTGCCGGCACAGGCGTCGAGCGCCACCAGCTGGCCCGTAAAGAAAATCGCATCGATCTTCTTGCCCGCCGCCAGGATAGCGGCCACGTCCTGGTACAAGGCATGCAGCATCACGGCTTGCTCTTGCTCATCGGCCCGGCGCAAACGGACATCGGCAATATGAAGGGCGGTAAATTTTTTCATCGTTGCAAAACTCTTTCAGTACAGCGGAATTTGACCGAACCCCACGCTGGCAACATTCCTGGAAAAATCACACGCTTCTATTGAAGCAGAACATGGTGACAGACCTCCATTCTGCCACTTTTTCCACACGGCAATACTCACCAATGTTCACATGGGATGGATCTGCCACAAGCCATCTGCGGTTTACGCTGCCCAGATCAAGGGATAAAAAAAAACCCGCAATATCGCTTGCGGGTTTTTGAGTGTGCCTACTGGCGGCTAAACCATCAACGTTTGCGCGGCGGCGGCAAGTCCGTGCACACGCCTAATTCGGCGCGCTTTTGCAAACCTGCCGATCGACTCGCCCAGGGTCGGGTGCGGGTGGATGGTCTTGCCGATGTCGGTGCCGTCGCAGCCCATTTCGATGGCCAGCGCGATTTCGCCGCTTCATCGTTCACCTGTCGCCCGCGTGCGTGCCGGCAATCGTTGGATAGTAAAAAACCCCACAATCGCTTGCGGGGTTTTTAGTGTTACGACACAGCGCTACAACATCAGCGCTTGCGCGGTGGAGGCAAGTCCGTGCACACGCCTTCGTACACTTCGGCGGCCATACCAATCGACTCGCCCAGGGTCGGGTGCGGGTGGATGGTCTTGCCGATGTCGGTGCCGTCGCAGCCCATTTCGATGGCCAGCGCGATTTCACCAATCATGTCGCCCGCATGCGTGCCGACGATGGTGCCGCCGATGATGCGGTGCGTTTCCGCATCGAACAGCAGCTTGGTGAAGCCTTCGGCGCGGCCATTGGCCACGGCGCGGCCGGAAGCTGCCCAAGGGAAGTGGCCCTTCTCGACCTTGATGCCCTTGGCTTTTGCTTCGTCTTCCGTGATGCCGGCCCATGCCACTTCCGGATCCGTGTAGGCGACCGATGGGATCACCTTGACGTCGAAGTGCGACTTCTGGCCAGATGCCGCTTCGGCAGCCACGTGGGCTTCATGCACGGCCTTGTGCGCCAGCATCGGCTGGCCCACCAGGTCGCCGATGGCGAAGATGTTCGGCACGTTGGTGCGCATCTGGCTGTCGACGTTGATGAAACCGCGATCCGTCACTTGCACGCCCGCCTTGTCGGCGGCCAGCTTCTTGCCGTTCGGGCTGCGGCCCACGGCCACCAATACCAGATCGTAGATCTGTGGCGCCGGCGCCGTGGCACCTGCTTCAGCCGCTTCAAACGTGACCTTGATGCCTTCCGGCAGAGCCTCGACGGCCACCGTCTTGGTCTTGGTCATGATGTTGTCGAAGCGCTTCTCGTTGAACTTCTGCCACACCTTGACGGCGTCGCGGTCCGCGCCCTGCATCAGGCCATCCATCATTTCGACCACGTCGATGCGCGCACCGAAGGTCGAATAAACAGTCGCCATTTCCAGGCCGATGATGCCGCCGCCGATGACCAGCATGCGTTTCGGGATCTGGCGCAATTCCAGCGCGCCCGTCGAATCGACGATGCGCGGGTCTTCCGGCACGAATGGCAGCTTCACCACGGACGAACCGGCGGCGATGATGGCTTGCTTGAACTGCACGACTTTTTTCGAGCCGTCGCCTGCCGTCACTTCGATGTGGTTCGCGGAGAGGAACTGGCCCACGCCCGTGACGACTTGCGTCTTGCGCGCCTTGGCCATGCCAGCCAGGCCGCCCGTCATGTTCGAGATAACGCCTTCCTTGTACTTGCGTACCTGGTCGATGTCGATGGTCGGCTTGGCAAACGTCACGCCCGTGTTGGACATGTGCGCCGTTTCATCGATCACGGAAGCGACGTGCAGCAGCGCCTTCGACGGGATACAGCCCACGTTCAGGCACACACCGCCCAAGGTCGCATAGCGCTCGACGATGACCGTCGACATGCCCAGGTCGGCCGCGCGGAACGCCGCCGAATAGCCGCCAGGACCGCCGCCCAGCACCATCATGTCGACGTCGATGTCGACGTCGATGTCGACCTGGCCGCTGTAATTGCCGGCCGGGATGGCGGCAACGGCTGCAGCTGGTGCCGCCGCTGCAGGAGCCGGTGCTGCTGCTGGTGCGGGAGCGGCCGCCGGTGCGGCTGCGGGAGCTGCAGCACCGTCAAGCGCCTCCACCACCAGCAGCGCGCTGCCTTCGGCGATCTTGTCGCCGACCTTGACTTTGACTTCCTTGACGATGCCCGCGTGGGTCGACGGAATCTCCATACTGGCCTTGTCCGATTCGACCGTGATCAGGGACTGGTCCACCTTGATGGTGTCGCCGACCTTGACCATCAGTTCGATGACTTCGACTTCCTTGAAGTCGCCGATATTCGGTACTTTTACCTCTACTGTGCTCATCAATCGCTCCTTACAGCAGAATTTTGCGCATGTCGGCCAGGACTTCGCCGAGGTACACGGAGAATCGCGCGCCCATCGCGCCATCGACCACGCGGTGGTCGTAGGACAGCGAAGTGCCCATCATCAAACGTGGCTGGAAGGCCTTGCCATCCCATACCGGCTTGATCGAGGCTTTCGACAGACCCAAAATGGCCACTTCCGGCGCATTGACGATAGGCGTGAAGTGCGTGCCGCCAATGCCGCCCAGGGACGAAATGGTGAAGCTGGCGCCCTGCATGTCGGCCGGTTTCAGCTTGCCTTCGCGCGCCTGCAAGGAGAGTTCCGTCATTTCGCGGGCGATCTGCGACACCGACTTCTGGTCCGCGCCCTTGATCACGGGGACCACCAGGCCGTTCGGCGTGTCGGCAGCGAAGCCGATGTTGTAGTACTGCTTGAGGATCAGGTTTTCGCCCTTGGCGTCGAGGGAAGCGTTAAACGCGGGGAATTTCTTCAGCGCGGCGACGGACGCCTTGATGACGAAAGCCAGCATGGTCAGCTTGGCCGCATCCTTGTTCTTCGCATTGGCCGCGTTGGTGTCGACGCGGAACGCTTCCAGGTCCGTCACGTCCGCTTCGTCGAACTGCGTGACGTGCGGGATCATGACCCAGTTGCGGTGCAGGTTAGGACCCGAGATTTTCTTGATGCGCGACAGCGGCAGCAATTCGGTCGTGCCGAATTTGCTGAAGTCCAGCGACGGCCATGGCAGCAGATCCAGGCCCACGCCCGAACCGGCCTTGGCGACCGGCGCGTTTGGCGCGGCGACAGCGCCCGACATCACGCCCTTGACGAAGTTCTGCACGTCTTCCTGGGTGATGCGGCCTTTCGGACCGGAACCGCCCACGCGGCTCAGGTCCACGCCCAGTTCGCGCGCGAACTTGCGGATCGATGGCGACGCGTGCGCCAGCTTGCCGTTGGCGGCAGGTGCGGCGGCAGGAGCCGGGGCTGCAGCAGGTGCTGCGGCAGGCACGGGCGCCGAAGCGACGGCGGCGGCTGGTGCGGCGGCGGCTTGCGCTGGCGCAGCAGCGGCTGCAGGTGCAGCAGCGCCACCCGTCGTTTCGACGACCAGCACCAGCGAACCCTTGGCAACCTTGTCACCGACCTTGACTTTCAATTCCTTGACGATACCCGCGTGGCTCGATGGGATTTCCATGCTCGCCTTGTCCGATTCGACCGTCAGCAGCGACTGGTCGACCTTGATGCTGTCGCCGACCTTGACCATCAGTTCGATGACTTCGACTTCCTTGAAGTCTCCGATATCGGGCACGGTCACTTCGACCAGGGCTGGCGCGCCGGATGGGGCGGCAGGTGCTGGCGCGGCGGCAGGTGCGGCTTCAGCAGCCGGTGCAGGGGCGGCAGCGGCAGGCGCAGGCGCCGATACCGGGACCGACGCGTCGTCCGCCACTTCCAGCAGCAGTACCAGCGAACCTTCGGCGATCTTGTCGCCCACGTTGACTTTCAATTCCTTGACGACACCGGCGTGGCTCGATGGAATTTCCATGCTGGCCTTGTCCGATTCGACCGTGATCAGGGACTGGTCAACCTTGACCGTATCGCCTGGCTTGACCATCAGTTCAATGATCTCGACTTCCTTGAAATCGCCGATATCCGGGACTTTGACTTCCACAATGCTCATAGCTTGCTCCGTTATTTTATTTGTCAGATGGACCCGCACACACGCCAGGGCGGCGCTTTCGCACCGCCCTGGCATCATCGGGTCCGCACAACGATTACTGGGTCACCGGATTCGGTTTGTTCGCGTCGATGCCATACTTGGCGATCGCCTGCTCCACCACCGACACGTCGATCTTGCCTTCGTCAGCCAGCGATTTGAGCGCGGCCACGGTGACATAATAACGGTTCACTTCGAAGAACTCGCGCAGCTTGGCGCGGCTGTCCGAGCGGCCAAAGCCATCGGTACCGAGCACTTTATAAGTGCGGCCCTTCGGCATGAAGGCGCGGATCTGTTCTGCAAACGCGCGCATGTAGTCGGTCGTGGCGACGATCGGGCCGTCCGTGTCCTGCATCAGCGACGTCACGTAAGGCACGCGCTGCTCTTTCGACGGGTTGACCATGTTCCAGCGTTCCGCATCCTGGCCATCGCGGGCCACCAGGGTCAGCGACGGCGCCGACCACACGTCCGCGGCCACGCCCCAGTCGTTTTGCAACAGTTCGGCGGCGAAGATCGATTCACGCAGGATGGTGCCGCAACCGATCAGCTGTACGCGCAGCTTGGCGTCAGCCTGGCCTTCCTGCAGTTTGTACATGCCTTTCAGGATGCCTTCT